>JAIEMG010000269.1 GCA_019752375.1 Gemmataceae bacterium | reverse complement strand
ACGAGCTTTGAGAAGACCCTGAAAAACAGGGCATCTGCTACTCAAGCTCATCCTGTAGAATTAGCAGCTGCACCCAGACCAAGTTGTCGAAGGCGACCGCACGACTTCGGCCGGCTGCGTTGCCTGGGTAGCGCTGGATGTCCATGCCTGCGGCTCCTTCTTCCTGAGCACCGAGTCCACGACACCAGCCGCGGCAGTGGTCGTTGCTGCGGCGGTCGAGGCCGTCGGATTGCGTTCCTCTCCGCGACCATGTCAGCCTGGAACAGGCACGACACAGTCATCCTTACCGTCTTCCGACAGCAACCACAGGTGGCTCAATTTTTCGACGGCGAACTCGAAGTCGGGGGTGGGGACACCCTGAACGTCCCAGTGACACAGGCGTCGTAAACCCAACGGTAGTCCCTCCCGATGAATGGCCGCACGGAACAGAGGATGCTCTCCACGAGGTTGCGACCGCCCAGGAACACACATCTTTGGCCGTCTTCGCAAGACTCCCGCCTGTCGGCTATCCAGCACAATTCCCCGGTGGCTACGAGGACAGCGCGTGTCGTAACTTGCCGGCCCAGGAAACTTTCCCCAGCGCGGCGGATGTCGGGGAAGTCGAGTCAGTCCAGTATCAGGTCGAGTACCCAGCAGCCCCTAAGGAGCCGCGTAACAATAAGTTGAACAATTGCACGTAGGACGGATTTCCAATCCGTCCAGAGAAAACCGGACGGATTGGAAATCCGTCCTACCGGAATTGCACAAGTGATTCTTGCGCGGATCCTAACGTGACCGGCTGGTTGCCGACAGTGACATAGGACGTCCCGAGAATCGCAGTCGGCGTCACCCAGGACGGTGCATCAGGGCGTAATCCTGATTTTGGTACACCGACCCGGCCAGCTTGCAAGAGCGGCGACTGGGGAGTGGGCGGTAATCCGATCACCACGAACGAGTCAAGGCGAATGCGTATCGGTGTAGTGGATCAGCGAATACGGAGGGCGTCTATCAAGCGGGGCGAGAGTGTGCTGCTCTGCTTACCGTTCAGCCGGCTCCCCGTCTGCCACGACCTTCAGTGGTGGGCCCTGGTCAGTCGCCAGCCGGCTTCAGCCGGCAATCCACGCGGCGGTTTGCCACCCATCAGGTTGCGGCCGAAGCTCCAGGCATTAATAGCGAAACTTTTCGTGGCAGGATTGACAGGCGCGATCGACCCGGATCACGGCGGCCGCGGCGGCTTTGCCGTCCCTGGCGCGCACGGCCGTGGCCAGCGCGAGGCCTGCCTGCTGTGCTTCATCCACGTGTTTCGGCCAATCCTTCGCAAGCTTATTGCCGGGCTTGTAATCGCGGATGGCGTCCGCAACGTGAGCAAGGTGCAGCCCGGACAGCTCCAACTCATCATGGAGGTCTGCCGGTGCCAGAGCTTTTTGACGTTGCGCGACGGCGGCCAGCTTTTCCAACTGCATCTCGGTGCCCATACCGCCGCCGCGGGTGTTGCGGAACTGGTGCATCAGTTCCTCCACGTCCGCATACCGGTCTAGCAAAGTGACGGTGCCCAGGGCGGCACCCATGTCGGGATGAAGATAGGGCAAACTCTGAACGATCCGCTGGGCTTCACGGCGCTCGTTCGCCTTCAAGTGGGACAGGAGTTTCAGTGCTGCATTGCGCAGAGTGGCGCGGCGAAAGGAGGCAGCGCCCTGCGGACCGCTCTGGGCATGGACCGCGATCATGATGGCAGCGATCTGAGCGCGGTACTTGGACTTGCCGTCAATCACGTTGCCAAAGACGTGGTTGCGGACGACATCCGTGCAGCGGTCCACAAGCTTGGTCAACGAGGGATCGAGCGCCTCGTCGAGTTTGAGACGACCGAGATCGACGCCCACTTCCTTGGCCTTCCACCATTCCGCCCAGGCATCGCGGCTCTTGCGGCGGACGCCCAGCACATCGGGACTGGAAAGGTCCAGCGGAGCGACGCGCTTGCCAGCGATCATGCACAGGAGGTTGTCGGCCTGGCGTGCCTCGCTGGCCGGAGCGTCGACCAGGACGTCCAGCAAGGCGGCAACGGCTGCCTTGTCATTGACGAGCAAGAGGGATCGCGCGGCAGTCAGGCGGACGCGCGGACTGGAGTCGACCAGCAACTTGTGGACGGCCGCGCGATACTCCGGTGCTACGGCACGGGCCAGGGCAGTAGCCGCGGTGACGCGATGCAGCGGCAAAGTGTCCGTAGCGGCCTTCACCAGTGCCTCGTGGGGTTTGCCGTCACGCACGCCCACCTCGGCCAAGGCCGAGATAATTTGCTCCTCTGCCAACGCATCGTCGGCACAGGGCAGGTACGCGAGCAACACCTCGGTCGCGCCGTCGGGTTTCCGCGCCGCCAGCAGGCGTGCGGCGGCCAAGGGAATGCTGAAGACCATGCTGCGTTCGATGGCCGCGATGCAGTGCTCCGCCCGGCGCGTGACCTCCAGGCTGTTGGCCACCGTCGCCGCACGCAGCGCTGACAGTGCCGGCGGTCCATGCTCGATCAGCTTCCGGGTTGCCTCTTGCCTCGCGGGAAACTGATTGCTGTCGAGCTGCGCAATCAGGCGGGCGATCTCTTGTCGGCTAGCGGTCGTCGCCGTGCGGGCGCGGAAGAACTCCAGCAGCGCGGCGTCGGTGGTCGACACGCCATGAGCCTCAAGCATCTGTTCGTCGACATTCGCGGCAACGGGCGGTGGGGCGGCTTCCAGCACGAAGACCAGGCTGAGCAACGCGAGAAGGACACAAGGACGCATGACACGGCCTCTCCGGAAGGGCGGTGACAAACCGGCGGCAAACGCAGCGTCTCTCCAGGGAGAGACGGCGGTGGCGCACGGATTCCGCCGGCCTACTAAACTCCATCCGAGAAAGAACGCGGAGGCGTTACACGAATCTTGCTTATTCTCCCGTCGGTTGCGATGGACCTGGCAGAAAAACCATGAACGGCAAGCAGGCCTTTGCTTGCCTCCGGCTGGCATTCCGGGGCGCCGATGAGCGCATCCTCTGGCTCAAGGCGGTCTGGGCGGCCGCGTTCCTGGCGGGAAAGGGACGCGAAAACGAGACGTTACGCGAACGCTTGCGCTCTCGGTCTTCCAGCGCTCGGCACTTCGTGGCAGACGGACTGAGAACCACCCGAGTGTTAAGTCGCCTGATGCGAATTCTGAGGGTTTATCGAGTCTTTAGCATCAAAAGAGGCATCTTGACGATGACTCAATCGGGCGAATGCTGTAAATTCCTTGGCCAGATCAA
>JAIEMG010000164.1 GCA_019752375.1 Gemmataceae bacterium | reverse complement strand
TAGATCATGTCAGCGCTCGGCGGGCGTTCCCCGACCATCAGCGTGTTGCTGGGGCCGTCCGTGATGTCCATCGACCGCACCGGCGTAATGTTGTACAGCACCCCATTATTCGCCGAATGATTGGTGCCGTTAACGCCTAGATACGATGTTAGCGCGATCCTCACGCCCTGGGCATATTGCGCTTGAAGGACGCGTTTCTCCATCGGACAAGTATAAATCGACAGAACGAGGTCGCGCGGATGCGGATCGCCCCAGGGCCAAGCTCCCGACGCGTAGGCTGCCTTGCTTTGCTTCCAGACATTATCCTGCTCGATGAAGGGCAGGATCTTGGCCATCCAGGCTTGCCACTGCGGGGCAGCCCCGCCGGTGCATCCTGGTGGAAAGGCGCCGTACTGGCTGTGATGGCTGTGCAGGCCAATGCCCATCTGCCGGAGGTTGTTGACGCAGTACACCTTGTCACGGGCGGTGCGCGCCTTTTGCACCCCCGACATGATCAGGGCAGCCAGGATCGCAATGATTGCGATGACGACCAGGAGTTCAATCAGAGAGAAACCCGACCGGCGCGAATGGGACGTCATGTTTTGCATCCTCCGCGATGAGACCTGTGGCAAGGGCGGATCATTCCGCGCGATCCCGTCGTTGGTGTTCGATCGACTCAGGAACCCTGCTCCGGCATTGACGTGGGCGGAAATCGATTCGAGGGAAGCGGCTTTGTAATCGTCGGTCCGGCCGTTGGGGTCGAACTGCACCCCTCGATTGCGGCGACCGCACCGGCCAGCAACAACGCCCACACAATCCATGAGTACGCCGCAATGGCAGATCGCGCCGCGTTTCGTTTTCGATGGGGGCAGGGCCGCACGAGAACCTCCGATATGCCGCGTCGGGTAAACTAGGTTCACAGTCCTCTTTCTCCTGCGCCGAGACTGGACTTCACCCCGCGGCCATCATTGGGCCGTGCCTCGCAACGGGGTTCGCGCCGGGAAAGAGGAGTGGATTTCCTCCGTAGTGTAGACCCGGGGGTTGTGGGCCGCAACAGAAATGTGGCGTTTTCTTCACAGACCCGCGGGATCGGTTGGCTGGGGATGGCTGCATGAGCGAAGCGCTGTGGGACTTGGTCGTCGTCGGCGCCGGCGCCGCCGGGCTGGTGGCCGCGACGCGGGCGGCCGAGCGCGGCCGGCGCACGCTGCTTCTGGAAAAGAACCGCCGGGCCGGCGTCAAGATCCTCATGTCCGGCGGGACGCGTTGCAACATCACCCACGCCACCGATAACCGCGGCATCGTCGCGGCGTTCGGTCCGCCCGGGCGCTTCCTGCATTCGGCGCTGGCGGCGCTCGGCGTGGACGAGACGCTCGCGATGTTCGAGGGCGAGGGCGTTGCGACCAAGGTCGAGGAGACCGGCAAGATCTTCCCCGTGAGCGACAAGGCAAGCGACGTTCTGGGCGCGCTCCTTCGCCGCCTCGAACGCAGCGGCGCCGTGCTGTCCCTGGGCGAACCGGTGCAGAATCTCCGTCCCGGCGGCGACGGGTTCCAGGTAACGACGGCGAAACGAGTCGTCGGTGCTTCTCAAGTGATCCTGACGTCCGGCGGGCAATCGTATCCCGGCAGTGGTACCACGGGCGACGGCTACGGCTTCGTCGAGACGTTGGGGCACACGGTCGTCAAGCCGGTGCCGGCGCTTGTGCCGGTCACGGTCGATGCGGCCTGGGTGGCCGGGCTGCGCGGCATCACCGTGCCTGACGCGAAATTGCAGGTCCGAGAAGCGACGCAGCCCTTGATCGCCCGCCGTGGCTCGCTATTGATCGCCCACTTCGGCCTGTCCGGACCGGTCGCCCTGGACGTCAGCCGCGTCGTCAGCCGGCACGCGCAGCCGCGCTTGCTGACCCTGGAAATCGACTGGTTGCCGAGTGTCGAGGGAACCGTGCTGGATGAGTTCCTGCGCGGCGAAGCCCTGGCATCGGGCAAGAAGCAGCTGGCCGGGATCCTGGCGACGCACTTGCCGCGTCGGCTGTGCGATACGCTCACCACTCTCGCTGGCATGCCCGCCGACCGGCGCGCCACGGGGCTAAGCAAGGGAGAACGCGCCCGATTGGTGGAGTGCGTCAAGCGCCTGCCGGTGCCGATCACGGGGACACTGGGTTTCGGCCGGGCGGAAGTGACCGCGGGCGGCGTGGCGCTGGACGAGGTCGATTCCCGCACGATGCGAAGCAAGAAGGTGCCCAATCTGTTCATCGCCGGGGAGTTGCTCGACCTCGACGGCCCGATCGGCGGCTACAACTTCCAGGCAGCCTTCAGCACCGGCTGGCTGGCCGGCGACAGCGTCTGAGTAGGGCGGGCTCGTTCTCCAACACTGCTTCGTTCGGACCGATCATCACGCGGTCCTGTAGCCGCAGGCTTCAGCCTGCGGAGTGAGTCCGCCGTGGCTGCGACGCCATTCCGCAGGCTGAAGCCTGCGGCTACAGCCCCATCCTATCTTGCGCTTCCCCGATGCCGAGTTGCGGTCGGATTTTGGCTCGTTACCGGGCAGAGAGCCCGGTAACGAGGTCGCAGTTCATGTAGGGCCGGCTGTGCCGGCCAAATCCTCCTGGTACCTCAAAGCGGCTTATTCTCCAGAGTAGGTCCCGATCACTTTTTCCTTTTCCCTTCAACACCCGCAGAACACGGCGCATAGAGTTCGGCGAGCATGTCCACGAACTGTCGCTTGAATGGGGGGAAGCGCCATGAAGTCCGTCTTTGCCTGGCTGGCGATCACCGCAACGTCCCTGGTCATTGTTGCCTGCGTCGACCTGCCGCGGGTGCAAGCCACCAAACCCAGCCCGCCGGTTTCGGCCGACGACATTCAGGCTTACGAGGCCTACCGTGCCGTGGTGGAGCGGACGGCAGCGATGGTCAACGACAACCAGGCCCAGCGATTCTCCGCGGCACGCGGGTTGAATGTCCTGAACGTGACCTGGGAGGACACGGGACGGTTCAAGGGCTCCTCGGTCGGTCCGAACATCAGCGACATGACGATCCAGGTGCAGCAACGCGACCCGCGCACGGGACAATATCAGCTCACGTGCATGCCCGTGATCCGTTTTCCAAACTTTGACGACCAATCGGCCGACATCAACGCCAACAAGTTTCACTTGCTCGTGGGCAATGAGAAAGGCCAGTCGCTCCAGCGCGTCAGCCTCTGGCAGTTCCTGGGGAACGTGCGCAAGCACCTGTCCAGGCCCGAATCGTGGAAGGGCGATAACACGTTCTTGCTCGCCAACCGCGACACGCACGTCCTCGTCAGCGCCCAGGCCTGTTTTCTCCCCGTGCCGAAGCAGGGCATCGCGGAATTCAACCCGGTGCTGTTCAATTACCAGTCGCGCAAAGGCGATCCGGCCGTTCTGACCATCCTGGCCACGCGCGAAGGCACCAGCATGACGGTCATCGACAATCAACGCGACGGCATTGCCGCCGGCCAGACCTGGGGACAGCGGCTGTTCTTCAACCAGAACGGCGAGCGCGCCAGCTTCACCGGCCAGCGGCTCAGCGATTTTCAGGGCGCCATCGGGCAGACCCCGCAGGCAGGCAGCCAGAAGGGCCTGAACATGGTGCTGCTCATCCAGGTGCCGCTCAAGCAGAAAGTGCAGCCGCGAACGACGAGCTTCGCCTGCATGCCCGAGGCGGCTTGCTGCCTGGACGCCGTGGTCGGCGGGAGTCGCAGCGATGTCGAAGCCGCGGTGATCGGCCACGGCAAAGTGCAGGGGCCGTTCACCGAGATCGACAACCTGCCGATCGAACGCGACGATCGCTTCCCCATCCGCGTGACGGTGCAGTTCTACAAGGCGACCAGCAACGGCGTCGTGACCGAGCAGGACATTGCCGAGGTGCGCGAGCAGATCGACAAGGTCTATGCCGAGGGCGACTACGTGGGCAGCCTGGTGACCGAAGGTCATACCGGACGGCCGACCGAATACGACGGCGACAAGACCGAAGACCCGGAGTTCTGGGCCCAGTTCTGGGCGCGGCACCAGGCCAATACCGGCTACTCGCGGCAAATGGTGTGCGACGAATTTCGCCGGGTGCGGGGCGAGAACTGGTATCCGCTGACGGAACGCGACCTGGCGAACGACGCCGAGAGTCACCGCTTCCCATCGCTGCCGGTGATCGCGCGTGCGGTCGGCTCGGTGCGCGGCATCTGGAACGGCAGCACGGCGGGCGACCGCATTGTGTACGTCACGTTGCTGTCGATGCTGGGTTTTGGGGCCGTCGGCCTGGTGCGGCGCGGCTGGCGCCGGATCGCGACCGCACATTAACGCGAACGGCGTGAATGCCATTAACTTAGGCAGGCGCCAGGCGAGCGGGGCGTG
>JAIEMG010000351.1 GCA_019752375.1 Gemmataceae bacterium | reverse complement strand
CCCGGCTGGGGCGTGGGCGTCCCCCCGCGTTTGATCACCCCCTCGTCGGCCCCCCCCCCCGACGCTCGCCAGCTTGTTGGACAAGCGCCTGCCGTTTTCACGTCACATCTCATCTTGTAGGATGTCCCGGACGCCGAACGTCCGCAGCGGACGCTGTGTCCGATTGGTAGCGCACCCGTTGTAGGGGTGAGCTGAACTCTTCAAGGGAGGACCCTGTCATGTTGACTCTGCGACTGCCCGATGGCTCCACCCGGGAAGTGGCCCCCGGCACCCGGCCGCGCGACGTTGCCGAATCGATCGGCAAGCGGCTCGCCCAGGCTGCGGTGGCGGCCAAGGTCAACAACGTGGTCCTCGATCTCGACCGCGAGCTGCCCAGCGACGGCAATGGCGACATCGCCTTCCAGATCCTGACCGACCGAGATGCCGAGGCGCTCGCCGTGCTGCGCCACAGTTGCGCCCACGTCATGGCCAGTGCCGTCATGCGGCTCTTTCCCGGCGCCCAGCTCGCCTTCGGCCCCGCGCTGGAGAACGGCTTCTACTACGACATCGAATCGCCGACCCCGATCCGCGAGGACGATTTCCCGCGCATCGAGGAGGAGATGAAGAAGATCGTCAAAGCCGCGGAGCCGTTCGAGCGCTTCGAGAGGCCCACCGCCGAGGCGCGTGCCCTCTGTCAGGACATGAGCCAGCACTACAAGGTCGAGCACATCGACGACGACCTGAAGCAATATCCGAGCATCAGCTTCTACCGCGTCGGCAACTTCATCGACATGTGTCGCGGCCCGCACCTGCCGCACGCCGGCCGCATCGGCGCGTTCAAGGTGCTGAGCATCGCCGGCGCCTACTGGAAGAACGACCAGAACCGCAAGCAGCTCCAGCGCCTGTACGGCACCGCGTTCTTCAGCCAGAAGGACCTGGACGCGTACATCAACCAGCTCGAAGAAGCGAAGAAGCGCGATCATCGTTTGCTTGGCAAACAGTTGAAGCTGTTCACCATCAGCCAGCTCGCCGGCAGCGGCCTGATCCTGTGGATGCCCAAGGGCGCGACCATTCGCGGCATCCTGGAGAGCTTTATCAAGGACGAATTGATGAAGCGCGGCTACGAGCCGGTCTACAGTCCGCACATTGGCCGGCTGGAGCTCTATCGCACCAGCGGTCATTTCCCGTACTACCGCGACGCGCAGTATCCGCCGATGTACCACCATCCGGCAGGCTCGGCGTTGGACCTGGCGCAGCATCGTCTCGCGGCCGGCGTGCTCAACGAGAAGAAGGAACTGGACATGGCTCAGTTCATGCAACTGACCCAGTTCGCGGTTCCCGGCTACGCCGAGGCGAAGACTCAGGACGACAAGCTGGAAGCCGTGCATCGCTACGTTGCCAATGTGCTCCAGGCGATGAACGTCGAGATGCCCGACTACCCCAAGGCCACTGACGCGACCTCTCGGGCTCAGGCGTTGCTCGGCTGGCTCAAGGACCAGGAAGGCTACTTGCTCAAGCCGATGAACTGCCCGCACCACATCCAGATCTACAAGGCGGAGCCACGCAGCTACCGAAACTTACCGGTCCGGCTGGCGGAGTTCGGCACCGTCTATCGCTACGAGCAGACCGGAGAGCTGTCCGGTATGACCCGCGTTCGCGGCTTCACCCAGGACGACGCGCACCTGTTCGTCACTCCCGAGCAGATCGAGCAGGAAGTCGGCGCCAACATCGACCTGGTGCTGTTCGTGCTTTCCAGCCTGGGCCTGAACGATTACCGGGTGCGGGTTGGCCTGCGCGATCCGGGCGCCAACAAGTACGTCGGCAGTGCCGAGGATTGGGACAAGGCCGAGCAGACCCTGGTGAAGCTCGTCAGCTCGCGCGGCATGAACTACACCGCGGAGAAGGGCGAAGCAGCGTTCTACGGCCCGAAGATCGACTTCGTGGTGCGCGACTGCATCGGCCGCGAATGGCAGCTCGGCACCGTGCAGCTCGACTACAACCTGCCGAAGCGCTTCGAGCTGGAGTACGTCGGCGCCGACAACAAGACCCACCGGCCGGTGATGATCCATCGCGCGCCGTTCGGCTCGATGGAGCGCTTCATGGGCATCCTGATCGAGCACTTCGCCGGCGCGTTTCCGCTCTGGCTGGCGCCGGAGCAGGCGCGGGTGGCGACCATCAGCGAGAAGTTCACCGACTACGGCAAGAAGGTCGAAGGCGAGCTGAAGTCCGCCGGCTTCCGCGTCAGCGGCGACTATCGTCCGGAAAAGATCAACTACAAGAAGCGCGAAGCCCTGATGGAAAAGGTACCCTATCTGCTGGTGGTTGGTGAGAAGGAGCAGACCAACGGCACCGTGGCGGCGACCGATCGCGTGGCGGGCGACCTGGGTGTCATGTCCGTGGCCGAGCTTTGCAAGCACCTGGAAGCCGAGGTGCGCGAGCGGCGCATTCGCCAGGTGAGCACCGGCAGCGCCGGACTGACCGACACCGGGGCAAAGTACGCCGAATGAGACAACCTCGATTCGGGCGGTCGTTGGGGCGATCATTTTCCTGGCAACAAGGCCCGCCTGAACGCGGTCCTTGAGGAGTCGTCCTCCGCCGGCCAGGCGATGTGCCGAATCCCCATCATCATCGCGACGGCAAGTGCCTGCTTCCAGGTGTCTTCCAAAGCGAGGGACGAAGGTGGTACGTTCCCGCGAACCGTTGAGGGAAACAACTCTCCTTGTTCAACCGAAGTCATCCAGAGTCCATCCTCCAGGCTTGCGGTGGCAGTTGTGGTTTCGGTGCCCGCGGCAGGCAGCGAAAGAGATGACCGAGGCTCCCACTCCATCGACGGCGCCACCAGGGAGCACCCGGCGCTCACCAGGTGCAGTTGTCGGAACGGCGAGTTGCCACCGCCGGAACCGCGTAGCGACTTGCCGTCGATGGCGATGTGCCGGACCCCCAGTAGTTCGCTGTTGCTGTGCAGCCACTGCAACAGCCCCTGTTGCATGACACGCGGGTTCAAACGATCGAAGACGCGTTCAAACGTGTGGCGCGACGGGACGCCATTGGGAAGCTCAAGGAAACGCTCGAACCACTCCTGGCGAAGCCGGGCCACGTTCCCTTATTCTGCTCGGCTCTTCCCTCGCTTCGATCGAGCGCCCTTGGGCGTCGTAGCGGTAGGTCCGCGTCGGCCCCACGGTCGTCTCCCCGCCGATGTAAGAATAAGTACCAGTGGTAGACGACGACGGGTCGCCTTGCAAGTTGGCCACACTCACGGCGTCCGTGGCCTGGCGAGCTCCGAGCAGACGTCCAATCCCGATTCCGAACGCGCTCGTGAGGAAGGCGGCGAGCGCTTGCCGGCGGGAGATCTTGCGGTGCATGATTCGACTCCGTGAGTAACGATGCCCTTACGCAGTAACTTTGACGATAGTGGACAAGTTAGGTAATCGCAACTTAACAATCGCCAAAGAAATCAACCTGACCCCTTTTCGGTTCTCTTTTCGGTTCAGATATGCGTCGGCAAGCCCACAAAGTATGTCGGCTGGGACGGAAACTCAAAGTAATCGATATCAGTGACTCCAATCGAGTCAAAAGCCGATTTCACTCTGTCACTCAACACGTACAGGCCGTCCCAACTTCCGATCAAGTCACGTCGCATGGTAAACTGTACGTCCTGATCTATACTACGGTGCAGTGCTTTCCGCTCATTCACTTTTTGGCATCTTGGGCAGGCCAAATCTTGATAACGTGGGCGAACTGCTCTGCGACCCGTTTCGTCAACACAGTGCAATACAAATGGGCTCTCTCTGGCGTCATGCGGATATATGCGAGTGTATACTGTCATTTGAACAGCCCCAATTTGTATGTGTGCTTGAGTTCCTTAAGGAATGGGCGGAGGTATGCTCCCCCCTGGTATTGTTTGTAGAATCCGACCAAAGCCTTTAGTCTTGCGGTGGGCGAAAACGCTCCTTGAATTAGCCAGCCAGGGTTAGTCCGCGATGGAGCCATCCCCAAAGGTCTCAGACCGGAAAAGGGGACATTCATGTTTATTGCTGATTCGCGGGCGAATCAGCAATATCAACCCGGCAAGAAAGTTACTCAAACGGGCTATGAGAAACACCGGACATTTTCTCATATGACTCTGATTATCTCTCATGCGGGGTTAATAAACACGACTGTCCCGAATGCCATTAACTTTGGCGAGCGGCCGCATGAAAATTTTCAGTGGCACGGACATTTCTGTCCTTGCAGTCGGGAAATTGCACGGACAGAAATGTCCGTGCCACTGAGAGCTCGCTTTAGTTAATGGCATTCACGACTGTCCCCTTTTCCGGGTTATCTTTCATGCCGGGTTAATAAACATGACTATCCCGAATGCCATTTACTTAAGGCGAGCGGCAGGGAAAACTCATTTCAAGCTGCCCAATTATTGTTCATCCCTTGATTCGGTCAAGTGTACAGCCCTACGATTCTCC
>JAIEMG010000105.1 GCA_019752375.1 Gemmataceae bacterium | reverse complement strand
CGTTAGCCCGACGCGCAAGCGAGGGATGAAGTATCCCTCGCTTGCGCGTCGGGCTAACGACCGCGTGCCGGGCGGACAAGCAAGCTTCGGGTAGATCATCTTGCGAACTTCCTTGGTCGCGCAGAAACGGATTTTGCACTGTTAGCAGCTCGGGCGGATGGTGGTAAAATGCCTCTTCCTCAGTTGTCGAACGAGGACCTGCCCCGTTAACAAACTCCTGGGAGATTTCTTTCGATGTCCAAGAACGCGGCGCTTTCGTTCCTGCTTGTCGCCCCTTTGGCCTTGGTGTTTGCCGGGGACGCTTCGGCGCAAACCTGGTCCGAATTTCGCGGCTCGACGGGAGATGGGCATGCGAAGGCGACCGGTCTTCCCGTGAGCTGGAGTGAGACGGAAAACGTGACCTGGAAGACGGCGATTCACGACAAGGGCTGGTCGTCGCCGGTGGTCTGGGACGATCAAATCTGGGTGACGACCGCCCGCGAGAACGGCAAGGAGCTCTTTGCGCTATGCCTGGACCGCAAGTCCGGGAAGATCGTGAAGGACGTCAAGCTCTTCGACGTGGAGAAGCCCGCCTTCTGTCACCCGTTCAACAGCTATGCCTCTTCCACCCCGGCCGTGGAGAAAGGCCGGCTGTATGCCCATTTCGGATCCAACGGGACCGCATGCCTGGATACCGCTTCGGGGAAGGTCCTCTGGGAGCGGCGCGATTTCAAGTGCGACCACTTTCGCGGCGCGGGCTCCTCGCCGATCGTGCACGGCGACTTGCTTTTCCTGCTGTTCGACGGGGTAGACGTGCAGTACGTGGTGGCCCTGGACAAGAACAGCGGCAAGACGGTCTGGAAGAAAGATCGCGCCATTGAATATCCGCCCAGCAAGGACGGGGACGACCGAAAGGGGTACGCCACGCCCGCGGTCCTCGACATCGACGGAAAACCGCAGCTCGTGTGCCCGGCCGCGGGGGGCACGATCGCTTACGAACCGGCCACCGGCAAGGAATTGTGGCGGGTGCTTCACGGCGGCATGAATGCGGCGTGCCGGCCGATTCTCGCCCATAACCTGATTTACGTGACCTGCGGCTACAAGCCGCAACTGCTTGCCATCCGCACCGGCGGCAGCGGCGACATCACGAAGAGCCATGTGCAGTGGAAAGAGTCGCGCGGCGTCTCCACGCGCCCGTCGATCTTGGTGATCGGCGACCTGATCTTCATGGTGAGCGATGGCGGCATCGCCTCCTGCCTGGAAGCCAAAACGGGCAATCAAGTCTGGCAGGAGCGGCTCGGCAACGAGTTTTCGGCCTCGCCGGTCTACGCCGACGGGCACATCTACTTCCCCGATCAGGCAGGGACCATTCACGTGGTCGAGCCGACCCGGACGTTCAAGAAAGTGTCTTCGAACAAGCTGGCGGATGGCTGCATGGCTTCGCCGGCAGTCGTCGGCAAATCCCTGCTGATCAGGACCAAGACCCACCTCTACTGCATCGAAAAGCAGTGAGACAAGTCGAACAGACGAGCGGCCGCAAGCGTTAGGATCCGCGTAACAATAAGAGTCTATCCGGAGAGTTTTCCCATGAAATTAGGGGGCCTTGGTGATTCATGCGGGGCCTGAAACCGGATGATCGCCGAAATATCCAGCAGAAAACGCGATTCAGGCGTGATCGCAATTCCAGGATACCCCTAGTTTCAAGCGTTTCTTTGCAGATAGACTCTAAGTTGAACAATTGCAAGTAGGACGGATTTCCAATCCGTCCAGAGAAAACCGGACGGATTGGAAATCCGTCCTACCAGAGCCCGGTCACGCACTGCCGGCAAGGCTCTGCCTCGCGAACCCTTCCCTGGCTGGACCGGCAGATGGCGGCCAGTTCTCTGCCGCGAGGCAGAGCCTCGCCGGCAGTGCGTGACCGGGCTCTGCCCGGTAACGAGGGCGAGGCAAGTGTTAGCGTTCCGCCGGCGCAGACGTCGGCGTCAACAACTTACCGGTGGTCGTGCCGGCCGGCAACTCCTCCTTGACGCTCACGCCGCTGACCTGGTTCTCCCGCATGGTCTGAACCAACGACACAATTCGCCGCGCGGCGTCCTCGACCGGGATGCCCCGCCCGTGAATGTTCGAGATGAGATTGCGGTTGGCATCGGTGTGCCCCTTCCGAGGGCGGTAGGCCAGGTACGCCGACAGGCTCTCCGCTGTCGCCAGGCCTGGCCGCTCGCCGATGAGGAGCACCACGACCAGCGGATCGAGCAAGTCGCCGACGTCGTTGAGAACGCCGACCCGGCAGTAGCGGACGGCGAACGGCCGGCCAAACGTCCAGCCGCTGGCACGGATGCCTTGGTCCAGCAGCGGCAGCAACAAGGGGACCTGTCGGACCACCGCCGCAACGGAAAGGCCGTCGCCGATCACGACCTGCACGTCGGTCCCGGCGGGACAGTTCGCGGCCACCACTGACCGGGCCGCGGCATCGAGTCGCCGGCCAAGGTCGGGCCGCATCAAATACTCCGCCTTGTCGCGCGCCTGCGTCTGGACATCGAACAGCCGCCATTGCTCGACCCACTCCCGGCCAAAATCGCTTTCCAGCGCCAGTTCCGCGTGGACCGCGTCGAGTGCGGCAGCGTGGTCGCGGCGCAGGTCGAGTTGGGTCGCGGTCGTGTACGATGTGCCGGCACGTCCCGCCAGGATACGCGCCGGCGTGCGCGCCCGAATCGCCGCCAGCGTTGCCGGCAGCCCGGTGGGAGGGACAACGGGCCGTTCGGAGTCGCTCATCAGGCACCTCGGTCCGGCGAATTGGTTGCGCCTGGGGATTCGCTCAGGCACAGCATGTGGGCGATCTCGCTGGGCGGCCCCGGGAAGTGGCGACATTTGTATCCCCACCAGATGGCAGCCAGCACCAGGACGACGCCGCCGACCACCCACAGGGCGAACAGCACGACCAGCGGCCAACCGAGAACGATGGCCGCTAGGCGTGCTCCAGCAAAGCCGTAACCCCTTCGAGCAGACGATCGCGTGCCCGATCGTGCGGCGCGATGAAGCCGTTGCGAATGATGCCGCGCTCCTCCAGCCACGCAGCAAACTCCGGCGCGGGCCGCAGGCCAAACAGCTTCCGCACCCCCGCCGCGTCGTGGAAGCTGGTGGACTGGTAGTTGAGCATCACGTCGTCGGAGCACGGCACGCCCATGAAATAGTTACAGCCGGCCGCCGCCAGCAGCAGCAGCAGGTTGTCGGCGGAATTCTGGTCGGCGGCGGCGTGGTTGGTGTAGCAGACGTCTACGCCCATCGGCAGGCCGAGCAGTTTGCCCATGAAGTGATCCTCCAGGCCCGCGCGGACGATCTGCCGCTCGTCGTAGAGGTATTCCGGCCCGATGAAGCCAACCACACTATTGACCAGGAAGGGATCCAACTCGCGGGCGACCCCGTAGGCACGAGCCTCCAAAGTGAGCTGATCGACCCCGTGATGCGCGTCCGCCGACAGGGCGCTGCCCTGGCCCGTCTCCAGATACATCACGTTGTCGCCGACCCAGTGGACCGCCCGCCCGCGTCGGGCTTCCAGGGCATGCTCGCGGCCTTCGCGCAAGGTCGCCAGGCTGATGCCGAAGCTCGCGTTCGCCGCCTGGGTGCCGGCGACCGACTGGAATAGCAAGTCCACCGGCACGCCGCGATCCAGGCAGGCGAGTTGCGTCGTGATGTGCGCCAGGCAGCACGCCTGGGTCGGCGCGCCGGTGCCTTCGATGAACTTATCGAGCCCGCGCAGGATGGCGCCCACCGTGTCCACCGATTCGGTTGCGGGGTTGATGCCGATGACGGCGTCGCCGCAGCCGAACAAAAGACCGTCCACCGCCGCCAACAGGATACCCCCGAGGTCATCGGACGGGTGGTTGGGCTGGATACGGATGCCGAGGACTCCGCGCTGTCCCAATGTATTGCGGCATCGCGTGACGTTCCGGATCTTACTGGCGACCAGCACGAGGTCCTTGTTGCTCAGAAGCTTGGCGACCGCGGCGGCAACTTCCGGGAGGATGGCCCACTGCAGTCGGTGCAACTCGGCTTCGCCGACCGCATCGTCGAGCAGGTATTCGCGGAACTCACCAACAGTCAAGGATTGCAGCGGCTGAAAGGCCTCCTGATCGAGGCCGTCCAGGAGGAGCCGGCTCACGTCGTCGTGGTCCGGATCGATCAGGGGATTGTTGACGATTTCGGCGAGCGGGACATCGGCCAGCGCAAGTTTGGCGGCGACCCGCTCGCGCTCGGTGCGAGCGGCAAGCCCGGCCAGGCGGTCACCGGACTTCTCCTCATTGGCGCGGGCGAAGAGTTCGCGCAGGTCGGCGAAGACGAATCGCTCGCCCCGGATGGTGGATTGATATGGCATGCGTGTCGCTCCCTGTCGCTTGCGTCATTATGGCAAGCGCGTTGTGGGACAGCGACAGAAAATGTGCGGGGACGGCGGCGTGATGACTGTGCAAAAATTGAGCAGCCTGGGGCCTGTAGGGTGCCTCAAGCGTACTCGCGCGGACGCACCGCAACACACCCAAACATGAAGCGCCTGCCAGGTCCGGTGCGTCCGCGCGAGTAAGCTTGACGCACCCGACAACAGGATGGCTAGCGG
>JAIEMG010000167.1 GCA_019752375.1 Gemmataceae bacterium | reverse complement strand
GCGAGAACATCTTGTTCGATCGGGGTCGCCAACTTTGGGATCGCAACTTCTTTGTTGATTGATCGATCCGTGTTATCCGTGCAATCCGTGGTGAGAATTGCGAGCGAGCCCCGGGCCGTCCTGCCCTACACCTTCGGTGCGAATACCGAAAACGCCGCATTGGTGCCAGGACGATCGACCAGCAACCAGTCGCGATTCAACGTGGCGGTATGTTATTTCCGAGCCGCTGCCTCAATCCGCGGAAGCGGCTCCGGAACGCAACCACGCCGCCCCACGCGGTGTAGGTCCGACGCGGCACGACCCTCTGGCCAAATCGCGGGGCGGGGATGAAAGAATTTCGCCTGCCGACGGTATACTTCTTCGATCGCCCGTATACCTCGCAGCCATTTCAACCCGAACGCACTCCTTGGAGACCGAGCGATGGCCGAACCCCTTGCCGACCCCGGACAGAAGCTGCTGGCCCACGGCTGCCCGGCGGGGTCCGACCACGACCGGGACGTGCCCGAGATCGATCTCCTCAGCCCACTCACGATCCGCGGCGTGACGTTTCGTAACCGGATCGTGATGTCCCCCATGTGCCAGTACATCGCCCAGGATGGGTTTGCGGACGACTGGCACCTGGTGCATCTGGGCAGCCGGGCGGCGGGCGGGGTGGCATTGGTGATCGTCGAGGCCACGGCAGTCACGCGGGACGGGCGAATCACCCCTGGGGACCTCGGCATCTGGAGCGAGGCGCACGTGGAGCCGCTGGCCCGGATCGCCCGGTTCGTCCACTCCCAGGGGGCGGTGGCCGGCATCCAGCTCGCTCACGCCGGGCGGAAGGCGAGCTGCGGCCTGCCGTGGAAGGGAGGAGTCGCCCTGACGACGCCCGAAGCGGGGGGATGGCCGGTGGTCGGCCCCAGCGCGGTGCCCTTCGACGAGGGCAGCCCCATGCCAAGGGAGCTCGACGCGGCCGGGATCGACGAGATTGTCACCGCGTTCGAGGCGGCCACGAAGCGGGCGCTGGCAGCCGGCTTTCGGGTGATCGAGATCCACGCGGCCCACGGATACCTGCTGCACGAGTTCCTGTCCCCGCTGAGCAACCGGCGGACCGACAGTTATGGCGGGAGTCTGGAGAACCGGATGCGACTCCCGCTCCGCGTCGCTGGGGCCGTCCGAAGGCTGGTCCCTGCCGACCTGCCGGTCTTCGCCCGCATCTCGGCGACCGACTGGGCGGACGGTGGGTGGGATACCGATCAGTCGGTCGTGCTCGCGGGGCATCTGAAAAGCGTGGGCATCGATCTGATCGACTGTTCTTCGGGCGGACTCGTCCCGAAAGCCCGCATTCCCGTGGGCAAGGGCTACCAGGTGCCGCTCGCTCGAAGGATCCGGGACGAGGCGGGAGTGATGACCGGGGCGGTCGGGCTCATCACCGAAGCCCGGCAAGCGAACGAGATTGTGACCGGAGGCGATGCCGATCTGGTGTTCCTCGCTCGGGAGCTGCTGCGCGAACCGTACTGGGCGATCAAGGCGCAGCAAGAACTCGGAGCAGAGCCGTCCTGGCCCATCTCCTATGGCTACGCGGTGAAGCGGCGGGCGAAGTAGTTCCACAACGCTACTTCGCTCCCCTGCGTTAGGAGCATGACGAATGACGAGAACAGCATGAAATTGTCCAGTGGCACGGACATTTCTGTCCGTGCGGTCGGGAAATTGCACGGACAGAAATGTCCGTGCCACAGATAGCTCGCTTCTGTTGATGGCATTCGGCGGGCCCGTTGGTCATTGGGGTTTGGTCATTGATTCGTCATTCGGGCTTCGTCATTCGTCATTTCCCGGTCGCTTGAGCTGCGACGCAGCATTTCAGTAATCGTGGCCAGCGAGAAGTAGTCGTCAGGCGTGACGTCATGCGTGCGTTCCGCCGCGGGAGCCGCGGGTATGGCGAAAACCAGTGCCAGCAGAACGAACATCCTCACGAGCATGGCGAAAACTCCTTGGCGAGAGTGGGATGGGACGTCGGCGGGCGCGTCGCGTGCGGGCCCTTGATCAATATAGCGGCGTGGAGTTTGCGGCGAAAGCACGTGCGAATTGTCAAAAATCTTGATGCCGGTTCGTCTCCTTCAGGGCTTGATTCATTTGGAGGCCGCACGAGTACCCGAATATGACCCTGCCCGTCACGCGCGTGTTCAAAGAAATCCGCCAGAGACTGGACGCCCAGGCCGCCGGCGAACTGACGGATTTCCAGTTGCTCGAGCGCTTCGTCCAGCAGCGCGACGAGCAAGCGTTTGCGGTCGTGGTGCGCCGTCACGGGCCAACCGTCCTGGGGGTGTGCCGGCGGGTGCTCGGCAACTTTCACGATGCCGAGGACGCATTTCAGGCCACGTTCCTGGTGCTTGCCCGCAAGGCGGGCGCGGTTCGTTGGCACGAATCGGTCGGCGGCTGGCTGTTTTCGGTGGCCTATCACCTGGCGCTCAAGATGAAGATGCTCGCCAATCGCCGACGCACGGAAACGACGGTGCCGGAGCCCATCGCTCCGATTGCCGACCCGGAAAGCGCCGAGATCCGCGCCATTTTGGACGAAGAGCTGAACCGCCTGCCCGAAAAGTACCGTGCGGCACTGGTCCTTTGTCACTACGAGGGCCGAACGCGAAGCGAAGCGGCCCAGCAACTGGGCTGGAAGCCGGGCGCCGTCAAGATTCGCCTGGAGCGGGCGCGCGACCTGCTAAAGACGCGGCTGGCGCGGCGGGGCCTGGCCCTGTCGGCCATCGTCGCGGCCCTGGAAAGCGGCGGCGCATCGGCCGCGCTGTCCCAAGCAGTGTTGAACACCACCGTTGCCGCAGCCTGCGCGTTTGCGGCAGGAGACCTTACGGCCGCCGGGGCTGCCTCGGAAACGGTAGCGCTGCTGGCCCAGGGAGCACTCAAGACCATGATGTACGCTCGCATACAGATCATTGCATTGGTTGCCTTGCTTGTCGGCATGCTCGGCACCGGCGCGGGCCTGTGGACGCTGCAGGCGCGGATCGAGGCGTCGCCGCCGGATCAGCCGGCGCTCATCGTTGCGCCCGCCGCGCCGAAGAAGCCGCCGGAGGTCGAAATCGAGATGCCGGTGCGCGTGCTGCTCGTTTCCAGCGGGCCGGCGAAGGAATATCAGTTCCTGCGCCGCCTGCTCGCCAACGAGACCCACAAGAAACGGGTCGAGCTGAGCATTTACCTGCAAACGGCCCAGAAGGGCGCCGTGCTGGACGTTCCCGCCGAGCGCCTGCTCAGGGAGTTCCCGTTCGCACTCGAGTACGACGACGGCAAGCACAAGGCCGAAGACCGGTTCCACTATCTCTCGATGTACGACCTGGTCATCGCCATCGATGCCGACTGGACCGCGGTGCCGGTCGAGAGCCTTCGGCTCCTGGAAAAATGGGTGAAGGACCAGAAGGGCGGGCTCGTCTTCATCGCGGGCCCAATGCACACGTTTCCGCTGGCACGTGCAGCTAACAAGGATCGTCTCAAGCCGATGATCGACCTGCTGCCGGTGGTGCTGGACGACAGCCGGTTGATCATGGATCGCGCCAGGGATCGGCCGGCGGCGCTGACGTTTCCGGGCGCTCGCGCGGAGATGGAGTTCCTGAAGCTGGACCCCGACGCCAAGCATCCGCTGGCCGGCTGGTCGCAGTTCTTCTGGAACAAGCCGCCGGACGAAGTGAAGCCCGAAGATCCCGTGCAGCGCGGCCTCTTCCAGTACTACCCGGTGAAGCGCATCAAGAACGGGACAGCCGTCATCGCCTCCTATCGAGACCCGGACATGCGCTTCACCGATGAAGCCCGCATCCAGCAGTACCAGCCGTTCCTGGCGGCAATGCCGTACGGCAAGGGCAAGAGCTTCTATGTGAGCTCCGGCGAGCTGTGGCGGCTCCGGTTGTACAACGAGGGATACTGGGAGCGCTTCTGGCTTGGCCTGACACGCTTCGCCGTCTCCCAGAAGCCACCGCGGATTGACAACCGGGCGGAATTGAAAGCAAAGCCGGACCTCGGCAAAACGGTGGCCAAGGGACTGGATCATCTGGTGGGCACACAGAGACGCGACGGCCACTGGGAGGCCAAGGACGGCGCCCATCCCGTCGCCACCACGGCGCTGGCCGGGCTCGCGCTGCTGATGGAAGGCAGCACGCTCAACCAGGGCAAGTATCAGGATGCCATTCGAAAGGCCGTCGAATGGCTGATGGAACACCGTCAGGACAATGGACTGATCGGCAAGCCCAACGACCCCGCGGAAAAGCACGACTACCTGGTGGGCCACGGGTTCGCCATGCTGTTCCTGGCGTCGGTTTACGGCGAGGAAGAAGATCAAGAGAGGCGCAAGAAGCTCGAAACCGTGTTGCAGCGGGCCGCGGATTACACCGGCCGTTCGCAACAGCCCAACGGCGGCTGGGACCGCGTGGGCCGGGTGGACGGTAAGGAACGAGCCGACATTCTGCCGACCGTCTACCAGTGCCAGGCCCTGCGTGCCGTCCGCAATGCGGGCATCGTCGTGCCCGGAACGGTCTACAACAATGGCGTGCTCTATCTTGCGATAAACCTGCCTGTGGAGAACCGAGAGCCCCTTGCCTGGGCCGCGCTCGCGGGTGTGTTTTCCGCCGGCGACTACGACCACGCAGTCGCCCGGCGCTGGCTGAGCACCGCACGAAAGCGGTCGCCACGGTTGGACGCGCCCACGAAAGACTTCGACGAAGAATGTCTGACGGCCTACCACGCTCAGGCGCTCTATTCCCTGGGCGATGATACCTACGACAAGCTCTTTCCCGGGACCAAGCCGGCGGACCGCCTTACCTGGAGTGCCTACCGCAAGCTGGCGTTTCAACACTTGATCGACAGTCAGAAGGCAGACGGCAGCTGGACGCATCCGCTGGGCAGTTCGTTTGGCAATGCCCTGTACTTGACGATCTTGCAGCTCGACAACGCTGTCGTGCCGATCTACCAGCGCTAGTGCCATCTCGCGTCTCAGGGCGGCGATCGCTGGCCCCTTTCTCGCGAGCAGTCTGTGGGGCACGTTTCTAACGTGACGATCTCGCCAAGCCAGGCACGTTAAAAACGTGCCCCACAAACACCAAACACCCGAGGATCGAGCAGGCGCTTGACACCACGGCGCCTTGGAGTAAAAGGGGAGCAGCTTGCTGGAAGGGCCAGGTCTAGCTTGGTGCTCTGCACCGTGGGCGGCGTTGCGCCGCCCGAGCGTTTGCTTGGCGATGCTTCACAAGGAAGGCTGTTTCAGACCCGCTGTCGGGGCGCCCTTGCGCAACTGTTCAGCGGGCCTGGGACAACCGCGCCAATCGCGGTTCCGCCGAACAGTTGCGCAAGGGCGCC
>JAIEMG010000083.1 GCA_019752375.1 Gemmataceae bacterium | reverse complement strand
CGGGCAGTGCGTGACCGGGCAGAGCCCGGTCACGAGGGAAACGACCGCGCTGATGGGCGCAGAAACGGGTTTGCACCGCACAACACACACGCCGCTTGCGTCACCTCTTCGCCAGGGTTAGGATCGGCACATGCACCGACGCCCATTTGGCGGACCGGTGCCGGCGTCGCGGTTGCCTTCATGCCTATCGATTCGGTCAAAGAGTTGGTTCACGTGCTCGGGCAGTACCCGCTGCTGGAGCAGGGACAGCGTGACGAACTGGACTACATCCTCAAGGCCCAGTACACCGACCCGCGCATCCTCTGCAAGGAACTGGTCCTGCGCGACTGGCTGACGCCGTTTCAGGTCAACCAGATGTTCCAGGGCCGCGTCGGTGAATTGATGCTCGGCGGCTACGTCCTTCAGGAGCGGTTGACGGAAGGCGCCATCGGCCAGCTGTTCAAGGCTCGCCATCAGCACATGAAGCGTGTCGCCACCGTCCAGGTGATCCGCGCCGACCTGCTCAAGAACCCCGAAGCGGTGGAACGCTTCTATAACGAGATCCACATTGTCGGCCTGCTGTCACACGCCAACATCGTCGCAGCCTACGATGCCGGGCCCGTCGGCAACACGCATTTCTTCGCGATGGAGTTCCTGGAGGGCATCGACCTGGAACGGCTGGTGCAGCAGTCGGGGCCGCTGCCCGTCGACCATGCCTGCGATTACGTCTACCAGGCTGCCAACGGGCTTCAACACGCCTATGAACGGCGCTTGCTGCACCACGACCTGAAGCCGTCCAATCTGTTGCTGACACGGCCCGCCGGCCCCGTGTATGCCGCGAATTCCGAGGGGGCGGGAAAACGATCCGGCAAGAACCTGACGGGCGGGACGCCGATCATCAAGATCCGCAACCTGGGCCTGACGCTGATCCGGCAACATACCCGGCACACCCGCGTCCTGGCCGCGACGAACGTCGAGGCCGACGCCGCGGCGGGCGCCGACTTCACCGCACCCGAGCGCGCAAGCGGCCATCCAGGCGATGTGCGCTCGGAACTCTACAGCCTTGGTTGTACCTTCTACTTCCTTCTCAGCGGGCAGGTGCCGTTCCCAGGCGGGACCGCGGCCGAGAAGCTGAATCGCCATCAAACCGAGGAGCCAGTGCCGATCGAGGTGCTGCGGCCGGAAACGCCCGCCGAAGTGACGGCCATCGTCCATCGCCTGATGGCCAAGAACCCCAACGATCGCTACCAAACGCCTGCCCAAGTAGCACAAGCGTTGTCCAATTCGGTGTTGCCGGTGGCCCAGGCCGCCCCAACGGAACCTGCCGCGGAGCGCGGGCCTCCGTCCAGCCACCGCCGAATGCATCCCGACGCGTTGCGCCGTTGGCGCCGCGGCGTGCTGGCGGGGTGTGCGGTCCTTGCCGTTGTGATCGTCGTCTTTGCGTGGCTGCTCTTTGGTCCGGCCGGACAGCCTGGCCCAGGGACCCAGGTCGCGCAGACGACGGAGCCGCAAAACCGGCCCGGACAGCTGCGCGTGCTTGCCGGCCAGCCCTGGGTGGACACGCATGTAGACGTGCAACCGGGGCAACCGATCCTTGTACGCGCCGAAGGCAAGTGGCGGCGGGGCAGCAAGGAAGCGGATTGCACCGCGGACGGCATCGGTACGCTGCCGCGCGAGCGTAACCTCGTCCAGGACTACCCGGCGATGGCACTCCTGGGACGCATTGAAAATGGTCCGCCCTTGCTGCTGGGCACCAGCAAGACATTTGACCCACGGGCGGCGGGCCGCCTGTTCGTCCAGGCCAACGATCTCGACCTCAAGGACACCAGCGGCAGCCTGAATGTCGAAATCAACGGCGGCAAACCCGGCCTCGCTGATGCGCCCATCTTCCAGGTCGGCTACGGCGACTTCGATCCTCACGCCCGTCGACTAAAGAGCTTCACGCCGATGCCCTACTGGCCCGCTCCGCAGATGTGGTCCTTGGGCGCGGACCTGGCCGATCCCAAGGTCAACTGGATGTACTGGCGCGGGCCGGACGGGCACACCGGTCCCAACGCGGGACGCAGCATCGTGCGGCGCTGGCTGCTGGAACGCGACGGCTTCGTCACGATCGTTGGCACGCTCAGTCATATGCGTGACATGGGAGATGGTGTTCGGGCCCATGTGATTTCCAGCCGCCTGGGAAGCGTCGGTGGGCCGTGGATCGCGCACAACAAGACCATCGAGACGAAGGTCGATCGCGTCGAAGTCCGGCGCGGCGACGTGCTCCATCTCGTCGTTGACCCTCGCGCCGACCATAGCCAGGACGCCTTTAGCTGGCCGGCCGCCGTTCAGTTTTCCGAGAAATTCTGAGTCCGTACTCACGGCCAATTTTTTCGCGGCACAGCGAGGAAACTCCATGGCAGGCAAGACCATCGACATTGTCGCAACCGACGGCGGGCGTTTCACGGGCTACCTGGCGCTGCCGGAAAAGGGCGCCGGACCGGGGATTGTGCTCATTCAGGAAATCTTCGGCGTCAACGCGGCCCTGCGTCATACCGCCGACCTGTACGCCGAGGAAGGCTATGTCGTCCTCGCGCCGGACTTGTTTTGGCGCATGCAGCCGAACGTCGATCTTGCCTTCGATCCGGAAAGCCGGAAGAAGGCGATGGACTTCAACAGCAGGTTCGACTCCGACCTGGGCGTGATCGACATCGGCGCCTCCTTGACGACCCTGCGGGCTCGGCCGGAATGCACGGGCAAGGTCGCGGTGATCGGCTTTTGCCTGGGTGGGCGACTGGCGTACTTGACCGCGGCGCGATTGAAGGTCGACGCCGCCATTGGCTTTTATGGCGTCAATATCGATCAGCACCTCGGCGAGGCCGGGAAGATCGCCTGTCCATTGCTGCTGCACTTCGGCAGCATGGACCCCCTCAATCCGCCGGACAAGGTGGAAAAAATCCGCAGCGCCTTTACCGCAAGGCCGGAGGTCGGCATCCACGTCTACACGGGCGCGGACCATGGCTTCTACATGCCCGAGCGCGCCTCCTACCATCGGCCATCGGCCTGGATGGCGCATTCGCGCACTATTGCCTTGCTGCGTGGCGTCATGGGACCGCACTATGACCTGAACGCACTGTGGGAAAAACACTGCGAGTACGAGTTCGCCACCCGCGATGCCGATGCGACGATGAAGACGATGGTGCCGGAGCCCTACGTCAATCACATTCCGGTCATGACCGGCGGCGTGGGGCACGAGCAGCTGCACCGCTTCTACAAGCACCACTTCATCCCGACCTTGCCGAAGGACACACGGCTGGTGTCAATTTCGCGAACCATTGGCGCCGACCGCGTCGTGGACGAACTGCTCTTCTGCTTCACGCACGACCGGGAGATTGACTGGCTGCTGCCAGGCATCCCGCCCACGGGTAAGTACGTGGAGATTCCCACGGTGGCCATTGTCTGCTTTCGTGGCGACAAGCTCTATCACGAGCACATCTACTGGGACCAGGCGACGGTACTGGCGCAGATCGGCCTGCTGGATCCCAAGACGCTGCCGATTGCCGGCAACGAGACGGCACGCAAGGTTCTCGACGAGAAGCAGCCGTCGAACACGCTGATGAAACGCTGGGCGGAGAGTGAAGGGAAGAGATGACGCCGCAAGCGGCACACGGCGGACTACCGTAATCCTCGTGACCGGGCTCTGCCCGGTCACGCACCCGGCTCTGCCTGGGAGCCCGGTCACGAGAGCGTGGAGAGTGAATTCGCTTGCGGCTTCGCGATACCCCCGAAGCCGCAAGCGAACGTCCGGTTACCAATCCCATTCGAGCTGATACGTCGCGCCCAGTTCCGGCTTGCGCAGGCGCCAGATGACCATCTTTCCATCGGGCGTGCGCACGGGTTCCTCGGGGCTGCGCAGGAATGGCCCGGCGGGATGCTGTCGGCACACGCCTCGGGCCGTGCGGCACGGTTTAGCAGGCGGATACAGCGCCACGATCGTCAGGCACTCCGTCGGAAACGCAACGTGAGTGTGAAACCACTCCTTATCGCTGCCGGAGAAGGCGCCGAAATACTCCAACCGATTCTCGATGATCGGCGAGTCGGCGGCCGCCAGTTTCTCCAGGTCGAAGCGCATCTGGAAACGCCGCTTCAAATGGATCTCCCCGTTGGTAGTCGTCGGCTGCTCGCTCATCTCGCGCCACTGGGCGTCGGCGTGGCTGATGCAGCGCCCTTCGATGCCCTTGCCGGTCGTGGCATAGTGAAAGCTGAGTACCGGAGTAGTCGCCGGCAAACGCCGGAAGCGATAGTGATCGAACAAGAGGGCCCGATCGTCGGAGCAGCAACCGTTGCCGTTGCTGCCGCGCGGCCGCCAGCCGCTCAGGTCGAGGAACTTCATCCCCTCTTCGACCAATCCTGAGTCCGCCATCGTCGCTCCGATTGCGTCGCCATTGGCGCGCCGGATCAAATCGCCAAGTTGAATCGGCCGTTTCAAACGCCGACTCAAGACAATGGCGGCTGCGGCCAGTGTCCGCGCGCCGGTCGGTTTGCTGCTCTCGATCTTACCGATCGTTCGCAAGCCATAGCCGGTCTCGGCGGCAAGTTGCCATTGGGTCAGGTCTGCCTCGCCGCGAAGGGCAGCGACTTTGGCGCCATCAGGCAATACATGTCCACGGGGCATGGCTTGTGCCTCCTTTTTGCTCAATGGGTTGTCAATTTGGCTTCTTAGCTGCGCGTTGGCGGCGCGTTCGGCTGGCTTGACCTGTCGGGGATTCGTGCCAGAATTCCTTGAGCTATGATTGTTACGCCGCCGCGAAAACTCTGGTTCATCCCTCAGGTGCATCCCGCCTGCGCCTATCCCGTGCATGGTCGTCCTGTCCGCACTGAATCCCGTCGGTTTCCCCCTTGAGCCGATCCCAAGAGGGGGCTGGCACCGTTGTGCGAAGCACCCTCCGGGCCGTTCCGGCAACGGTACCTGCCCTCTTTTGGGATGGGCTTTCGATCGCCCGTGTCCCATCGAGAGCTGTGCTCTCGCAGTGACTCGCGGCACTGTCGGCGACTCGCATCCCGACAGTCCAAGGTGTCGTTTTTCCTTCGGGTTCTTCGGATCCACGGCCGTGATGCGTCCTGCACGGCCCCATGAGGAGGTTTTTGCATGGCCAGACTCAGCTCCATCCTCTCCACCGCGAAGCAGCGGGTTTCGAGCTTCCTCTCCTATCAAGGCAAGCGACCGCCAAGCCATCGACGGGCCACGCTAGGCGTGGAAATGCTCGAAACGCGCCTCGTACCGGCAGGCGGCGTCGACACCAACCCCGCCGTCGCTTTTGCCGTGACCAACAGCTGGAGCAGCGGCCTGCAGGGGCAGCTGACCATCACCAACCGACAGACCAGTGCCATCAGTGATTGGAAGCTCGATTTCGATTACGGGCGCAACATCAACGACCTCTGGAACGCGAAGATCGTCAGCCACCAGGGCACGCACTACGTGATCCAGAGCTATGACTGGAACCGCACCATCGCGGCCGG
>JAIEMG010000070.1 GCA_019752375.1 Gemmataceae bacterium | reverse complement strand
GGAGGGACAAGACGATGGATTGAGAAAAATATCTGACCAAATTTATGTCAATTTGCCCAGACTATACGTCCCAGAAATTATCCAAATTTATCACACAAAAAACTTGCAAAGCCTGATTCAGAACCTGGTGCGGATCGGCATCCAGACCCTGCCGGAAGGGACGCTCGACACGCAGATCGTCGGCGGCGTCGAGCGCGAACTGATCGAACAGGTGATGCAGATGTGCGAGGGCGTGCAGGTGACGGCAGCCAAGCGGCTGGGGATCAATCGCAATACGCTCCACAAGAAGCTCGACAAGTTCTCCCGACCCGGTGGGGCAGCGAGCGACGACGGCGAAGTGCGTGAGGAATCGTAAGCGCTCTCGACGCGCTCTCGTGACCGGGCAGAGCCCGGTCCCAAGGGCAGGATCGAGATTCGTAGGGTGCGTCAAGCGTACTCGCGCGGACGCACCACAACCGACACTTGCCGGACAGCGCACGGACGCGGCTGCATTCCGGTGCGTCCGCGCGAGTACGCTTGACGCACCCTACGAATCCGCCTGCCGAGCGGCGGTACACAGCGTGAGGTCGTGCGTGACCGGGCTCTGCCCGGTCACGAGGGGACAATTCACAGCATGTTTCCCCTCTTCCTGAACGTCCAGGAACGCCTTGCCCTTGTCGTCGGCGGCGGCCCCATCGGTCGGCGCAAAGTAAGGGCCTTCCTTGCCGCGAACGGTCGTGTGCGGCTGGTTTGTCTCGAACCGCGTCCCGCCGACGAACTGTCCGATCGCCTCGATTGGCTTTGCGAAGCCTACCAGAACGCGCACCTCGATGGCTGCTCATTCGTTTTTGCCGCCGCAGCGCCGGATGTCAATCGGCAGGTATGCAGTGACGCGAAACGGCTCGGCATCTGGTCCAGCAGTGCAACCGATCCGGAAGATGCCGACTTTTTCGTACCGGCGACGGTCCGC
Organism: Gemmataceae bacterium; assembly: GCA_019752375.1. Lineage (GTDB taxonomy): Bacteria > Planctomycetota > Planctomycetia > Gemmatales > Gemmataceae > JAIEMG01. The sequence continues at coordinate 4,599 of JAIEMG010000070.1, read as the reverse complement.
CGCGGCGACTTCGTCGTTGCCGTCGGCACGCATGGCGCGGCACCGGCCCTGGCACGCAATGTCCGCCGGCGTCTGGAAACGCAGTTCGACGAAGCGTTCGGCCACTGGGTGGCGTTGCTGGCCGAGCTGCGGCCCCTTGTGCTGTCCCGGATCGCTGACCAATGTTGCCGTCGCCGATTCCTGAAGCGTCTCAGCCGCCGACACTGGCTCGAGCGACTGCGCCGCGAACCGCGCGACATTGTTCGTGCGGCGATGCTCGCGGAAATGCAAGTGCTGGCTGGACCTTCCCGCGATGGCATATAATGCCGTCTGGACCTGACTGCCGCACCCGGGAACGCCAACGCCATGCTCGAAGGCATCAGCCGCTTTTGCTTCGGCGCCAGCTACGCCGTGGCCCTGATCCTGGAATTGATCCAGCTCATCTGGCCACGTCCGGTGCAGCGCCTGACTGCCACGGGCTTCGGCATCGCCGGCCTGCTGGCACACACGGCTTACCTTGCGGTCCAGCGTCCGCCACTGTCGTCTCAATTCGGAACGCTGCTGCTGCTGGCGTGGATCCTCGCCATCTTCTATGTCTACGGGTCCATTCACTATCGCAAGATGGCCTGGGGCATTTTCGTGCTCCCCGTCGTGCTTGGGCTCGTGCTGCTGACGTACTCCTTTCCACCGGATGAGAGCAGCCACACCACGATCATTCCGGCGCTCGATTCGCTGCGCGGCGAGCGGTTCTGGAGCTTCATTCATGGCGGATTACTCTTTCTGGCTGCCGTGGGAGTCTGCATCGGCTTCGTCTCCAGCGTCATGTATCTGGTGCAGGCGCGCCGGCTGCGAGCCAAGGTGCCGCCCGGCCAAGGCATGCGCTTGCTGAGCCTGGAACGGCTCGAGGAGATGAATCGCCGGGCCATCAACCTGGCGTTTCCGCTGCTGACCGGCGGGGTGCTGGTCGGCATCGCCTTGATGTTTCAGCGCGGCGAAGCATGGGATTGGACCGATCCGCGTGCGATTGGCGGCACCATTCTCTGGCTGGTATTTGCCCTGCTCTTGTACCTGCGTTACGGCGTCCACCTGCGCGGCCGACGATTGGCGCAGTTGACCATCGTCGCATTCGCGCTTCTGGTCTTCGCGCTGGCCTCTTCGCACACGCCCGTGCAGGGAGGTTCACCATGATGCTCGTGGCCATCGGCTGCAACTTCCATAAGACGCCGCTCGATCTGCGCGAACGCCTCGCCTTCTCGGAGACGCGGCTTCCCGCCGCACTGGCCGAACTATCGGTGCGCTATGGATGCGAAGCCGTCATCCTCAGCACCTGCAATCGCGTCGAGCTCTACCTCGCCCGCCTGATTGCCCCGGCGCCGATCGATGCCGACCTTGTCGCCGAGCTGATGACCGAGTTTCACCAGGTACCCGCTGCCGAGGTGCGCCCGCACCTCTATGAGCAGCGCGATGCCGGTGCGGTCCGACATCTCTTTCGCGTCGTCGGCAGCCTGGACAGCCTCATCGTCGGCGAAGGCCAGATCGCGGGGCAGGTCAAAACGGCGTACGAGACGGCCCAGAGGCACGGCACCGTGGGCCCGATCCTGCACGCCCTGTTCCAGCACGCTCGCCTGGTCGCCAAGCGGGTTCGCACCGAGACGGGCATCGCCCGCGGCAAGGTATCGGTATCCAGCGCTGCGGTGGATTACGTGCGGCAGGTGTTCAGCCACTTCGACGACAAGACCGTCCTCGTCATCGGCGCCGGCAAGATGGGCGAACTGACCCTTCGTCACCTTCGTCAGCTGAAGCCGCGCGCGATCCTGGTGACGAACCGCAGTCCCGCCAAGGCCGAGGCGGTCGCCAAAGGATGCGGTGGCACCGCAGTCCCCTGGGAGCAACTCGATGACGTGCTTGCTCGCACCGACATCATCCTCAGCACCACGGGCGCTCCGGAGCCGATTGTCACGCGCAAGCGGTGGAAGGCCGTTCAGGCCCGGCGAACCGGTCCCGCGGTCATCCTCGACATTGCGGTGCCGCGCGACTTCGATCCCGCCATCCACGACGGGGACCGGGCCTGCCTGATCAACATGGACGATCTGAACGACATCCGGGACCGCATCCTGCAGGACCGGCTCAAACACGTCGCACCGGCCGAGGCGATCATCGAGCAGGAGCAGAAGAAGTTCCTCAAGGAATGGAGCCGGAAGCAACACGGACCGGTGATCGCCCAGCTAACCCAGTGGATCGAAGCCGAACGCCAAACGGTCCTGCGGCAATTAATGCCCCGGCTGAACGGCCAGCTGACCGACGAGGGCCGTGCCGCGATCGAGGGAGCGATGCGGCTCTTCGGCAATCGCATCCTGCACGGCCCCATTTCCGCCCTGGCGGATGAAAACCACGAGGGAGCCGGACATACCCTGCTGGAAGCGTTGCGCAAGCTGTTTCGTTTGCAGGAATGAGCAAGTCGTACGTTACACCCTGCTTACACCTGGCCTTGCCAACGGATTTCCCAGTGGACGATGAAATGGCTGCAACCGTCGAGGACGGAGCAGAGGAAGTAGAACGTGCCGGCGATATTGAGGTAGCTGACATCGACATGCCAGTGCTCATGGGGCGAGCGCGGCTGAACGAAGCCGGTGCCTTTCTTGGTGACGTTCGGCGACGATCCGGCCAGCAGCCCCGCGCTTTCGAGGACGGGGTACAGTAAACTGGTGGACATGTTGATGGACGCTTTAAACCAGAAGAACCTGATTTTCGTGATTGTGCGAATAGACTGACGTTGTCCGTCCCCATCTCATCACGATGCGGCTCTCATGAATCCTTCTTCGTCCAGAAAGGGTCACTCCATGCTGCGAGTCTCGCTCCTCACGGTGACAGCCGGATTGAGCCTGTGGTTGCTCGGTACCGGTTCAGTTTCCCCGCACATCCGCGCCGCCGACAAGGACGATGAGGAACCGAAACTGGTTCCCGGCGGCTTCGGCATGCGCGACCCGAAGATACGCGCGAAGTTCCTGAAGGATGAGGGCGGCAACGAGAAGTCTGAAGCCGCCGTGGTCGCCGGGCTCAAGTGGCTGGTTCGGCATCAGGCCAATGACGGCTCGTGGAACCCCGCCGACTTCGCCAAGGACGGCCAGTGCAATTGCGACAACCCCGGGTACAAGGACGAGATGTGGGGAACCACGATGGGCCTGCTGCCGCTGCTTGCGGCCGGGCAGACCCACAAGGGGCGCGGCCAGGATCAACTCTATGCCAAGAACGTCGAGCGCGCACTGAAATGGATGCTGGCCAAGCAGGACAAGGACGGGAAACTCAGCGGCAACGGCTACGTCCAGGGCATGGCGACGATCGCGCTGTGCGAGGCGTACGGTATGACCGGGGACGCTTTCCTCAAACGACCGGCACAGAGCGCCATCAATGTGATCGTCGAGTGGCAGGGCCAGGACGGCGGTTTCCGCTATGCACCGAAGCAGGCCGGCGATATGTCGGTGAGCAGCTGACACATCCAGGCACTCCATGCCGGCAAACTGTCGGGCCTCAACGTCCCCAATGCGACGATGACCGGCGTCAACGCCTTCCTGGATAAGGTTGGCACGCAAGACGGCAGTGGGTATGGCTACACCGGTCCGCAGGCCACGCCACGAATGTCGGCTGCAGGGCTCTTTTCCCGCGAGCAGACTGGCTGGGGACCGAAGCAACCCGCGCTGGTAAAGGGCCTGGAAACGATGCGCAAGCTGCCGCCTGCCGCTGCATTCAAGGACATGTATTACTACTACTACGCGACCCAGACGGTTCGCAACCTGGGCGGCGACGCCTGGAAGGCGTGGAACGAAAAGATGCGCAACCAGCTGATTTCCACTCAGGACCAGGGCCAGAATGGGGACAAACGCGATCAAAAGGGCAGCTGGGACCCGACTGGCGATGCCTTCGGCGCCCAGTTCGGACGGCTAGGAATGACCTCATTTTGCATCTTGACGTTGGAAGTCTACTACCGGCACGTGCCGCTCTATCCGCGCGACAAACAGTGAGTCCCGGTTTCGCCGCGACTCGGCCACTCAACTTCGAGTCGCGGCGAAACCGCCGTATCTACACATCCAGGTCTTCCGCCACCGCCAGTGACGCCGAATCCATGATGAATCGATAGCGGTGCGCCGCTTCCTTGCCGAGCAATTCCACGAACGTCTGATCGGCTTCCAGGTTCGACTCGATGTTCACGCGCAACAGGGTGCGTGTGCGCGGATCAAGCGTCGTTTCGGCCAGCGTTCGGGGCGGCATCTCGCCCAGTCCTTTGAAGCGCGTGATCTCCGGTTTTGCGTTGGCCCGCGGTCCCGCGAGGATTTCCTCCTTGTGCGCATCGTCGCACGCCCAGTGCGTTTCCTTGCCCACGTCGATGCGATAGAGCGGCGGCTGGGCGATGTAGACGTGGTTCTTGCGGATCAGCTCCGTCATGTGGCGGAAGCAGGGAGAAACGGGAAGCGGAAGCGGGAGAAACGGGGACATCCTCGGGAGAGATACGGGCCGGGTCGGCGCGGCGCTCACGCGCCGCGCCTCCCACAGATCCGTACGGCGGGAGAAACGGGGACATCCTCGGGAGAGATACGGGCCGGGTCGGCGCGGCGCTCACGCGCC
>JAIEMG010000290.1 GCA_019752375.1 Gemmataceae bacterium | reverse complement strand
ATGCATTTGCCATTCTGTAGCCGCAGGCTTCAGCCTGCGGAGTGGCGTCGCAGGTGCCGTCCATTCACTCCGCAGGCGAAAGCCTGCGGCTACAGACCGTTCCGGTGAATCGTGCTTCCAAACCAGCGCTGTAGTACTAGAGGGGCGCGCAAGCGGCGGATGGAGTATCCATCCGCCGCTTACGCCCCCACGGGGAACCCGGTTTCAGCCGAACGGCATGTATGCCACGAGCGAACAGCTCATGCTACCGTCGACAGCTGTAGCACGAGCTGTTCGCTCGTGGAGGCCGTTGTTGGATTCGCCGATCCTTACTTGCCGAACGCCCGCGCGAGAAAATAGACTACGATCGCGCCAAAGAAGCCGCCGCCGAGCAGCAGATAGAGAAGGGAGTATTCTGCCGCTGCAATGGTAATCAGTGCCAACATGGTGAAATCCCCTTATGCATGAAGCTCCCCAATCCACACGTCGGTGAGAAATGCAAAGTCTGTGCCGAATCAAAATCACCGCGCGCTCTCGTACGCATCACAGGGTGAGAATCTCACGGAGCAGACACGAGGGACCGGCCCATGCGCGTCCGGAGCGCACCGCCCCCCACTAGTCTCAGGCTTTGCGTGCGCAGTCCCTTTCACCCCGCTCGATCCCCCGTGCGCAACATGGTTCCTAACATGTCGAATTTGACAGTGGCAAACATCTGCCTTCATGCGTGCACCCTAACGTAAGTTCCCCTATTTTTTAAGCTTGCAACACGCGAACGGTTGGCCAGCGTGCGTGGCACGCCAGTTGCTTGCCATTCCCGCACCTGCGGACTCATCTGTGCCGCAGGCCCAAGATCGGCTTTTTCAGTCCCCTGGAATGCATCCGCAGGATCATGCTCATGACGACCGAGCACATAAACCAACTCGAGCCGACACTGGAACAGCATGCCGACGAGCGTCGGCCCAGTTGCGTCGTGGGTATCGGCGCCTCCGCCGGAGGGTTGGAAGCCCTGGAGTGCCTTTTCCAGCACATGCCGCGGCATACCGGGATGGCCTTTGTCGTCGTCCAGCATCTGTCCCCCGACTTCAAGAGCTTGATGGACGAGCTGCTGGCGCGGAAGACCGAAATCTCCATCTATCGGGCCAGCGAGGGGATGCTGGTCGAGGCGGACGCCATTTACCTGATCCCGCCGCGCAAGGACATGGTGATCGTCAACGGCCGTCTGTTGCTGACCGACAAGGACCCGAAGCAACTGGTGACGTTGCCAATCGATCACTTCTTTCGATCGCTGGCCCACGACCTGGGAGACAGAGCGATCGGCATTGTCCTGTCGGGGACCGGCAGCGATGGCTCGCGTGGCATTCGCGACATTCACGAAGCAGGCGGGCTGGTAGTCGTACAGACGCCGGAATCCGCCAAGTTCGACGGCATGCCCAACAGTGCCTGCCAGACCGGTGCGGTGGATCTGGTCCTGCCGCCGGAGGAGATCCCTGCGGCCCTGGCGCGCTACGTGCAGCACCCGTTTGGCCAGGATCGGAAGCCGGAGCCGTCGCTGCCCGAGGATGCGCCCAGTGGTGTCGATGCCATCTTTCGCAGTCTTCGCGACGAGTACGGCATCGACTTTTCCCACTACAAATCGAGCACGGTCACCCGCCGGATCGAGCGCCGCCTGCTGCTCAACCGGAACCTGAACCTGGACGACTATGTGAGTCGCCTGCAGCACGATACGGCCGAGCTGAACGCGCTTTACAAGGACCTGCTCATCGGCGTCACCCGTTTCTTCCGCGATACGAATGCCTTCGAGCGACTGGCTCAGGAGGTGTCCGCGCTGTTGCGCAGCCTCGACCGCGAGGAGGATTTCCGCGTCTGGGTCGCTGGCTGCGCGACCGGGGAAGAAGCCTACTCGCTAGCCATCCTTATTCAGGAGCAGATCGAGCAGCTGGGGCGTCCGATCAAGGTCAAGGTGTTTGCCACCGACGTGCATCGCGCTTCGATCGATATTGCGGGCGCCGGCCTGTACACGGAGGCCCAACTGGCCGACGTCAACCCGCAGCGGCTGGCACGGTTCTTCGTGCGGAAGCGCGACGGCTATCAGGTCGCGCACGAGCTGCGGCAGATGGTCGTGTTCGCACCGCACAACGTCATCAAGGACGCGCCGTTCACCAAGCTCGACCTGGTCACGTGCCGCAACATGCTGATCTACCTGCAGCCGCTCGTCCAGAAGAAGGTGATTTCGTACTTCCATTTTGCCTTGAAGACGGGCGGCGTCCTCTTTCTGGGCCCCAGCGAGAGCCCCGGCGAATTGAGCGACGAGTTCGAGGTCCTGGACCACCACTGGAAGATCTATCGCAAGCGCCGCGATATCCGGCTGCCGACCGACCTGCGCTTGCCGCTGTCCTCCGGCACGCCGGTGCGGATGCCGGGAAACGGCGGCGCACGCGGGTTGCTGGGCGGGGGGCCGGACAACAGCTTGATGGGCGTCTACGACGCCCTGCTGGAGCAGTGCCTGCCGACCAGCCTCCTGGTCAACGAGCGCCGCGAAGTGGTGCAGACTTTCGGCGGCGCCAATTGCTATCTCAGCTTGAAAGACGGCCGGCTGTCCACCAACGTGCTCGACATGGTCGATCCCGACTTGCGGGTCGTCTTGGGCGGCGCGCTGCCGCGCGTGATTGCCGAGAAAACCCCGGTGTCTTACAAGGGCTTGCGCGTCCGTATCGGGACCGAGGAGTGCCGCATCAGTCTGACGATCAAGCCCGTGGAAATCCGCCGCCCGGGTGGCACCCATGCCCTGATCGTGATCGAAGACCAGGGCAGCGCGCCTCCGCTGCCCTCGCCGGAAGCCACCGAGCTGGACGTCGACCAGGCCTCGCGCGAGCAGGTGCAGGCCCTGGAGTCCGAGCTGCGCTTCACCAAGGAGAACCTCCAGGCCACCATCGAGGAGCTGGAGACCAGCAACGAAGAGCTGCAGGCCACCAACGAGGAGATGGTCGCTTCCAACGAGGAGCTGCAAAGCACCAATGAGGAGCTGCACTCGGTCAACGAGGAGTTGTACACGGTCAACGCCGAGTATCAGAAGAAGATCGCCGAGTTGACTGCCCTCACGACCGACATGGACAACCTGCTCGAAAGCACGCAGGTCCACACGCTGTTCCTCGACCGCGCACTGGCCATTCGCAAGTTCACGCCGCGCATTGCCGACACGTTTCATCTGCTGCCCCAGGACATTGGCCGGCCGATCGACGGCTTCTCGCACAGCATCGACCATCCCACGCTGGGAGAAGACTTGCGGCGCGTGATGGAGACGGGCGAGCCGTTCGAGCAGCCGGTCCGCGACCGGCGCGGCCACTATTACTTGTTGCGCATCCTGCCGTACCAGGCCCGGCAGTCCATCGACGGCATCGTGCTGACCCTCATCGACATCGACAAGCTCAAGCGCGCCGAGGAGGCCGTGCGTACCCAGCAGCAGCAACTGTCCGGCATCCTCAACCACTCGCCGCATCTGGTGTCCATCAAGGACCTGCACGGGCGCTATCTCGTGGCGGACCACGCGTTCCGCGAAATCGTCGGCTGCGATCCGACCGGCAAAACCGCGCACGAGATTTACCCCGCGGCGACGGCCGACGTCCTTGTCCGCGACGATCAGCGCGTGGCCGCCGAGAACGCGACTCTCGAGAGCGAGGTCGTCATCCCGCATGGGGATGAGCCACACACCTACCTGGCGGTGAAGTTCCCGGTGCGCGACGAAGCGGGCCAGATCATCGGCGTGGGCAGCATCAAGACCGACGTCACGCGCTTGAAGACGGCGGAGAAGCAGGCGCGCGAGGCCGTCGAACAGCGCGATCGCTTTCTGGCCATGCTGTCGCACGAGTTGCGCAATCCGCTGGGTGCGATGGTCAATGCGGCGTTTGTCCTGGAACACAATCCGCCGGGCAACGAGCAGTATCGCATCGCCACCAACGTCATCCAGCGGCAAGCCACGCAGATGACCCGCCTGCTCGATGACCTCCTCGACATCTCGCGGATCACGCAGAACAAGATCCAGTTGCGGCGGGTGCCCACGGAACTCATGCCGCTCATCGCGGAGGCGCAATCGGTCGTTCGCGCGGCCTTTCAGGCGGCGCAGCTGGTCCTGGAGGTGCAGCCGTCGTCGGAACCCCTCGTGGTCAACGGCGACCCGGCCCGGCTGCAGCAAATGCTGGTCAACTTGCTCACCAATTCCGCCAAGTACACGCCGGCGGGCGGCCGCGTGCATCTCGACCTGGCGCGGAGTGGTCGCGAAGGCGTCATTCGCGTGCGCGACACGGGGGCCGGCATTCGCGAGGACATGCTGGAGAAGGTCTTCGATCTCTTCGTGCAGGCCGATGAAACGCTGGATCGCTCCAAGAGCGGTCTGGGAGTGGGACTGACCATGGTCCGCAGCATCGCGGAATTGCACGGCGGCCGCGTCCGCGCGTTCAGCCGGGGGCAAGGCTTGGGAAGCGAATTCGTGGTCTGGCTGCCCCTGGCGGAGACGCCGGCGCGCCCGGAGCCCGTGGCCCCCGCGGCCCCGATCCCCCCGGTCAAGGTCTTGATCATCGAGGACAACGAGGATAGCCGGAAGATGCTCGAATCGATCCTACGCCTGGACGGTCATCAGGTCCTGACGGCTAGCGACGGCCAGCAAGGGGTGGAACTGATTTTGCGCGAACGGCCCGAACTGGCGATCGTTGACATCGGCCTGCCGCGCTTGAACGGCTACGACGTGGCCAAACAGGTCCGTTCGCAACTGGGACCGAACGTCCGCTTGGTGGCGCTGACGGGGTACGGCAGACCCGAAGACCGCCGGGCCGTCCTGGAGGCTGGCTACGACGAACACCTGGTCAAGCCACTCAAACGCGGCGACCTGGAGACGGTGCTTCGGCACGCCGCCGGTGGAAAGGCTCAACGATCGTGAGCCCGACGCCTAAGCACGGAATGATGAGTCCCTTGCTGCCGCGCCGGGCTCACGTGAAAAGCATCAGTTCGGATGGGGCAGCGTGGTGATTGCCTCGACAATCCGAGCGGGATTCAGAGGTTTCTGGAACCAGGCGTCGACGCCGCGCTTCCCCAGCGGGAGATTGAACTCCGTGGGTGATGAGCCGGTGACGGCGAAAATGGTCAGTCCCTGGTAGGCGGGGTTTTCGCGAATGGCCGCAACGGTCGAAGGGCCATCGAAGCGCGGCAGGCGCATGTCCATCAGCACGATGTCCGGGCGCTGGCGATACGAGAGGAACTCCAGTGCTTCGGAGCCATCGCCCACAACATCGACGCGAATGCCGCTCATGCGCAGGTAACTGGAGAGCAACGCTTGCTCGTTGGCGTCGTCTTCGACCAGCAAGGCGCCGAGCGCACGCACGGGCGGGGGCGGCGTCCGCAAGCTTTGATCGACTTTCTCCAGCGCCGCCAGGGCCTGTTGCAGGGTCTGCCCCGCCGCATCGATCATGCCGGCTTGCATCTGCTTGGCAACCAGCGAGAGCGCGATGTAAGAGGCTATCCGGAAACCCAGCTTGCCCTGGATTCCCAGTTTGGCGCATGATGTACGTCCCTCGTACAAGGAG
>JAIEMG010000137.1 GCA_019752375.1 Gemmataceae bacterium | reverse complement strand
AGAATCGAGTGAAAATTTGCTCCTAATAGAACGGTATTGGGCTGAAGCCTGCGGCTACAGATGTGAGAGCATTCACCGGACAGGCCCTAGTGTGAGACGCCATTGCGCAGGCTGCGGCTACAGACTCACGCGCCAGCGGAGGAGGGAGTCTTCGCGGAGTCCTCTCGTACGCGGAACGCTCACTTGTCCGCCAGTTCGCGCAACCACGCAGCCTTGGCGCGACAGCGCATCTCCAGCGCCACTTGCCCCATGTTCTCTCCCGCGAGCCGCTCGTACTCCCCGGCGGCGAACCGCAGTGCTTCTCGGTGCTCCGCCGACGCCGAACCCGGTGCCAGGTTGCGCATGGTATTCGTGACCAACTTCTTGTCGCGAGCCACGCTGAAGTCCGTCTCCGCGGTCGAAAGCAGGTCATCGACCGCCTTCTCCTGGGCTGTCGGGTCGGCCGCTTCTACCCAGTCGGGGAACGCCACGTCCCTGTCGCCCGGCTTGATCTGTATCAGCTGGTAGCCCGACCGGTACAAACGCAGTCGCATCGTGTGGTGTGAGTGCTTACGGTAGCATAGCGCAACGCAGTGCCAGTACATGCCGGAGTCCAGCGTCAGTTTCATCTGCGAGGGGACGTAGCTGTACGCCAGGCCGAAAATGTTCGAGAAATAATGCGTCGCCGGTTGCACATCCCGCAAGACATAACGGTCATCTTCTGTAAATTCCGCCGTGTTCTGATCGTCCTTAATGTCGATGCGGAAGACGAGGATTGGCGATTCGTCGGTGAGATACCGCCGGAGGGTCTTGTCCAGCGGCACCTCCGGAATGTAGCTGACTGTGGGATATGCGTAATACAGGGGAACGCAGCCGGAAGTCGCGAAGAGGGCGCACAGGCAAATTGGGGCGATCATCCAGCGCATGGCGAACCTCCTCCGGCAAGATGAAGGGCGGGAACGATACGGACCGTTGCCGAAGTGGTCAAGGCGAACAAAAACCGCTCAAGTTGGTTGACCGCGCTACCTCACGGCGGCTAGAGTGTTTAACACACTGCCCTGCTTCGTTCCCGCATTGTCCCATCCGGGAGGCTCTCCATGAGTTCGATGAATCGTCGTGCATTCCTTCGCGATTCGGCAATGTTCGGTGCTGCCCTGGCGGCGGCCCGTGCGGTGCCCGAGTCGTTCGCCGCTGCCGATCCGGCCGTCCGCCAGGGCGACCCGAACAGCCAGCTGCGCGTGGCCGTCGTGGGCGTCCGCGGCCGGGGGCGCGATCACGTCGGCGGCTTTGCCGGCAAGAACAATTGCGTCGTCACCACCATCTGCGATTGCGATGAAGCCGTCATCGGTCCGGCCATGACCGCCGCCACCAAGGCGCAGCAGGGCCGCGAGCCGAAGTACGTGAAAGACCTGCGCAAGATCCTCGACGACAAGGACATCGACGTCATCAGCATCGCCACGCCCAATCACTGGCACGCGCTGGCGGCCATTTGGGCCATGCAGGCCGGCAAGGACGTTTACGTCGAGAAGCCGGTCAGCCACAACGTCAGCGAGGGGCGCCGCATCGTCGAGGCGGCCCGCAAGTTCAACCGCATTTGTCAGGCCGGCACCCAGAGCCGCACCAACGAAGGCATGCGGCAAGCGATCGAGTTCGTGCAGTCCGGCAAGATCGGCAAGGTCACGCTGGCCCGCGGCCTCTGCTACAAGCCGCGCGGCAGCATCGGCAAGGTGACCGGCGCTCAGGAACCGCCGAAGACGATGGATTACGACCTCTGGTGCGGACCCGCCCCGCTCAAGATGCCGCACCGCAAAAGCATGGTCTACGGCACCGTCCATTACGACTGGCACTGGATCTGGGATTTCGGCAATGGCGACCTCGGCAACCAGGGCATTCACGAGATGGACAAGGCCCGCTGGGGCCTGGGTAAAACCGAATTGCCGAAGTCGGTCCTCAGCGTCGGCGGCCGGCTCGGCTATGGGGACGACGGCGAGACGCCGAACACGCAGATTGCCGTCTTCGATTACGGCGACAGCGAGCTGATCTTCGAAGTACGCGGCCTGCCCACCAAGGACTTGCAGGGCGCCAAGGTCGGCAACATCTTCTATGGCAGCGAAGGCTATGTGGTCTGTCCGACCTACGACAGCGGTACTGCCTTCACGCCCAAGGGCGAAGTCATCAAGGCGTTCAAGGGCGGCGGCGACCACTACGGCAACTTCGCCAAGGCCGTGCGCAGCCGGAAGAAGGAAGACCTCAACGGCGACATCCTGGAAGGCCACCTGTCCAGCGCCCTGTGTCATCTCGCCAACGTCAGCGTTCGCCTCGGCACCGAGCAGACGCTGAACTCCGACGTCAAGGCTTACGGCAACGACAAGGAAGCCAACGACTCACTGACCCGGATGTCCGACCATCTCAAGGACAACAAGGTGCCCCTGGACGAAGCCAAGGTTCGCATTGGCCGCAAGCTGGTCATCGATCCGAAGACCGAGACCTTCGTCAATGACAAGGAAGCGAACACGCACTTGAGCCGCGAGTACCGCAAGGGCTTCGTGGTGCCGGACAAACTGTAATCCAACTCAGTCATTTTGCCGCGACCCGAAGGAACGCGTGTCCGCGCGCGTTCCTTCGGGTCGTGTTCACCTCATGACCTATGTCCTGCAAACCGGCGACGCAGGCGCGGACCGTCTCCGCTTGCTGGCACGCGTGAAGTGGCCCAGTACTGACGCGCTGCTTCACCGGGTTGGGCTGCGCGAAGGCATGCGCTGCCTCGACGTCGGCTGCGGCATTGGTGAAGTCAGCCTGGAACTGGCGCGGCGGGTCGGTCCGCGCGGGCAGGTCGTCGGCATCGATGCGGAGGAAGGCTTCATCGCTCGCGCCCGCCAAGCGGCCCTCTCTCGTGGACTGTCCGCGGAGTTTCAGATCGGCCGGGCGGACACGCTGACCGTTCACGCGCCGTTCGACCTGGTCTACGCTCGCTTTTTGCTCAGCCACTTGCCGGACCCGGCGCACGCAATTGCTCGCATGGCGGAGGCCACGCGCTCGGACGGCTTTGTCGTCATCGAAGACATCGATTTCGCCGGCCACTTCTGCCATCCGGCCTGTCCCGCTTTCGACCGTTATGTGGTGCTCTATCAGGCGGTGGTGCGCCGCAACGGTGGCGACCCGTGCATCGGCCCGCGACTGCTCGAACTCTGCCTCGACGCAGGGCTGCGAGACGCGCGGATGGACCTTGTGCAGCCGACGTTTTCTCAGGGAGAGGGAAAGCGAGTCGCGGCGGTGACGATGCAGCAGATTGGGAACGCGGTGGTATCGGCGGGACTGGCAACAATGGCCGAGATCGACAAGGTCGTCACGGACCTGGAAGCTTTTGCCGCAGCCGACCGATCAATCCTCAGTTTACCGCGCATCTTTCAGGTGTGGGGCCGGCCACGCTAAAAGGTAGGGGAAGTAAAGAGCCACGGATCACACGGATAGCACGGATAAGTCAAATCAGCAGACAATGCGTGTAATTCTGCCCTGTACCTCGTCTACCGGCGACCCCACCTGGAAGCCTTCCTGGCGGGCTGCTCCGAGCATTTCCAGCTGGCCGTGTGGTCGTCGTCCGGGGATGGCTACGCCCAAGCCGTCGCCCATGCGGTCTTCCCCGCTGGCATCGAACCCCTGTTCGTCTGGGGCCGTAGCCGGTGCGTGCGCCGGTATGACCAGGAACTGTTCGAGGACTGCTTCATCAAGGATTTGAAAAAGGTGAAGCGACTGGGCTTCGACCTGCGCCAGGTGCTGATCGTTGACGACACGCCCCGCAAAGTCCTCTGCCACTACGGCAACGCTATCTACGTTTCGCCCTACACCGGCCAAGACTGCGATGAGGAATTGTTACACCTCCAGCACTACCTCACGGCCATCTCCCAGTTGGCGAACGTGCGGACCTTGGAGAAGCGGGGCTGGCGGCACCGCTCCTAAGCGCCGGGAGCCGTTTGGGGGCGGCTCCCGGCTTCCGCTCTGAACCTGACGCTGAAGAGCGGTGTCAACGAAGCCAGACGACCGTCGTCGCTGGAAGGAGTCCGCAGGAGTCCTACATGTTTGACATTCGGCGGGTGGACCTGGGCAAGCTGAACAGCCTGACGAAGTCCCCCTTGATCCTCACGTACCACACACTAGGCGACAAGGGCGTGCTCCAGGACAAGGTCCAGATCCCGTTCACCGGCCGGGTCATCGGCACGGAGAAGGTGGACGGCACGAACACCCGGCTCATCTTCTGCCCCGACGGCAGCGCCCTGGTCGGCAGCCGGGAAGACCTCCTGTGGGAACGCCGTGACCTGATCGGCAACCCGGCGATGGGCATCGTCGAAGCCGTCAAGGACACGGTGCAGCGCCTGTTCGAGACACTGTGCGGCCCGGAGCGGATCGCCGTCTACTTCCTCGAAGTGTACGGCCGCCACATCGGCAGCGGTGCCAAGAACTACACCAGGGACGGCAAGGTCGGCTTCCGCCTGTTCGACGTGGTCGTCATCGACAACTTCGAGGAGGTGCTGGCATGGCCCGCCGAGCAGATCGCCCACTGGCGGGACAATGGCGGCCAGAACTACGTGGACGCTGATCGTCTGGTTGGACTGGCCAAGGACGGCGGTTTCGAGCCGGTGCCCGCTCTGTTCGACCTGGATGCGGCGCATTTGCCGACGAGCCTGGAAGACACTCAGCGGTTCTTGCTCGACTTTGAGCGCAGCCGTTGCACGCTCGATGAAGGAGCGGACGGTGTGCCCGAGGGCGTCGTGGTCCGCAGCCCAGATCGAAAGTCCATCGCCAAAATCCGTCGTGAGGACTACGAGCGGACCTTGAAGCGGCGGAAGAAACAACCGAAAGAGCAGGTGCGGTCATGAACATCCTTGTCAACGAGCAGGTTCGACTGACCGAGTTTCGTCCCTCGGACAAGCCGGTGCTGGTCGAACACTTGCGGGAGAAGGAGATTTACGACCGCACACTGCGCATCTCCTACCCGTACACAGAGGCCGACGCCGAGGAGTGGCTGGGCATCGTCGGCAAGACCACCCAGCAGCAGGGCCGACCCGTCCATTTCGCCATCCGCAACGCCGAAGACTTCCTGATCGGTAGCTGCGGTTTCGACGGCTTCCAGGTGCGCAAATCGCACCGGGCTGAAATCGGCTACTGGCTGGCGAGGCCGTAATGGGGCCAGGGCCTCATGCCGGCAGTTGTCCGACGAGTTTGCCAACACGCCTTCGAGGAGTTCGGACTGGTGAAGATCACTGCCCACGTCTTCGCCACCAACCCGGCCTCGGCCCGTGTGCTGCAGAAATGCGGTTTTGTGCAGGAAGGCTACCTGAAAAAGCACTATCTCAAGGACGGGCAGTATCCCGACGCCCGACTCTTCGCCCTGGCATGCTAAGGGACTGTCTCTGCGCATGGTGAAGTTTCTCTGCCCTCGCTCGTATCCAAGGGGAAAGGAGAACTCCACCATGCAATCCCTCCTGAACAACCCCAACTTCCATGCCGACTACGAGAAGCTCAAGGCCGTAAAGTTGAACCCGGCTCGGCACACTGCGGCCACTGCCCACGAGCACTGCGAAATGGTCGCCGCTCGGGCCGCCCACCTTGCCGCCCTCAATGGCTGCACGCCTTCTATGAGACCGCTTTTGTCAAGCTCCGTCGCTGATTTTTCTCGTGCCGTCGTGCGGGGGCGGACCGTCAGC
>JAIEMG010000270.1 GCA_019752375.1 Gemmataceae bacterium | reverse complement strand
CCCGCATGACCGCCTGCGCCTCGGTGGCGGTACCACGGCGGCAGATCCGACGCGAATTCAGTCGAATTGCACTTGCCAAGGCGTACCTCGGTTTGACACGCTGAGACACTGGGTGAGTGTCGGCGGTGCCGCTATTCCATCCCATTACCACCGTCACGAAACGGTGGTAATCGGCCGTGGCCACCGTCAGCAAACGGTGAAATCGGCGACCGATCCCCGACGGCAAAGCATTTTTGCTGGGAGCATCTCCCATGGGAATGGAACAGGTCGTGACCTATGGTGAAGGCGTCCCGCCATGGACCGCCGTCACCAAACGGCTGGAACGGTATCCCTGTCAGATGCGCATGATCGACGGTCAGCTCGCGTTTCCCGACGAGATGCCGTCGGAGGACTGGCACGAGCTGCGCATCGGCACGCCCCAGGGCATGGTCACGGTGCGACGCGAAGCGGACCGCGTGGTCCTTGTCACCTGGGGCAATGCCGATCCTGGACTTCGACAAGGGTGGAACGCGCTCACCTGGGCATTCGCCGACGCGGGCGCTGGACAGGTGCTGGCCGAACAGGGGCCGTGCACCGCGGCGGAATATCGGCAACAAGTGGACCTGCCCGAAGCGCTCAAGTAAGGCGGGAATTCCCTGTGGGGCACGTTTTTAACGTGCCAGTGGCACGTTAAAAACGTGCCCCACAGGAATTTGGAGAAGACCGATGAACACGACGCTCACGCCCGACACCGTGGAACGTATCCGCGCCGCCTTGGTGGAAAACCCCAATCGCATGACGATGCAGCTGGCACGCGACCTCGGCGTGCCCGAAGCGGAAATCATCCGCGCCATGCCCGACGGCCGATCCGTGGAGCTGGACATTTCACGGTGGGAGGAGGTGATCCGCGGCCTGGAGGAGTTTGGCGAAGTCCACGTGATCGTCACCAACGGCGGGGCCACCTTGGAAGCCGTCGGCCAGTTCGGTAATTTTTCGACGTGGGACGAGTTCTTCAACGTGCAGACCAAAACGCTCGACATGCACATTCGCTGGCCCCATCTGGGAGCGATCTTCGCGGTCGAGAAGCCGAGTCACATGAATGGCGTCAACACTTACAGCGTGCAGGTCTACGACAAGAGCGGATCCGCGGCGTTCAAGGTGTTTCTGAACTTCGGCGGGCAGGTGTCGGCGGAAAGGAGTGCTGCGTTCGTGCAGTTGCGAGATCAATTCAGGAGGTGAAGACGAACCAGCGCGAGACACTAGCATCGCATGCGCCCACACCCTCGTTACCGGGCTCTGCCCGGTAACGCACTGCCCGCCAGGCTCTGCCTGGCGGGCAGTGCGAGTACCAAGAAACGTATCCCGCGTCTGCGCGGGGCCGCGAGGCAGAGCCTCGAGGGCAGTGCGTTACCGGGCAGAGCCCGGTAACGAGGGCCGACGATCAAGCACAGGCGCTATTCGATCGTCAGGTTCGACAGATACGTTTCGTAGCCCTTGCGCTGGGCGTATTCATTCTCTTGCAGCTTCTTGATGGTATCCTGCAGCTGCTCGATTTCCGTTTCCTGATCGTCGAACTTCTTGACGTAGCGCTTGTACGCTTCCGAGGTCGGCGGCACTTCTTTCAGGTTGGCCCGCAGACGCACCTGGTCCTGGCGAATGTCGTTCAAGCGCCGTTCCTTGTGCTGGATGTCCTGCTGCGTGGCGGCCCACTTGGTCCGCAGCGCGATTGCCTCGCGCAGGGCGGCCTTGACCTTGTCGCTGGTGACGGCTTCGCTCAGGAACACGCGGATGGTGTTGTCGTCGGTGTTGCTCAGCGACACCTGGTTCAACTGCTCCTGCTCCTCGACGATCTCGCGGCTCGCCGTCTTGCCGGAAGCGACGGCGACTTCAAAGCGATAGACGTCGCGGGCCCGTTCCTCGGCCTTTTCCGGCTTCATGAGCTTGAATTCCGGACGGTAGGGGTGCTCGATGAGCAACACGCGATCGTTCTCGGTGCGGTTCTTGACGTTGTAGGTCTTCGATTCGCGAACCTTGTGGGTCGCTTCGATGACGCCCTTGTCGATCTTCACCTTGATGATGCGGTTCTTCGTCTCGTTCGCCACCGGCTCTACTTCCACGCCCAGGTCGATGGCGTAAGAAATCAACCGTTCTTCCTTGGGCTGCAGATCGAGGATGCGGGCGTCGCCCGCGTAGCTGCTGTTATCGAAGACAGTGATCGGGCCTTGCATCAGATGCAGCTTGGTGGTGTTCTTGAACTTGAGACCCAGAAGCGGAAACTTGGCATGCGTGCCTTCGTTGTAGATGGACACTTTCGTGCCGGACACTTCCTGGTTGACGATGGGCAGCATCGCCGACTTCTGCCGGGGCAGGTTGACGGGATGCTCGATCAGGTACTGGAAGTAATCGCCCAGTTCCGTTGCCACCGCGGAAGACGTGACGCCCTTGGACGGATCGATGGTAGGAAGCTTGCGTTTGCCATTGCCGTCACCGGGCATTCCGCCCGAGAACCCGCCCGCGACGCCCGGAGGCGGCGCGATCGCGCCGGGCACGCTACCGTCCTCGATTCGATTCAGGTTGTAGTTGGTCGGCTTGTCCGGGTCGTTGCCGATGCCGTCGTTCTTCAGGTTGCCATTGTACGTTGGCGGCCGGAGCGAGGCGAACAGCTCCGGTTCCACGACGGGACGCGACACGTAAAGCGGCTGATAGAGGTCCATCTGGAACGAGATCGGCCGGCCGGAGATGAGCGACATGCGGACGTTGTTCCAGTCGTCATCCTGTGTGTTCTCGACGACGGCCCAACCCTGGAGGAACGCCTTGTTGTCCTTGTCGAGGACGAGACGATAGCTGGTCTTCCAGATCGGGTTCTCGACGACGTAGCCGACCTTGACGGCCCGCTTGCCTTCGCCGTTGAAGCTGACGCTGACGGCCTTCTTCTGCGTGTCATGCGAAAGGGCAAGCACTTCGAGTGCCTTCTTGACTTCGCTGTCCATCGTCGGGTTCAGGAAACGGACGCGCTGCACGTCGCTCATGCGGACCGAACGCATGCCTTCGGCGCACCAGAGATTGAGGAACTCGCTCTCAACTGCTTCCTTGCCGACCGCTTCCTTCTTGCGCTCGACGCCCATGATGACGCCGGTCATCGTGGCAGGTTGCGTGTTGTTGGTCTGCTGGAGCACCGTCTCGACTTTTTCGCCACGGGCCTGGTTCAGGATTTGACCGAAGGTCGGGTTGTTCGTCAGGTTGACGGCGAAGGAGCGCAAGGTCTTGTCGATAGGCGCCTGGCTATCGTAGCTGACCGCGGAAATGCGGCCGCCTCCCAGATCGGACAGGACCATGCTCTTGAGAAGGTCATTGATGTCTTGAACCGGGAACGAAAGATCGACGCGCGTGTTACCTTGCACTTCGCCTTCGCGCTGAAAGTAGCCGACGCCGCTGCTGAACAGGACGACATGTGCAATCGGCAGTTGCGGTTCGGCTGCCTTGGCCACTGGCGCTGCCCCGTTGCCGGTCTGGGCGGAAGACTGGGTGAACTGGAAGCCGACGACGCCCGTCAGTGCCAGGCCGCCAGTCAACGAAGCCGCGATAAGCGCGCGACGCATGATCGTTCCCTCCGAATGGGTGCGTGGGAGAAGCATTACAAAAGAGACGAGTCGGACAGGCCCAAGATTATTGCCGGGAGGAGCGCTGCAGACACGCAAACTTGCGCCGCTCGACACGCGGAAAATGGCGGGCGGGGGGCGTGAACGCCTAACCCGTGTGGCGTCAGGAGCTAGCGCGTAAATGCTGGAGATGCACGCGCCTGGGGCCATAACCCATGATGCGCGCCGGAAGACGGCGCAGCAGGGGCAATCGGGGGATGATGCGAACATACCACGGCAGCCGGAAGGGCCGCGACGTATCCAGCGACGGCGCCACGATGAGTTTCTGAATGCGGCTCTGCACCGCCTGAATGACGCGGACCGGCATCTGCCGGCGCCGCTGGACTTCGGCCAGGTCGTCCACGCTCACGCGGCCGGCCTTCAGCTTATCCGTCAGCACGTTGGCCGCTTCCACCGCGTCGCCGATCGCGTAATTGATGCCGACGCCGCCGACGGGCGACATCGTGTGGGCCGCGTCACCGATCAGGAGCAACCCTGGCACATGCCACTTCGTCAACCGATTCGACTCGACCGAAAGGACCGTGACCTGTTTCCAGTCCTGCAAATGATTGCATCGATCCTTCAAGAACGGCACGGTCTGCACGACGTTTTCGCGCAGACGTTGGAGCCCTTCGGCGCGCGCCTTCTTGTAGCCGTCCTTGGGAATGACGTTGCCGATCTGCCACTCGTCGCCGCGATCGAGCAGGATGATGAGGCCGGAAGGCCCCGCATAACCGCCGACGTCCGCGGGGTCGCTGGCCAGGCGCGGCACCCGATACCACAACACATCCATCGGCGCGGAGGTGCCAACGGGTTCCAGACCGAGAAGATGGCGGATACGGGAGAAGCGGCCGTCGGCAGCCACGGTCAGCGCCGCACGCACCTCGTGCCACTGGTTGTCGTGGTCGCGATACTGCACGCCCTTGACGGTGTCGCCATCCTGCACCAACCGCTGCACGTTGGCCCCGAGTACCAATCGGAACGAGGGAAAGCGCCTGGCCTCCGCGCATATGAAATCGAGGAAGCGCGATTGCGGCAGCGTGGCGATGTACGGAAACCTGGTGTGTAGGCCACTGAAGTCGGCGAGCTTCACGATGCCCTGTTGCGTGTAGAACGAGAAGGCACGAATCTCACCGTGCGGGATCTTCAGCAACTCGTCGGCCAAGCCGAGTTCATCGAGCAGGTCCAGCGTCGCCGGATGAACGGTGTCGCCGCGGAAATCCCGATCGAAATCCGGGTGCGATTCCAGCAGCGTCACCGGGATGCCTTGCCGTGCCAGAAAGAACGCGAGCATCAGCCCACCGGGGCCGCCGCCAACGATGCAGCAGGAGGTCTCGTGCACCTCCTGCACGGAAACCGGTGATTCAGTCGGCGGAGGCGTCGATGGATCGCTCACGATCTTGGCTTCCCCCCAAGCAGCGAGAAGGTCAAACACAGCAAGCCATTGCCCGAGTGCCGTAGGCGGCTGCCGGATGATCGATTTGCTACTCTTCAGGACGTAACACTTGCTGCTGGCTTTGGGCGCGGCGATCGGCGGCTTGCAGCAACTGCGCGAGTGGGAATTCAAAGCCAGGCAGCAACGGCGTTTGGTATGGCTGATTCTCGGCGATGACCCGATCCTCCGGCCCGGTCGGACGGTAGTGTACCACGGTCAATGTCCGGCGAAAGCGATCGATGATCCAGTATTCCGGAACGCCCACGTCCATGTATTCCTGCCGCTTGTCCACATAATCGCGCTGCCGACTGCGTCGGCCCGCGGATACGAACTCGATCGCGATGGTCGGCAAGTCCCGCCGATAGTCCGCCGGACGTCCCAGTCCAGCCCAGATCAGTCGGTCGGCAACCCGCCGACCCCGACGAGTTTGGACATATTGCTGCGGGCTCGTATCATCGAGGATTGCGCCCTGCGGGTGACGATACCGGTAGTCGCGAAGAAAGTAGCCGAGCAGATCGTTGGGATCGGTCTCTTCGGCGAACGGGATCGGATTCACGATCACGACTCCATTCACGAGTTCGTATGTGTAGTCCTCGTCGTACTCCTCGATCGCGTCGAATTCTTCGGGGGTCATCAGCAAGCCATTGCAATCGGGACCGAGAACCATTTCCTCTACTTCGACAGAGACGCTTGCCATATGTGGGCCTCCCCAGCGGTTGCCTCCGATTTCAACGAGCCAATTATACCTCGATACCGTCCATGAAACACGGCCGTCGCTGTCCCTTCGGGAGAGCGACGGCCGGTAATGAATTGGGTGCAACTGCGTTTTCTACAAGGGAAACAGCAATCCTACACGGGAAAAACAAGGTTTTCGGCCATTCGG
>JAIEMG010000139.1 GCA_019752375.1 Gemmataceae bacterium | reverse complement strand
AGGTCACAGGCCGAATCGAGTTCACTGGCGTTACGGACGGCTCGTTCGCCTCCGGTTGCTCCCCACCCCGCCTCGCGACGACGCAGTTATACTGCACGCGGGCCAAAATGACACCTGGCAAGGTGGGCCAGACACTCTTGTCTGGCCGGCCAGACAAGAGTTGTCTGGCCCACCGAACACAACCATTCTCTACCGTGCGAAGTATACATAGGACTGCGCGGCCATATTCAGCCCCCCTCGCCCCTGTACTCAGGGGAGAGGGGATGGGGGTGAGGGGTTTTTCACGCCGCCCTTGCAGATTCCGCCCCTCACCCCCATCCCCTCTCCCCTGAGTACAGGGGCGAGGGGAGCTCATTTCTCACTTTGTCCGCGCAGCCCTCGATATTCCGCTACACGGGGGCTTCGTCGCGCGAAATGATACGCACAAACCGCTCTTCCAGCGTTTCCTGCTGCGGCCGGACTTCGCGCACCTTCCAGCCGCACTCGACCGCCAGGGCGCACAAGCGCGCGGCCACGTCCTCGTTCGGTTCCGCCACGATGCGCAGGCGCGTGCCGGTCGCGGTGGCCTCGCTGGTAACTTCCTTGACCCCCGGCACCGCGGACACCGGCGCCGGATCGATGCTTCCTTCGAACTCGGCCACGACCACGTGCTGGCTGCCGGTCTGCTTGGCCAGGTCTTCCAGCGAACCCGACGCAACCACCTTGCCGCCATGGATGATGATGACCTGGTCGCAGGTCATCTCCACCTCGGGCAGGATATGCGTCGACAGCAGGATCGTGTGCTTCTTGCCCAGTTCCCGGATGAGACGCCGCGTCTCGCGGATCTGCGTCGGGTCGAGGCCCGACGTCGGTTCGTCCAGGATCAGCACCGGCGGATCGCCGAGCAGCGCGTCGGCCAAGCCCACGCGCTGACGGAAGCCCTTCGACAGGGTGCCAATCAGTTGCCGGCTCACTTCGGTCAGCCAGCAGCGGTCCATCACCGAGTCGCGGGCTTTGCGTCGGGCGCTGCCGTGCAACCCCTTGATGCCAGCGCGGAAGTGCAAGTACTCGCCGACACGCATCTCGTGGTAGAGCGGGCAGCTTTCCGGCAGGTAGCCGATGCGTCGCCGCGCTTCCAGGGGCTTCCAGAAGATGTCGAAGCCCGCGATCGTGGCCTGGCCGCTGGTCGCGGTCATGTAGCCGGTGAGGATGCGCATGGTCGTCGTCTTGCCGGCGCCATTGGGGCCGAGAAAGCCGACGATCTGCCCGGCCGGCACGTCAAAGCTCACGTCGCGGACGGCCGCGTAGTCGCCATAGTTCTTGGTCAGGTTCCTGACGTGAATCACGGAGAACCTCCCCGGGGTCGGATTCAGAGCGCCTCAAGATAGTCAATTGGGGAAGGCCTGGCAAGGGAATGACGAATGTCGAAGCCCGAATGACGAATCAATCACCAATGACGAAGCTCCAATGAAAAACGCGTCGCGCCTACCTTGTTTGGGCCATTGGGTATTGGTCATTGATTCGTCATTCGGGTTTCGACATTCGTCATTCCCTTCTACGCCCCGTCGCGGGAAGAAGTTTGCACCGCGCCAACGAACCCGGTAGCCTACGGGTTAGAGCCTTCGTGAGGTCCTGCTGTCACAGCGCCAAACGGTGTGCCCCATGACTCAACCACTTCTGGACCCGCAGTCGGAGATCGAGCGCCTGCGGGAACTGAATCGACGCTGGAAGGGAATCGTCCTCGTCGGCGGCGCGGTCCTTGGGTTTCTCTCGGTCTTCGCGGTCCTCCAGCTGATTGCCATGTTGTTTGCGTGCAGGAACTTGTACGAAATGCGCAGCGATGCCGCTCGCGTCAGGCGCGAGACCGCGGAATATACGCAGGATCTCGGCAGTGTCGTGAAGCAGTCCGACGATGCTGCCGTTAGCGCGGCGAGCTTCTCTGAGGCCGTGCTTGCTGTGCAACGAGTTCAATTGGTGGACGCCGCAAGGGAAGCTGAGGCGCTCGTGGAGGGACTACCGGAGGGATCCGACGAGCGTGAGGCAGCGTTAAAGGTGCTCCGACAGCGCACCAAGGCGCTTATAGAGAACCAAGCCGCATCGGGACGGGCGCGAAATCGATTTCAAAGCCTCTCGCGACAGCAGGCTTGGACGCAACGACCGCGGATCGAAATGAAGGCAGCAGTCCCAAGCACTGAACCCTGAGGCGAGTGACAACTTATACTTCACGCGGTAGAGAATGGCTGTGTCCGGTGGGCCAGACACTCTTGTCTGGCCGGCCAGACAAGAGTGTCTGGCCCACCTTGCCGGCTATCATTTTGGCCCGCGTGCAGTATAGGTTTGACCCGTGAGCGTGATCCGATGACCGAAGCCCCCATCGAAGCTTCTCCCAACGTCCCTGGCGCCCCGGTTGATCCGCTTACGGAGATTCAAAAGCTCCGCGAAGCCAATCGGTGGTGGCGCCGACGGGCGTTCGGCGTCGGCGGCGCGTTCGTCTTCCTCTTCGTCCTCTCGCTCGTGCAGTTCATGGGAACATTCCTGACGTGCCAGCTGCTGAATGAAGCGCGGCGCGAAGCCGCCAAGGCCAATCGCGAAACGATGGAGCACCTGCGCGAGCTGCGCGAGGCCCGTCAGCAGATCCAGTCGGCCAGTGACGACGCCGTGCGCTCCGTCGACGTCATGACACGATTCTTGTCGGCCATCGAAGAGCACGAGGCGACGCAGAAGAAGTTGGATGCGCTCCGGCGGGAGTCCGAGGACTTGCGCGAGAAGGCGGCGAATTTGAACAAGATGGATAAGGAACGTGAAGACGCAGCCGGTGAGCGCCGCAAACGCGTGCTGTTCCCTGGCCCGGGCGAAATGGAAAAGTCCGACAAGGAATGCCCCTTCCCGATACGCAAGTAGAGCTATCGCCCCCCGTTACGCTGGACCTGCTCACATCTCAGTAGGCAATCGGTCCGTTTCCTTATATCCTGGCAGGAAGTGGCGGAGAGGTTGTCGCGCACTCCACCCATGCCTGGGGCGTTTCCCCCACCGGCTCGCGCTTCCCCGCGGGCCTGGCCGGTCCAACAGGATTGAACCCATCGGCCCGACGCTTCGCACAGGATCGGAGCCGCGCTGGAGGTATGCATGACGGATACCCTGACCATCGGCAAGTTGGCCCTTCTCGTCGGCGGCGGCCCCGCCCCCGGAATCAACGGCGTCATTAGTTCGGTTACCATCGAGGCCATCAACCACGGCATCGAGGTCATCGGCCTTCGCGACGGCTTCAAGTGGCTGGCCCAGGGCGACAGCAATCACCTGGTCCCCCTGACGATCGATGGCGTGACCGGCATCCATCTGCGCGGCGGCTCCATCCTCGGCACGTCGCGCGCCAACCCGACCAAGTCGCCGGAGGAGATGGCCCACGTGCTGGAAGTGCTGCGCCGCCTGGGCGTTGGCGCCCTGGTCAGCATCGGCGGCGACGACACGGCCTACTCCGCCAGCCAGGTCTACCTGCGCGGCGGCGGCACCATCCGCGTCGCCCACGTGCCCAAGACCATCGACAACGACCTGCCCTTGCCAGGATCGACGCCGACTTTCGGCTTCGAGACGGCCCGGCACGTGGGCGTCCACATCGTCCGCAACCTGGCCGAGGATGCACGCACGACGTCGCGCTGGTACATCATCATCAGCATGGGCCGCGCGGCCGGGCACCTCGCGCTGGGTATCGGCAAGGCCGCCGCAGCCACGCTGACGATCATTCCCGAAGAGTTCCGCGGCCGGCCGCTGGCCCTGTCGGAGTTGTGCGACACCATCCTCGGCGCCATCGTCAAGCGCAAGAGCCAGGATTCGCACTACGGCGTGGTCGTCCTCGCCGAAGGGCTGATCGAGTCCATCGGTGAAAAGGGACTGATCGCCGCGATGGGCGATGGCCGCCTCGACCGGTACGGCAAGGTCGTGCGCGACCCGCACGGACACCTGCGCCTCGGCGAGATCGAGTTCGGCCGCATGATGAACGATTTCCTGTCCGAGCAACTCAACGCCATCGGCCTCAAGACGACCTTGATCGACAAGGACCTGGGTTACGAGCTGCGCTGCGCCGACCCCATTCCCTTCGACGCGGAGTACGTGCGCGACCTCGGTTACGGTGCGGTGAAGTTCCTCCGTTCCGCGGCAGCGGCCAGCTTCGGGGCGATCATCAGCTTCGTCGGCGGCCGCATGGTGCCGTTGCCGTTCGATCAGATGATCAATCCCAACACCGGCCGCATGTTGCCGCGCAAGGTCGACGTGGACGGCGAGGCGTATGAATGCTCGCGCCGCTACATGATCCGCCTGGAGCGCCGCGACTTCGAGGATCCCAAGAAGCTCGGACGTCTTGCAGAAGCCGCCGCGATGGATCCGGAGAAGTTCCGCAAGCGCTTCGGCTACCTGGTCGGGCTGTCGTAGGGCAGTGGGACCCTAGCAGTCATCCATCTATAGCTTCCAAGCTTTCTCGCGAGCAGTCTGTAGGGCACGTTTTTATACTTCATGCGGTAGAGAATGGCTGGGTCCGGTGGGCCAGACACTCTTGTCTGGCCGGCCAGACAAGAGTGTCTGGCCCACCTTGCCAGGCACCAATTTGGCCCGCGTGCGGTATAACGTGCCGACCTCCCAAGCCTGGCACGTTAAAATCGTGAGCCACAAACACCGGACGGTCGCCCAGACGCGGCGCGTGGGAATAAAACTCCGCTCCGGGGATCATGTTCTCGTCGCTTCTGTCCTCCGTTCACGGTGCTGCCATGCCGTATGGACTCCTCGCCGACCTGATCGTTGTCATTCACGTCGCCTATGTCAGCTTCGTCATCCTGGGGCAGCTGGTCATTGTGATCGGCGCCCTGATGCGCTGGGGCTGGGTGCGCAACCGCTGGTTCCGCGCCTTGCACTTCCTGGCCATCGCCATTGTCGCCTTCGAAGCGATGGCGGGCATCACCTGTCCGCTGACCGACTGGGAAGACGACCTGCGCGCCGCTGCCGGTCAGGACGTTACCGAAGGCACATTCATCGGCCGGTTCATGCACGACGTGCTCTTCTATGACGCCCCTTCCTCGGTCTTCACCGCCTGCTACATTACTTTCGCCGTCCTGGTGCTGTTAACGCTGGTGCTGGTGCCGCCGCGCTGGCGCTCCACCCCTACCGCTCCCTCGCCGCAGCGGGTTTGTGCTTGACATTCCGGCCTGGGCCTCTCAGGCTGACCGCATCGGCAAAATGACTCCACTCACTTCACCGGCGCGGGAGCCTGTCATGCGTTGCGCACACGGGAAACTCTTGTCCTTGTTCATGGCGAGCGCCCTGCTCGGCTGTGCAGGCACGACCACGCAGAAGGAACGCGGTTCGACGCGGAATGAATCGCCGAGCGTGGTCCGTCCGCCATCGACCCCTCGGCTGGCGACCAAAGCGGAGCTGCCCACCAAGAAAGAGAGCGGCAACCCCGATCTGGCGAACGAGGAGCAGGAGTTGGTCAAGCTGATCAACGACGCCCGCGCCAAGGAAGGGGCGCCGGCATTGCGCGCCAGCGCCGCCCTGGTGGAAGCGGCTCGCGCCCAGGCGACAAAGATGGTCGAGACGAACAAGGCGGATGGTACCGATCTGCAAGCCGTGAAGGGCAAGATTGAAGCCGGCGGCTACATGGCGCGCAACCTTTCCGCCAGCGCGGGCATGTCCAGCCAGCCGAACGCGAAGGCGATGTTCGACCTGTGGATGAAGGATGCCGGCAGCCGCGGGTTCATGATGAACAAGGACTTCGAGGACATCGGCATCGCCATCGTCCGCAATCCGGCGGGCACCGCGTATTTCTTCAGCCAGATCCTGGCGACAGCCAGGAAGATGTGAGCGAGCCTCCAAAGTCGGTGTGCCCCGGTTGTTAGCCCGACGCGCAAGTCGTTAGCCCGACGCGCAAGCGAGGGACAAATTCTCCCGCGCTTGCGCGTCGGGCTAAGCGTGAGCCGCAGGTGTGGTTGGCTCAGTCTCAAACGGTGCGATCGGTCCCACACCGAC
>JAIEMG010000386.1 GCA_019752375.1 Gemmataceae bacterium | reverse complement strand
GTAAACGCCCCGGTTGAGAGACCAAAACCGGGGCGTTTACACGCCCCGCTCGCCTTAAGTTAATGGCATTCGGGCGTCTGGCAATTCGTTCTCAGGGTCCGGAACTTGGGAACGAGAGGTCCTCGTAACTCTTCGTCATTCATTTCCCACGCAGCGCCCGGTCTACGAGCTGATACGCCTGCTCGCGCTCCGCATTCGGAAAGTCGTGAAGCGCGTCGGGGTACACCGCGACCAGCTTGTCCTTGGCGCCGAACAGGTCGTAGACCGGCAGCGCTGCGGTGATGCAGTCCTTGACGCCCGTCACCTCGAAGTTGTCGTCGTTCACTGGCGCATTGACGAACACCGGCCGTGGTGCGATGGCTCCGAGCACCTCGGGGAAGTCGAACGGCATCTTCTTCGGGTTGGCGTCATAGACCGAGGCGATGCGCGGCATGTAGCCCTGATGGCTCCAGCCTTTCAGGTTCCCCTTCATGTACTTCGGAAAGGCGTTGAAGCCGCAGCTCGTCACGGCCACCTTCAAGCGCGGATCGAAGGCGGCGACGAACAGCGAATTGTGCCCGCCCAGCGAATGGCCGATGACGCCGATGCGATCGCCATCGACCTCGGACAAGGATTGCAGCAGGTCCACGCAGCGCACGTGGTTCCAGATCGCCTTCATCGTCGCGCTGGCGTACCCCTTGGCATAGGCGTCGATCTTGTAATCGCCGGAGTTGGGATAGTCGGGCGCCAGGGTGACGTAGCCGCGTTCCGCCAGCTCCAAGGCGTAGCCGCGATTGGGCAGTGGTCCCAGGCCGGCCACCACGCCTTTTCCCAGCCGTGGATTGGTTGGATGCAGACACAACATGGCGGGCGCCTTGCCCTTCAGCTCCGCCGGCAGGAACAGGTAGGCCGACAGGCGATCGTCCTTCTCCACGCCAAAGGTGATCTTCTTGCGAATCACGCCGGGGACCATCACCTCCTGCTCGACCTTCATGTCCAGGGGCACTTTTCCGGAGGCAGGCGGCAATGGCCCCATCACTTGCTGCATGTTCTCCAGCATGTGGTCGCGCCGCTTCGCCCAGTCCGCGGCCTTTTCGATCGGCTGCGCCTTGCCCTCGCCGTCGATGTACGTGAGCAGTTTGCTCTTGTCGGCATAGAATGGCGGCTTCGGTGCGTCTTCCGCTCCGACGCCCAGCACGACTAGCAGCGCGACGGCGCTCGCCCAGGTGACACGGCCCATGGATTTGCCCTCCGTTTCGCTCATTCTACACAGCGGCGCGCGGCAATCCCCTCTGGATTTGAAGTCTGGCGCGAAATGATCTTTTTGTTGTCCAATTTCGTTCGCGGTGCGGAAAGAAAGAAGGGACCAGGAGTGCAGCATGGATCAACAGGAAGATTTTCTGCGGTTGTTCTTGACGTATCAGGCGGAAATACGGGCCTTCATCGGCTCGCTGGTCCGCGACCGCCACGGCAGCGACGACGTGTTTCAGGAGGTGGCGCTGGTGCTCTGGAAGGAGTTTCAGCGCTACGATCCAACGCGTTCCTTCGGCGCCTGGGCACGCGGCATCGCGGCCAAGAAGGTCATGCAACGCTGGGATCGCCTCAGTCGCATGCCCGTCCCGTTCTCGCCGGAAGCCATTGAGGCCGTGCTCGAAGCCTACGACCGCACCGAGGCGGCCTCCCAGCCGCAGGCCGACGCCCTTGCCCATTGCCTGGAAGGTCTGCCGGACAAGTCGCGGCAGCTTCTGACCTTGCGTTACGAACAGTCCCTGAAGCTCGGCCAGATTGCCCAGGCCGTCGATAGCACCCTGGATGCGGTCCACAAAGCCCTGTCGCGGCTGCGCACCCGCCTGCACGAGTGCGTGGAGCGGCGATTGGCGACCAATAGCTGAAGCGGTTGCGTCCCTACGAATCGTCCAGTCCTTGAAGCAAGGTCCTGCCCATGGAGCGTGCCCACGAGTTGATCCAGAAATACCTCGATGAGATCGCCACGGACGCCGAATTGGCCGAGTTGGAGCGGCTCCTGGTGACGAACCCTGACGTCGCCGCCGCGTTCGCCACGGTTTCGCGTCTCGATGCTTCCCTGGCCAAGACCTATCGCGAGGAAGGCGATATCGCCAGCACGCGGGCAATCTTCGCAATGGCCAAGCCGGCACACTCGCCGCGTCGCTTCTTGAGGCCGCGATCCTGGCAAGGTTTGGCCGCCGCGGCAATTGTGCTGGCGGTGGGTTCCGGCATCTATTTCCAGTTCGGACGCCGCGGTACGATTCCCGAATTAGTGTCCGGCCAGGTGCGCGTCAACGGTGTGGAAACGGCGCGCGTCATCGACGGGGCGACGGTCGAAGTCGTCGGCCCGCAGCCGGCCGTCATTGCGTTGTCCGATGGCTCGCGCACCGAGCTGTCGCCGGCGTCGAGCGCTGTCTTTGTCGGCAGGCTCGGCGACGTGCGTCAGGTGGTGCAGCTCCTGCATGGCGTCGGGCGCTTCGAAGTCCAAAAAGGCGGCGGCCAGTTTCGCGTCGACACGGCTGCGGGAACGGTGACGGCCCTGGGAACCCAGTTTGCCGTCAAGATGCAGCCCTTCGAGCGCGTGCAGGATCGCAAGCTGCGACCCAAGCCGCATACGATCATGACCGTCATCGTCACCGAAGGCAGCGTTCAGGTCGATTCGGGCGGCCAGTCGACCGTGCTCGTTGCCAGCGAGAACCGCAATTTCACGGTCGAGCGCAAGGCGGATATCACCGGCACGATCGAGTCGATCGGCAAGGACGTGGGCGATGCCCGCACCATCGCGATCGTGTCCGTGGGGCAAAAGCAGACCTTTCGATTCAACGACGAGACCAAGATCGAGAAGTTTCAGGGCCGCGGGCCACAGGTGGGGCAGAACGTGGCCGTCTGGCTCGACCCGGAAGCGAAGGACATGGCTTATTTCATGCAGAATCTTACCCCGGCGAAATGACGCAGCCGCCTTTCTCCACAAGTGAGGAGTACTTCTCATGCAGCGTACGTGGATGGGAACGATCGTGGTGCTGACCGCGACTGCTGTCAGCCATGCTGCCGAGCCCGCTCGGGAAGGCCCATGGATCCTCAACGACCTGCCGGCAGCGCAGGCGGAGGCGAAGAGGACCGGCAAGCCGATCTTCGTCGTTTTTCGTTGCGAGCGGTGAGTGGACTGCTCCAATTTCGACGCACAGGTGGTGCGTCAGGACAAGCAGATCCTCGACATGGCGAACCAGTTCGTCTTCCTGCGCATCGTGAAGCTCAACGGCGCGAACCTGAACTTGTTTCGCTTCGACTACGACCTGACCTGGATGTCGTTCTTCCTCGACGCCGACGGTCGCGTGTACAGCCGTTATGGGGGCCGCGATGCCACCAGCGCCGAGAGCCGGCTTTCGGCGGCGGGCCTCCTGTTCACCATGAAGGAGGTGCTCCGCGCTCATAAGGACGCACAGACGAAGAAATTGCCCCCGGTGAAGGTCCCGCCGCCGAGCACGCCGGACGAGCTGCCGATGATCGCAGCCCGCCTGAAACAGAATGCGGGACAGTGCATTCACTGTCATCAGGTCAACGAAGCCAATAATGCGCTGGCCAAACAAAAGGGCAGCTTCAAGAAGGAAGGCTTGTATCTGTATCCGCTTCCGGAGACCGCGGGACTCACGCTCGACCGGGTGGAAGGCAACCGGATCAAGGCGATCGAAACGTCATCGGCGGCGGCGAAGGCGGGCCTCAAGGCCGGCGATGTGCTGCGGTCGGCCAACGGCGTGGCCGTGCTGGCTGCGTTTGACTTGCAGGCCGCGCTCCACGACGTCGGCGCTGACGGCAAGTTGTCAATCGAGGCGGAGCGCGATGGCAAGCCAATGACGTTTGCCGTGCAACTGAGCGGCGACTGGCGGCGCGGCGACATCTCCTGGCGCAAGAGCATTCATCACATGCAGCCGCGCATTCCCGGCTTGTTTGGGCGGCAGATGAACGCCGACGAGAAGGCCAAGATCAAGGTGCCGGAAGACGGCCTCGCGTGGCAGATCACCAACGCCGCGGGCGGACTCCAGAAGGGCGACGTGGTCGTCGCGGTGGACGGCAAACGCAAAGTGCCGTACCTGGACCTGCGCGGCTACTTCCCGCTGGAGTGCAAGAGCGGCGACAAGGTGGAATTGGTGGTATTGCGCGACGGCAAGGAAACACCGGCGACGTTGAAGTTACCATGATTGGTGCTTCACTCGTTAGCCGGACGCGCAAGCGACGGATAGAGCTATACTTCACGCGGTGGAGAATGATTGTGTTTGGTGGGCCAGACACTCTTGTCTGGCCGGCCAGACAAGAGTGTCTGGCCCACCTTGCCAGGGATCATCCTAAACCGCGTGTCGTATAACCATGCTTGACCTGGACTGAAATGGGCTCAAGGGGTCTTCCAACATGAAAACACTCATCGTCCTTTTCAGTTGCTTCACCATCCCATCGTTCGCCCAGGCCGCCAATGAGATCAGTGAATTCGAACTGCCGACCGCGGGTAATCGGCCGCAGGCGATCGCGGCGGGTCCGGACGGCAACCTCTGGTGCACCGAGGTCATCGGGCACAAGATCATTCGCATCACACCGACGGGGACTGTCACCGAGTTTGCGGTACCCGGCAAGGGCGTGGGCGTGCTGCAGGGGATTGCTGTCGGCGTCGATGGCCACATCTGGTTCACCTCACGCGAGGAAAACAAGATCCGCCGGCTGGCGACCGATGGCACCTTCAACGGAGAGCATGCCGTGCCCACGGCCAAATGCTGGCTGCGCGAGATGACGACCGGCCCGGACGGCAACCTCTGGTTCTGCCAGCTCGACGGCAACAACATCGGCCGCATGACGCTGAAGGGCGAGGTAACGGAATTCCCCGTTCCGACGCCCAAGTGCAAGCCGTACTGCATCACCGTCGGCCCCGACGGCAACCTGTGGTTCACCGAGTCGGAGGGCAATAAAATCGGCCGCATCACCCTGAAAGGGGAAATCACCGAATTCGCGATTCCGACGGCCAAGAGCTACACGCGCGAGATCGCGGCGGGCGCCGACGGCAACCTGTGGTTCACCGAGAACGCCGGCAACAAGATTGGCCGCATCACGCCGAAGGGGGAAATCACCGAGTTCGCCATCCCAACGGCCGGGGCACAGCCGGTCGGCATTACGGCGGGGGCCGATGGCAATATCTGGTTCACCGAGTTCAAGGCGAACAAGATCGGCCGCATCACAGCGAAAGGCGAGATCACCGAGTTTGCCGTTCCAACGATGAACAGTCAGCCGTTCTGCATTACTTCAGGGCCGGACGGCAACATCTGGTTCGCGGAGCAGGCGAACCGCATCGGCCGCGTCAACCTCCAGCTGTCGCAGCCCGCCATCACGACGACCTGGCCACTCACCGCCGGCAGCGTGGCCACGGCGTTTGCGCAGAAGCTCCATGCGGCGGGCGGCAAGCCGGGCTACCAATGGTCCTTGGCCGGCGGATCATTGCCGGACGGCGTGAAACTCGATGCGGCGGGCACGCCGACCGTGGCCGGGAGTTATTCGTTCACCGTCCAGGTCGCGGACGCCAGTAAGGCGACGGCAACACGGACGATGGCACTTCTGGTGATGAATAAGTAAGAGTTTGTCCAAAAATGAGCATGAGGGAATGCCATTCACTTAGTACCGCCCCGCAGTGAAAGGGGTCTGAATTTGTGGGGCGTGGGGCAGGTTTGCAACCTGCCTTATGATATGGCGGATGGCAGGTTACAAACCTGCCCCACCAATTCAGACCCCTTTTTGTGCGGGGCGGTACTTAGTCGAGTTGACTGTGGCACGGACATTTTGTCCGTGCAGTTTCCTGACCGCACGGACAGAAATGTCCGTGCCACTAGGCGATTTCAGGCTGCCGCTCGCCAATGTTCATGGCATTCGAGCACGAGGACTTTCTCCCCCCCCAAAAAAACCGAAGGCGAGCCGGGAGCGTGAGCGACCGGAGGTCTTTAGGCGGGCAGTCGCTTGAAGAACTCCGGTCGCTCCAGCGCCCGGCGCGCCAC
>JAIEMG010000322.1 GCA_019752375.1 Gemmataceae bacterium | reverse complement strand
AGTGTTGGTTGGGGTGGTTCCGCGCGAGTACGGTTGACGCACCCTACAACAATTTAAACATCAAGCCTCCCCGCGCGTTTTGGCGTTATGATTGCGCATGAAGTCTGCGGATTTTCCAGGCGCGGAGGTCTTCCAGTGGCCTTTAACTACTCGTCCGACTCGGACAAACCGGCCAGCCCGCTGGCGGTTGTCCGTCATTACCTGGCGACCGCCATTCAGATCGGTGCGCCATCGTACAACTGCGGCGATCATCGCGGCTGTTACGACGTCTATGCCTGCACGGCACGCATGTTGATCCACTCCATTGAGGGCGCGGACGAGGCCAAGGACGTCCTGCGCAAGGCGCTGCAGCGCGCGGCAACCGTTGGCGACGTCAATGAACAGGCGTGGATCATGCGCCACGCCTTCGATTCTCTCCTTGGCAAGGACAGCAATTGAACCATGAACTCCAAAGACGCCGGCGAAGAGGACGCAGCGGTCGCCCGTGAGGAAGACCACGTCCTCTTCAATCAATTTGCAGCCCATTTCGACGCTCCCGCCTACGTCCGCCGTGCCCAACGCGTGGAAGAGGGGTTCGCCTTACTTGTCGAACGCTGTCGCATCTGGCGCGACGAGCATCTGGAAATGGTCCGCGTTCGGTTGGCCCTGCTGCACGCCCTTGCAGGCGAATGGGAAGTGCTGAATCCTTGCTTGGCGGACGGTGATCAACTCCGCGTGTTGAAAAGTCTGCATGCCGATCTGAAGCCTCGGTTGCAGCATCCGATTGCGGCAACAACTTCGGAACGAACCCTGAAACGAGCGCTGCGCGAGTTGATCGAGAGCATCGAACGCTTCAATCAGCGCTGGCGCGAGTTCCTGCGAACGCTCGACCTCGGCCCCCTCAACGCGCTGCGTGATGGTTACAACCGCTACTACCTGTTGGAAAAGGAGTGTGCGGTGCGTTCGCCTCGCGTCGCCCGACAGGGATTCCGGCGACTGGAACCATTGACTCTGGCTGAGCTGGAGACTCTGCTTCCGGTTCTTGGGGTTCCACGTCTCCGCGCCTGAGAGCGGTTGCGGCCAGCACCGCCGGTCCTACAGGTTTAACTTGCTTTAAGGTCTTGTCCACCCGTCAATGTCGAGCGCCGGCCCGTGGGTCAACAGGCCTCCCAAAGTGTGCTCGACCTTGACGTCCAGGAACGTGGAAAGCACTCTCATCTAGAGAGACAGTTCCGTGAGGATCGCACGGCGGGCCATGATGATGGGCCAGTTCGTACGCCAGGTTCAGCGCCAGCGTCGTTGCGCCGCATCCGCCGGTGACGCCGGAGACAATCAGCATCCTTCTGTGGGTTGGCGCTCTGATCGGAGCCTCGCCCTGCTTGATCGTTTCACATCCCTTGCGAAACCGGACATCATGCTGGAGAATCTGGAGCATTGCCGAGGGCTCCGGCAAACACCGACTGCGGGGGAATGATCGTGTTCGTCCTTCTCGTTATTTTCGTCCTACTATTCGCCAGCCTCGCCGTGTTCCTCTTTGTCGGCGCACTCGTCGTCCAGGGCTACATCTACAGTGAGCCGGCGCCGCAGATGTATTGGCGCGCTCCCGCCGCCGCGGGCATTCTGACCGGCTTCATCGGCTTGTGGACACTGCTCAACCTGGCAGCCATCGACCCCAACCAGAGCGAAATCCCGTACGACACGCTATTCCGCTTCAATCCGACGGAAACGCGCCCGGTCCGGGAGTTCTGGTCGGTCAAGAAGGAAGGGCAGGAGGAGAAGAGGACGCGCTTCATCCAGCGCGGCACGGGTGAATACTACGACGAGGCCGGGCGGCCCTGGCAGCGAAGCGACACCCGTGGCGTGGTGACCGCGATCGTCGTCGATGAGAAGGGGCAGGAACTGCGCTTCGAGCCGCAACTGACGCGCGACGGCAATTTCAAGCAAGGTTCCGAGAAGTTTCCCGGCTATTTCCAGAAGGGCGGCCGGCGCTCGATGATTCACATTGGCCAGGTGTCGCTGTTCCGTTGGGGCTTGTTCATCGGCAACCTGTTCCTGAACGCGCTATTCTTCGGCTTGTGGTTCGTCTGCCTGTGGCTGATCCTGCGCTTTCAGTGGCCGCACGCGTTGGGCCTGGCCGTGGTCTTCTGGCTGACGGTGACGCTGGTCGTGCTGCCGATCGTACTGGCAAAGACGTACGATGTGGTCCGCATGCGTGCGGTCGCCTCGGTAGCGGCCGATGGTCAGGTACTGGCTAAAATGTGCATGATATCGCCGTCGGTTACAATGTAAGTCTTCCCTTCCAGCCGATAGACGCCCTTGCTCTTCGCTTCCTTCATCGAGCCGACCTTGCGGAAGTCGTCGTATCCGACCACCTCGGCCCGCACGAAGCCCTGGGCCAGGTCGGTGTGGATCTGCGAGGCGCCCACCACGGCGTCGGCGCCCTTGGGGATGCCCCAGGCCCGGCATTCGTCCTCGCCGACGGTGAAGAAGACCTGCTGCCCCATGCCGGCATGGACGGCACGCAAGGCCTCGTCGCGGGCAAAGCCCTTCAAACCGAGGTCGGCCATGAATGCCTGCCGATCGGCCTCGGACAACTCTTCCAGCTCCATTTCGAGCTTGGCGGGAACGGCCAGGGCGTTGGGCGCGAGCTTGAGCAAGTCCGCCGGCAGCGGCTTGCCGATCCCGTCGTCGCCGATGTTGACCAGCACGAACTCCCGCTTGAGCGTCAGCAGCTGGAAGCTGCGGATCGCCTTCTCTTCGTCCTCGCGCAAGCCCAGCGAGGCTGCGGCTTGCTCACTCTTTAGCGACGCTTCGACACGTTGCAGCAGGGCCATTTCCGCCTGGTCGGCTTCCTTCTGCTTGGCGGGCTTGGCCTTCTTGAGCTGATCCTCGAGCTTGCCGATGCGATTGGTCACGATCTCCAGGTCGGCAAACACGCACTCGAAGCGGAAGCGTGACAGCTGGCTCGCCAGGTCGCTCTCGCTGTAGCCATTCAGGACGACCACCAGCCCAAACGCATCGCGCAGAATGCCCAGCCGGCGCGGATTGTCTCGCTGCTCGTTCGGCACCAGTCCGGGCGTATCGAGGAATTCGATCGTGGTCGGCGTCGTTTTCTTGGGCTTGAAGTGGTTGGACAGCCAGGTGAGGCGCTCATCCGGCACCTTCGCCACCGCGACCTGTCCGCGCTGGCTGGCCGCCGGATCGGGCTTGGCGCCCGTCAGCCAGTGAAACACCGTGCTCTTGCCGCTGCCGGCGAAACCCGCGATGCCGATCTTCATCAGGAGCCAGGGGTCAGAGGTCAGGAGTCAGGGAACAGGAGTCAGGAATCAGGAATCAGGGCAGAAAGCGGTATCTGCCTTATGCTTACCGTACAATGAAGCCTGCCGTGCGGCCACTGACTCGTGGCGCCTGAGCATGCTGCCACTGACTCCTGACTCCTGACTCCTGGACATGTGCGATCACTGGATGCCGACGATCAAGCTGTCGTTGACGATCGAGCAGTTTCATGAACTGCCGCGTCATCCGGCTTACAAGTACGAATACCTGGCCGGCCAGGCGTGGCTGACGCCGCGCAGCAAGCACTATCATGCGATCCTCGATCTGAAGCCGCTCGACGTGCCCGTCGACGCAACGCTTCGGCATGTGGAGGACTCCGACTGGCCGGACCTGCACCATCTCTTCTCGGCGGCTTTTCATCGAACGCAACCTTACGGCAGCCTCGACGAACCGACGCGAATGCAAGCCGCGGAGGAGGCGCTGGAGCGAACGCGCACCGGCGGCGACGGCCCGTGGATTCGCCAGGCGAGCTTCGTGGCGCTGGAAGACGCAAACATCATCGGTGCAGTCTTCGTCACGCTGCTGCCCAAGGGCGACCTGTGCGACTGGGACAGCTACCACTGGACGGCGCCGCCGCCGCCGGACTGCATCGAGCGGCGCCAGGGCAACGCCCACCTGACCTGGATCTTCGTCGCGCCCTTGCTCGGCGGGCAAGGGACGGGGAGCGTACTGCTGGCTGCCGCCGTGCGCGAGCTGATCGCTCTGGGCTACACGCAGCTGGTCAGCACATTTATGCTCGGCAACGATGCGAGCATGCTTTGGCACTGGCGCAACGGCTTTCAACTCCTGAGCTATCCCGGCTCGTTCCGACTCATGAAAGAGCGCTGGAAGCGGAAGTAACTCGGGGTCGACATGCGAAGTTTCCTGGTCGCGCTTGCCTTCCTGACCATCCTGCCGATTCGATTCCCGGCGATGCCCACACCCGAAACGGTCGCCCGCTCGCGCTTCTGGTATCCGCTCGTGGGATTGCTGGTCGGAGTGCTGCTCGGCAGCTGGACTCTGGCCGTCACTTCGATCGCTTCTCCCATGGCTAGCGCCTTTCTGGTGCTGGTCGTCTGGGTGGTCCTGTCCGGATCGCTGCATCTCGACGGCTTCGGCGACCTGTGCGACGGCCTGTTCGGCGGCCCCACACCGGAAGACCGGTTGCGGATCATGAAGGACCCGCACGTCGGCACCTTTGGCGCCGTGGGTGTGTTCCTCCTGCTGCTCGGCAAGTGGGTCGTCCTGAGCGATGTGCTGACCCGGCAGGCGGACCACGCACCGGTGTTGATCGGAGCCGCAGCGATGGTGGCGCGCTCCCTGACGCTCTGCCTGGCCGCCGGCGCGCACTATCCGCGGCCCGAGGGCACCGGTAAGGTGCTGATCGAAGCCACCACATGGCTCGACGGCAGTCTGGCGTTTTGCATTGCCGCCGGCGTCATCCTGGCAATCTATCCGCCGCCGGATCCCAGCAACGTGCTGCCGCTGGCCTTGGTGGCGCTGGTGGTGTTAAAGCTGCGCATGGTGTGTGACGCGCGCCTGGGAGGGATTACCGGAGACTGTCTGGGCGCCGGTATCGAGGGGACGGAACTGGCCTTTTTGCTGGCCGCGGCGATCGTGCGATGAGGTGGTAGGGTGCGTCAAGCGTACTCGCGCGGACGCACCGGAATGCAGTCGTACTGGAATATCTTCCGGGCAGAGTTGGTTGCGGTGCGTCCGCGCGAGTACGCTTGACGCACCCTACGACGCACGACCAGCTACTTCCGGCTGAAATCGGGCATCTTGCCGCTGCTGACGTCGGCTTCCCACTCGTCCAACAGCGGCCAGCTCGTCGCACAGGTGCCGAAGTCGGCCATGGACTGGTACTGCGTTAGCCGGTCGATTGCTTTCTGAAGGACCTTTTTGTCGCGGCGGAACACCGGACCGTGGCTTGGCAACAGGAATTCACTGTCGTCGGCCAGGATGCGCTTGAGCGACGAAACAAAGTGCGGAATGTTCGAGCCGTGGTGCGCATCGATGACGCCGACGCAGCTATCCTTGTAGATGTTGTCACCACTGAAGAGCAGGTTCCCCATCTTGAAGCTCAGATGCCCCGGCGTGTGCCCGGGCATATGCCAAACCTGTAACTTCAGGTTGCCGACCGCAATCGTGTCGCCTTCGTTGAGCAGCAAGTCGATCTTGCAGGGCGGCATTGGAATTTCGATGCCCTGCGCCTTGATGGTTGCGTAGGTCATCACCTCGTCGCCGCTTTCGAGCGGTCCCACGCTCTCTGGATGGGCCGCCACCTTGGTCTTGAGCAAGTCCTTGGCGCGAGCGACGCCTTGAATGTGATCGGCGTCCGCATGGGTGGCGATGACCATCTTGCAACTGGACAGGTTGAAGTCCATTTGCCGGACCATTTCGACGATCTCGTCCACCGTGTCGATGAAGCCAATGTCGATCAGCAGGAACTCGCTGCCGCCATCGATGAGATAGACATTGACCCCCAGGCGATGGCCCGCCTGGTAGTTCATTTCGATGACATGGGGGAAGAGGTACTTGCGCTGGAGCATGAAGACATGATACCTGGGCCGACGCGCGATTCAAGTTGAGCCGTGTGTGACCAGGCGAGCGTGGGGGGGGGGCAGGGCAGCATTATTAGTGTTTTAATCCTATACACACAACTGTTTTAAAAAACTGTTACAAAAATTATGTATGTATGTAAGGGATTAAAACCGTAATGAACAAAAATTG
>JAIEMG010000065.1 GCA_019752375.1 Gemmataceae bacterium | reverse complement strand
ACGCAACCCCGCTCGCCGGGAAAGTCTCTCGCGGCTGAAGCTTTAGATCGTCTTGAGCCGGCACTGTAGCGCGAGGTTGGCTGCGGCCGTGTCATCTAGCGCCTTATCGCGGCAGATGAACAGGTCGTCCTTGGTGAGCGCAAGTGTCTGGGTCAACCCGGGCTTGATCTCGTCATCCAGGCAGATGCGGAACGACTGGTTCTTGTCCGGATCGGTGACGCGATAGATGGTGTTGCCCTGTCCGGCGTCCTGCTTGTCGATCTGGGTGGTCAAGCCGTAGCCTTCCTTGATGGCTACTTCCCAGATGACGTTGGTCGCCTCCCAGCCCTTGACCAGCGGATCGTGGTAAAGGCCCATCTGCTGGATGTAAGCTTCGGGGGTGCGCTCCGCGACCCCGGTCCACGGTTCGTAGTTGGATGCGGCGAGCTTGAAGACTTTGAAGCCGAGGTCTTCGGGTTGGCCGCCGGTTGCCAAGTCGAGCGTATCCCTACTGGCCTCTCTTATTTTGGCGATGGATCGACGGATGCGTTCTTTCCCAAGCTCGGCGATAGTTGAATATTCTTCTTTGCCGGTCGGTTCTGGCAGTTGCACCATCATGAAACGTCGGCTCCCACCGTCATCGTGGTTCAGCTCAAGAACCGCCTGCGCAGTAGTGCAGGAGCCCGCGAACAGATCGAGGACAATGTCTCCTTTGTCGGTTACTTGCTCAATTAGCCGGCGAATTAGTTGCGATGGCTTTGGAAAGTCGAAAGCCTGAAATCCAAACATTTCCCTGATCTCTGCAGTCCCATTCGCCGTAAAGATGTCTGTAATGATGCTTGGAAAGGACACAAACTCATTCGCAAGGTCTTTACGAAATTTCTTCTCGCGTGGTCGTCCATCAGCGTGGGGGGGAAACAATATGCAGCCGGAATCGATGAGCTCCTTCATGCGCGTTTTGGCGTACCGCCACCCAGTGTTGGCGGGCGGCGCGAATGAGTGCTTGGTCTTCGGGTCTGCAATGTCGTAGTGCAGATTTGGGCGTTGTTCAGCGGTCGCCAATCCGAGGATGCTCCGGCTCATCCAGAGGCCTCTAGAATCGTTGTCCGGATTACTGTACTTGCTCTCATCTCGTTCGCTTCCACGAAAGCGGAATCCTTCGTCCTTGGCATATACAAGAACGTATTCATGATCCGTGGAAACGCCCGAAATGGCCCGTGCATCTGTGAATTGGCGACTTTTCCAAATGAGCTGCGCAACAAAATTCTCCTCACCGAACACCTCGTTCATCAGCATTCGTAAGTGCTGTACCTCGTGGTCATCAATGCTAACGAAAATCACGCCGTCATCGGCCAAGAGCTGGCGGGCAAGGAACAAACGCGGGTACAGCATTGAAAGCCAAGTTGAGTGATAACGCCCACTCGTTTCCGGATTGCTGGTAAGCCGGTTACCTTCCTCATCCTCCTGTCCTGTCATCCGCAAATAGGTGCGCAACGGGTCGGCATAGTCGTCCGGATAGACAAAATCCTGACCGGTGTTGTACGGCGGGTCGATGTAGATGAGCTTTACCCGCCCGAAGTACGGCTTGAAGAGCAGCTTGAGGACTTCGAGGTTGTCGCCTTCGATGAAGAGATGCTGTGTCGTGTCGAAGTGGACGGATTCTTCGGGGCAAGGGATCAGAGTTGCGCGACTCGGCGTTTGCAAGAGCGCGATCGCGTCCTGCTTGCCGGCCCACGTGAAGTTGAAGCGTTCCGTTCGGGTCTCGACGGAGTCTCCCAGCGCGACGCGGAGTTTGTCGAAGTCGATCTTTCCTTCGGAAACCGCCTCCGGAAAGCACTGGCGCAGTTTCGCAACCTGCTCTGCCAGCACCGGAGCGGAGGTACGGTCGACGGGTTGCCGCTGGACTTGCTGCGGAGTGACTTCGGGCATGGGCTGTCCGAAAAAAGAGGAGCGCCGAACCACGGCCGCTCCAGGAACCCCTGCAACAGGGCGCAGCAGAACAGCACCTGGCCGACGCCCCTTGCGGGGCGCGGTCCAAGCACTGCCTCTGCTGGATACAAGGGCCTTGCGGCCCAGGGTTGCAGTTTTCCTGGAAGCAGAACTTGACGCACGCGCGTCAAATCAAGTTGTCATGGCCCGGCTGGGGCCACGCTCATGCCTGGTTTGCTCTCCGGATCAACGGTTCAAGAAATCAACGGCTCGGCACCACGCCGGCACGCAAGAGAGGAGTTTACTGCGCTGGAAATCGGAATGCCAGCAGGCAAACGGCACAAGAAGGCGCGGTGCGCGGGGAATTCCAACGGGGACACGGCTCGCTGATTGTGCGAAGGGCTGGCGGCGATTCCCGAGGAGCCGAACGAAGCAACAGGCCGGGACGCAGATTCCACCAAAACGCCGACACCGCAGCCGAGGAACTTCATCGCGAGGGCAGCGACAGATCGTCAGCATCCACGGATCGTTTTCCGGTGGATTTGCACTTGATCGCTCGTACCGCAAAATGTCAGGCTGAAGAATGGCGAAGCTTTTGTGTTCACGGCGTCGCCCATCGGACAGGACTGTCAAATTGGCAGGCCGCACCGTCACGAAACGGTGTTCGACGGTGAACGGGTGCGCGAGGATACCGGCCGCCACCGTCACTCAACGGTGTTTGACGGTGGACGGGGCTGCCAAGACGGCAGGCGAACGAGATAGGACCTGCGGTAAAACGGCGGACGCGTTTCGGATGCCGGCTAGCCGGCACGACGAAGCGCCTGACGCAGACGCGTCATCAAGCCGGCTGGTTCCTCCACCTGGTACGAAGCCGGTTTCGATACCCGGGTCGCCGACTTGAAGATGATGGCGATGCTGTTGCAGATGTGCATGGCCTCGACGTCGGAGCGAAGGCTAGCTCGTTCGGCCGGGGACACGGCAACGGAGCTCTCGCCCCATTTCTTGGCATGGTCGTCGTCCATGCCTAGAGGCAGATTGATGCAGTCCACCAGCCATTTCAGCATGGAAACGCTGGTTCCGGGAGCGTTCAGGGCCTTGCCGCCGAACTTTGTCCAATAGCTGGTGCCGTAGTCTTCCACTACATAGGCTCCGCCCGGGACCACATGGGGAAACAGCACGTTGAACGACGTGATCTGCTGATGCATGGTGTGGCCGCCGTCCTCGACGATGATGTCAAACTGGCCGCCGGTCTTGGCCACGTAGTCGCGCAGCGCTTCCGGGCTGCCCTGGTCGACCAACGTCACCTTGCAGTCCCGAATCTTGCCGTTCCACTGGAGCGTCTCGGCGTTGATGTCGATGGCGAACAGGCTTGCCTTGGGGAAATACTCGCGCCACATCTGCAAGGAGCCGCCCTGGTACACGCCGATCTCGAGGAGCCGCAGCGGTCGGTCACACCACTCGGAGAAGAAGCGATGATACGCGGGCGTATACCAGTCGGGCTTGCACGCCTTGGTCTTCGCGGCGATCCGGCAGAGTTCGGTCGGTTCCATGGCTGATTCCTTTCAGTGGGGAACGCGCTACGGAAAGCGGGGCAAGTGGCGCAAGATGAGGGGCGAGCGCATGAGCACGCCTTCCCTGGTGAAACGGATTAAAGCGTTGACGGCGGACACGATCAAGGGCGATTGCATGCCGACTCCGGCACGAATGCGAATGCCCCGTGGCACGGACATTTCTGTCCGTGCAAGCGCCCGCCGGCACGGACAGAAATGTCCGTGCCACCGGGCACGTTCGGAATTGTCACTGCGCATGGCACGGCCCGCCGACGGACTCCGCCGTCGACGGGCCTTCTCGCGGAGGGGTAATTCATGCCTGCACTACTCGTAGCGCAGGGCTTCGATCGGGTCGAGGCGCGACGCCTTCCATGCGGGATAGTAGCCGAAGACCAGGCCGACGGTGGCCGAGACGGCGACGGCGGCGATGATGGCGGGCAGCGAGGGCTCGGTTGGCCACTTGAACAGCCAGGACACCATCGCCGAGCCGCCGCGGC
This sequence comes from Gemmataceae bacterium, assembly GCA_019752375.1. Classification (GTDB taxonomy): domain Bacteria; phylum Planctomycetota; class Planctomycetia; order Gemmatales; family Gemmataceae; genus JAIEMG01. The sequence goes on along the minus strand of JAIEMG010000065.1, from coordinate 2,080 downwards.
CCAGCAGGATGCCCAGCGCGCCGCCCATCAGGCACAGCAGCACGGCTTCGACCAGGAACTGCCGCAGGATATCACGAGCGCGGGCGCCGACCGCCATGCGGAGGCCGATCTCGCGCGTCCGCTCCGTCACGGACACGAGCATGATGTTCATGATGCCGACGCCGCCGACCACCAGGGAGATCAGCGCCACGGCGAGCAAGAGCCGCATCATCAAGCTGGAAGACGTGGCCAGCGCCTTGGTCATCTCCGTCATGTCCCGAATGTTGAAGTCGTCGGGCTGACCGGACTTGATGCGGTGCCGTTCGTGCAGGAGCTGTGTGATCTGGGCCATGGCTGCGGGGATCTCCGGCGTCGAAGTCGCGCGCGCCAGGACCTGGTCGACATTGGTGAAGCGCACCGGTTGGGGCGTGTCGGCCGCCTGCGTGGCCGACGGGACCGGGTACAGGGCGACGCCGGAGCTGGGGTACAGTTGACTCAGGCTGTTGACGGTCTGCATCGGGTCGCCCTTGACGCTGGTGCTCTGGTTGACGCTTCCGAGCGTCGAGCCGCTGACGCGGTACTTGACCGTCGTCCACGGCGCGAGCAGGATGTCGTCCTGGTCGAGCCCCATCATGTTGGCTCCCTTGCGCGCCAGCACGCCGACGACCTTGAAGGTGACGTTCTGGACGCGGACTTCCTTGCCAATCGGCGAGACGTCCGGGAACAGCTCTTTCACCAAGGTCTGACCGATCATGCAGACCTTGCTGCCATTGCGAACGTCGCGATCGGTAAACGCATCGCCCTGGTCGAGCTCCTGCCAGTCGCGTACTTCGAGGAACGTCGGCGTGGTGCCGTAGATGTAGAGCGGCACCCAGTTACGATTGCCGTAGACCACCTGCGTCCGTGCCCGGACGACGGGCGCCACGCAGGCGACCGCGGGACACTCGCGGGCCACGGCCTCCGCATCCTGCGGCGTCAGCGTGATGACGCTGCCGGAGCCCAGGCTGACGCCGCCGCTGGCAGCGGTTCCTGGCTGAATGAGCAGGTTGTCGGCGCCCATGCTCTGGATCGTCTTCTGCACGGCACTCGACGAACCCTGCCCGATCTCCATCATGGCGATGACGGCCGCGATGCCGATGACGATGCCCAGCGTGGTCAGCGCGGAACGCATGATGTTGCGTCGCAGCGCCTTGAGGGCCATCAGGAAGGTGCGGGTCAGAAAGAGCATGGGAGTCTCCCGTTTGCTACGCCGCGAGCGGCTAGCTCGCCGCCCGAATGGCCTCGGAGGACGTCGGCGCGTCGAACGCGCCGTCCTCGATCAAGCCGTCGCTGATGCGGATCGTCCGCTGGGCGTACGATGCCACGCCGGCGTCGTGCGTTACCAGGATGATCGTGATGCCTTCTTCCGCGTTCAGCTCCTGGAACATGTGCAGGATTTCCTTGCTGGTGCGCGAGTCGAGGTTGCCCGTCGGCTCGTCGGCAAAGAGCAAGGGTGGGTAGTTCACCAGGGACCGGGCAATCGCCACCCGCTGCTGCTGTCCGCCGGAAAGCTGCGAGGGCTCATGATCCAGTCGGCTGCCCAGGCCAACGCGCTCCAGCAGGGCTTTGCCGCGTTTCCGGCACTCGCGCGCCGAAAGCGAGGCGTTCGTATAGGAGAGCGGCATGATGACATTTTCCAGGGCACTGGTACGCGCCAGCAGGTTGAAGCTCTGGAATACGAAGCCGATCTTGTGATTGCGGACCATCGCCCGTCGGTCGTTGTCGAGACGCGAGACTTCGGTACCGTCCAGCCAGTACTTGCCCGAGGTGGGCCGGTCCAGGCAGCCCAGGATGTTCATCAGCGTGCTCTTGCCCGAGCCGCTGGCGCCCATCAGCGCCACCATTTCGCCCCGGTGGATGGTCAGCGACACGCCCTTGAGCACCGGCACGTCCACTTCGCCCAGGTGATAAGTCTTGCGAATCTCGTCCATGTCGATGAGCTTCATGGCCTTCTCTCCGTCTACTCTGTGTTCCGGCCCCGGAGTTGTAGCCGCAGGCTTCAGCCCTTAAAGTTCTACACGAATTCTATGGTGTCCAGGCAAGGGGTCACTTTTGTAGTCTT
>JAIEMG010000069.1 GCA_019752375.1 Gemmataceae bacterium | reverse complement strand
CTGAAGACACGCTGGCCATCGGCGGCCTCGTTGATGATGTTCGTGCCCATGATGTCCGACGGCATCAAGTCCGGCGTGAACTGCACGCGATTGAACTTGAGGTCGAGCACCTGACTGAGCGTGCGGATGAGCAGCGTCTTGCCCAGGCCCGGCACACCTTCGAGCAGGACATGGCCGCCGACGAACAGGCACGTCAGCACGCCGTGAACGATGTCGGTATGGCCGACGATGACCTTGCCGATCTCCGACTGGACTCGCGCGTACGCCTTGCGAAAGCCATCGGTCCGCTGTTGCATTGCTGCTGCTGAAGACATGGAACCTCGGTCAGTTAGGTGGTTCGGAGGGCCGCTTGCTGCGCGCGGCCTTCACAGCATGGAATCACTGGGATCCTCAAACTCGGCATTGAGGAGCCGCTCCCGCGAGGACTTTTCGGGGTGTTCGAGTTCGTCGGGTGCGATCGTGAGCAGACTCATAATATCGGTCTGCGTTTCCTTGGGGAGTTTCTTGAGGTGCTTTTCTACCATTGCGTCGCGCTTGCTCACGTCCTTACCCTTGAAGCCAGGGTCGATGACGCGTACTCGGATCGACGCAGAGTTATATCGATATGCGTCCACCTGTTGAAACGCCTTTCGCAGTGCCGACTCCACTTGACGCGTTTCGTCCGTCTGCATTTCCTTCCAGCGCGGCTGTGTAATCTTGCTCATGGCAACTGCTCCTCCACCCACTGATAGGTGTCTTTGGCCGTCTTCAGGAACGCACGAGTCTCTCCCGTGTCCTTGCGGCCTGTTTCGTAGCGCAGTTCGGTGGTCCAGGTTGCCTTACGAAACTTCTTGACCCGCTTCAGCGGCATGAGTATCCCCATGTCCCGAAGAATGCCAACCAGCACTTCCGGTCCGTGCATCTTCGCACCGGACGTGATTTTTCGCAAAAGGGCGGGCCTCTCCGCGGGCAGCGTTTTCTCAAGGATGAGCGCCTTCAGCGAACATTTCACGGTGTATCCGGCGCCATACATTGCGTCGAGCGTGAGTTTATTCCGCAACAACACTTCCGCCGTCGTAAGGCGTTGTGCCGCGGCTTTTTGAAAGTCGTGGCTTGTTGCCGGCTGCATCGGCGACGCCCTTCGGTTCCATTGCCGTTTGCACTAACGCATGGGGCAAAGGTTCAGCCATCTCGCTACTCCTTCCCCTTATCCCTCTCCTCCCACACCTTCTTCTTCGCCCGCATCAGCCGGCTGGCAAAGTCCTGCGGTTCCTCTTCCTTCTGCGGCGCCACGCCGGGCTGGGGCGACGGTCGGCGTGGCGGGGTCGCGGGCATGCCGGAGGGGCCTTCGGCTCCAGGAGGCGCGTCCGATGGCGGACGGTCGCCGGCATCGAAGCGGGCGGCGGCTTTGCCTTTGTCGAGCGACTCGCCCACAACCTCCTTGCGGGTGCGCAGCTTGTCGAGGAAATCGCCAGTCTGGACCACCGGCACGGCTCGGCCGCGCAGGCGTTCCCAGAGTCGGTGCGAGGCGGCGCCGATCGCTTCCGGCTCGATGGCGATGCGGCGGACGCCGACGTCGAAGAACAGCAAGACCGCGGTCAGGAACACCAACCAGAACCAGATCGGCTGCATGCTCTTGGACGACGGCAAGCCGGGGCGGAACACCTCGGCCTTGGCGGCCGCTTTCGTCAGTGCCTCCTTGTTGTCCGCGTAGGTGGCGCCGTCGGTCACGCTGCGCAGGCGATCCATGAGCGCTACGTTGCTCTCCAGGTCGGAGAACTCGGGTGAATAGGGGATCGTCACACCGCCGCGGACGCTGTCCAGCACCTTGTCCTTGTCGCCTTCGCGCTTGGTCGAAGCCACGTTGATGAAATACGAGCCCGAATCGTCGGCCTTGAACTCAGCTTCGTAGAGGCCGCTGTTTTTCTGCTCGAAGCGCAGGTCCATCTTGCGTGGATCGTTGGGCTTGGCGCCAGGAATGGTGATGCCGCCCTTGAGCTTGAGGTCGGTCAGCGGGCGGTTCTTGTCGTCGCGGGCATCGATGGTGACGCGGACCTTGCCGTCGCGGTATTCGGTGGTCATCGTCATCTTGCCGGTCTCGACCGCACGCAGCGCGTAATCGACCATCTGCTCCCAGAACTTCTGATACAGCTCGCTATCGGCCCATTTCTGGTCCCAGGCACGGACGCCGCCGCCCGAACGCGCGTCACTGGTCCACGCGACGGACTTGCCCAGGCCATATTGCCAGTAAGCGAGGATCGGGAAGTCCTGCTCGCCCTGCGGGGGGCCGAGGATCGGCTTTTGGACCGACGCCGCGGGCTTGGCGGTCGTTCGCACGAATGCATGAAGGTTGGGTAGTTCCGCCGGCAGCTTGTCCGCGGGGCCTTCGGCGAACATCAGTTTCGGCGTGAATTCCTTGTCGAAAACGAACGATTGGCTGACCAGGCGAACTTCCTTCGTATAGATCTCCGGCAGCTGCTTGCCGCTGGTCACGTTGTAGAACTTGCCCCTGGTTGCGGTGGCGATGGCGTTCATCTTCTGGACTTCGGTCTGCCCGTGCGTGGTGATGCAGATCGTCGTGCAGGTGATGCCGGCGCCGCGCAGACGATTGAGGAGCTGCGGGTCGGCGGTCCAGTGATCGCCGTCGCTGATGAAGATAATGTGCTTCTTCGCCAGCAAATACTCGGCCTTGGTCAGCTGCTCCATGGCCATCTTGAGCGATGGGTTGCAATCCGGCATGTCCCCGGGGTCCATCTTGTCGAGCAAGCGAAGCATGGACGCCTTCTTGCCGCCGATCGTCTGGAACGGGATGTGCCAGGAGGTACCGCCGCCGGCGCCCTTGCCGTAGTCCCACATGAGGATGCCCATCATGTCGACCGCGGACAGCTTGTTGATGGCGAGCTTGCCGATCTCCTTTTGCCACTTGTTGCCGTCGCCCATTTCGGTGGCATGGAAGATGAGGACCAGGCCGCCCTTGCCTTGCACTTTCATGGCCTTGATGTCGCAATCAACTGGCAGGGCCTTCTCCACCGGCGTGCTCTGCCAACCGCCGGCTCCGAAGCTCTCCGGACCGCCGACCATGATGAAACCACAGCCCTGGTCGAACGTGTTGCTGCGCAACATCTCCTGTTGCTCGTCGGAAAGCGCTTCGCAGGGGGTGTTGGCCAGGATCACGCAGTCGTAATTGCTCAGGAAGAAGCCGAGGTCGGCCTTGTCCTGGGGCAAGCCCGCGGCCGTGATGCGCTGCACCTTGAACTTCGACTCGCCAAGCTTGCGGAGGTGCTCGAAGAGGAAATCGTGCTCACCTTCCTTGTTCTCGATGAGGAGCACCTTGCGCTGGCCAAGGGCAAGGACGTGGGTGGTCGCTCGCTTGTTCTGTGGATGGCCGCGCGGGGCCGGCAGGAGGTTGCCGTCGACCAGCACGCCTTCGGACTGAAAGATCGCTTCATAGGTGTAAGAACCGGTCGGCGGCTTGTCGGGCGGTGGAAAGGTGATCGAGTTCAGGCCGGGCCGCAGTGTGACGGATAGCGGTCCGCCCGGCTTGCCGATGGCGGGCGGCATCAGCTTGCTATCCGCACCGACGATCTGTCGCAGCGTCACCGTGCCTTTGACGAGCCGGGGATTGTAGCTGCGGATCAGCACGCGAATGGGGAAGCGAGCGCCTTGTTCGGTGATCGGCGGCGCCTCGACGCTCTGCACCAGGACTTCATGCTCGTTGCGATAGCCCGCCGCCAAGGGCACAATGTCAATCTGGACGCCGTTCTGGCGGGCCAGCCGGGCCTGCTCCTCGGCGTTGCCCAGGTTCTCGTTGCCATCGCTGAGCATGACAATGCGCTTGCCGGTGCCTTCGGGGAACGAGGCCAGCGCCAACTTGATGGCCGATGCGATGTCCGTATAGTTGCTGTCGATCGTACCGCCCAGACTATCGAAGAAGCGGTCCTTGTCCTTGGTAAAGGTCGGCGCATCGCTGGGCGGCAACTCCAGGCGCGGGCGCCGGCCGAAGAAGATCAGGCCAAACTTGTCGCGCTTGTGCGCGTCGCCACGTTTCTCGACTGCATCGGTGATGAATTGCTTGACGCGCTCCCAGCGGTGATCGATGCGGCCCTCCTTCGAGTTGGGGTCCGCGTCCGGATCGAACTCCGGCGGCACGCTCAGCGAGCGATCCACGAGGAACAGCACCGTCACGCTTTCATTGGATTGCCGCAGACGCACCTCCGCGATCGCCAGCGTCAGGAAGACGATCAGGCTGCAGCGCAGTCCAATGGCCGTCCAGCGGCGAAAAGTGCCAAGCCCGGAAAGGCTGCGGAAGCTGAGCATCACGATGAGCGGCACAAAGCCGAGGCAGAGCAGCCACCACGGATGCACTACTTCCACCTTGACCAGGGTGCGCCCCAGTTCCAGCAGCGATTCGCCGGCGGCGACCGTACACCAGCCGCCGATGCCGACCAGTGCCGCAATGACGATCAGGTAGGCTGCCGGCGCCGACCACTGGCTGGTGATGATGAGCCAGAGCACCATGAAGAACAGCAGCAACAAGGCAATGGCAGCGGTCCAGGCGCCGATATCCGGGGGCAGCACGAGCCCACCGATGCCGACGAGTGCGCACCCGGCTCCCCAAATCATCAAGGCCGACGACCAGCGCCGGCGGCGCCAGCGGACGAGCAGGAGTGTCGCGCCGAGCAGCAGCGCAATGATGATGAGAACGCCGGCGAACCACAGCGGGGTGAAGAACAGGAGGAGCCGATCCATGGTCGTGGGCCCTCACACCCAAGGGTCGTCGCCCCTGGGCTTGGGTCGTGTTCTCAAAATGCGATCCGTTGCACGCGATGATTCTCGCTGTCGACCACGTGGACCTTACCTCGGCTGTCCACGGCGAGTGCCCAGGGGGCATGCAGCTTCCCCGGCTCGCGTCCCGGGCCGCCCCAAACACCGAGTGATTTACCATTTGCGGTGAACTTTTGCACGCGATGGTTCCCGTATTCCACGACGTACAAGTCGCCCGCGGCGTTGAACGCCAGGTCGTAGGGATACGACAACTCGCCAGGGCCTTCACCCGCGGTACCGAAATGGCGCACCAGCACGCCGTCGCGCGTGAAGACCTGGATCCGATGGTTGCACGCGTCCGCGATATAGAGGTTGCCGTCCGGGCCGATCACCATTGACCTTGGCCGGGCGAACTGGCCTGGCTCGGTCCCAGGGCTGCCCCAGCACTTGACGAACTTGCCGTCCACGTCGAACTTGCTGATGCGTCCATTCTCGCCGAACTCCGCGATGTAGTAGAAGCCGTCGGCATCCTGCACCGCGTCGCTGATGTAGCTCAGTTGCCCGGGCGCTGACCCTGCATTCCCGCCGATCTTGCGCAGCTCGGTGCCGTTGCGGTCGTACACACGCAGGCAGTTGTAGTGCGAGTCGCTGACGAGGAGATGACCGTCGCGGTCGATGCTCAACCCGCTGGGCCGGCCATTGCGATAATCGGGCGTCGTCCAGGTCGGGCCGAGATACTTGCCGTCTCGGTCGTAAATTTGAATGCGAGCGGTGTAGTCGACGATATAAAGACGATCATCAGCATCGATGGCGATGGCGCGTGGCTTGACGAGGTCGCCGTCCTGCACGCCGCGCCGGCCCCACACCCGTTCCGGCTCAGCGCGTGGACCAGCACAGCCCGCCAGGCAAAGCAGGAACAACAGTACAATCGTGGCGAGACACCGAGAACGTCGTGGAAGTCGTCGCACGGGCAGAACCGCCATCCGAAAAGCCGGCAGCGATACTCGGGAGCTAGCTAGGACTAGGCTACCAGGCGCCGACGGGTTTTACAATTGGGTAGCTGCATGGCGACAGCGATTGCGTGGACGTTGCGGTATATGACGGGGGTGCAGGGTGGGAACGGCGCACGCCGTTCTCCAAGGGATGTCCCAACGAGAACATGGTCACAGCAAGCAAGCGTCATTCGTGGTTAAGTGCAGTCAAGACGGCGAGCCTGTCGAGTTTATCTGCAATCCGCATTGCGACTTTGTAACTTCTCAATAACCCTGGAAACTGGCGCAGCTGTCGAAGGAGGAATTGGGTAGTCTGGGAAGCATGAAGATG
>JAIEMG010000035.1 GCA_019752375.1 Gemmataceae bacterium | reverse complement strand
GCTGCCGCAGAGCGACCGAGTGCGCCAGGTCCTGGCCTGGGGCGTTCACCTCTACACCGCGATGGGATTGGTCGCGGCAGGCGGGATCGCCGTCTGCATTGTTCGCGGCGATCCGGCTTCGCTGGTGTGGGGCTTCGTGCTGATGCTGATCGCGACGGTCATCGACGCCACCGACGGCACGCTGGCCCGTGCCGTTCGCGTCAAGGAAGTCCTGCCGGGCTTCGACGGCGGAAAATTGGATGACATCGTCGATTTCCTGACCTATACGGCCTTGCCGCTGCTCCTGATCTGGCGAACCGACATCCTGCCCGACGGCCAGCGCGAGTGGGTGCTCGTTCCGCTGCTGGCCAGCGCGTACGGCTTCTGCCAGGTCAACGCCAAGACATCCGATGGCTATTTTCTCGGCTTTCCGTCCTACTGGAACCTGATCGCGTTCTACCTCTACTTGCTGCACTACCACGTCGCACCATTGCCGGCGTGGGCATCGCTCAGCATCCTCATTGGCTTTGCGCTGCTGACCTTCGTGCCAAGCCGCTACCTGTATCCCAGCCAACGCGGCACGCTGAACCGGGTGACCAACGTCTTTGCCGCCGCCTGGGCCGGCAGCCTTCTCTGGATCATGCGCGACCTGTTGGCAGGAGACCGCACGTCGAACGAATCGGAGCTGACGGCACTGATTCTCGTGTCGCTGCTCTTCCCCGCCTATTACCTGATCGTTTCGTGGTTCATCAGCATCCGCTTGTGGTTCCGCCCTTCGGAGACGAGCCCATGATCGTGCTGGATAACGTCAGCAAGGCGTACCCTGGCACCGCTCGCCCGGCGGTGGATCGTGTCAGCCTGGAAGTGCCAACCGGGCAGCTTCTGGTCCTGCTCGGCGGCTCCGGCAGCGGCAAGACCACGACGCTGAAGATGATCAATCGCCTGATCGAGCCCAAGCAGGCGTTTCCACCGTACGACGCGTTATTGCTGCTGTCGCCACCGGCTGCGGGCAAGCCAGGACTGCTGGACGCACTTCGGCCACTCGTCGGCGCGATTGACTTGCCCACCATGCAGCGAGCGAACCTGCGGGTCGACGTCGAGAGGCAGTCGCCGCAGCAGGCAGCGACGGAATTGCTGGAGCGCGTCAAGAAGTGACGGGCGTTAGCGGAATGGGGATCTGCACGATCTCGACCGGGAAGGGGCAGGTGCCCAGGGTGGGAGTCGAACCCACAGACGCTCGGGTTTAAGCCGAGCCGCTCGGCCGATTGGCGTACCTGGGCGCACTGCTGAGAAGACACGCCCACTCCCCGCGGGGTTCGTGCTTTCGACATCACTGGTACGCGAGTGCAAACGAATCGTGACAGGCTGGTCCGTGCCAATGGACGGCATAGGATGCTTGGAAGTCTTCCGCATCACCGGATCGCTCCGAAAGGAATCGCTTGAGCTCCGACGCGCAAACCTGGATTGCTGGCATTATCTTCGCCGCCACCTACCTCGGACTGGCCATCGGCAAGGTCCCCGGGCTGCGCATCGACCGTGCAGGCATTGCCCTGGTTGGGGCGACGCTCATGATTGTCACCGGCGTCGTCTCGCTGTCCGATGCGGTGCGCTCGATTGATGACCAGACCATCCTGCTCCTGTTCGGCATGATGGTAGTCGTCAGCTACCTCCGCCTGGCGGGGTTCTTCCAGCGGTTGGCGGGCTGGACGTTGAGTCGATTTCGCAGTCCTTACGGGCTGCTCGGCGTGACGATCGGCCTCTCGGGCGTGCTGTCGGCCTTCCTCGTCAACGATATTGTCTGCATTGCGCTGACGCCCCTCGTGCTGCATCTGACCCGGCGACTGCGGCTGGACCCCTTGCCGCACCTGCTTGGCCTGGCAACGGCCGCCAATGTCGGCTCCACGGCGACCATCACCGGCAATCCGCAGAACATGATCATCGGCAGCCTATCGAACATCGCTTATTTGCGTTTTGCCGCTCGACTCGCGCCCGTGGCGATTGCCGGGCTGCTGCTGACTTTCTTCATCATCGCCTGGGTTTTCCGTTCCGCACTCCGGCGTCCCGGCGATGGGGAAGACCTGAAGCCAGCGCAACGCGCGCGGCGCGGCAAGCGCCACCACCGGGCGCACAACTGGTTGCTCGGCAAGAGCCTGACGGTCACCCTGGCGTCGGTGGTTCTCTTCTTCGCGGGCTTGCCGATCGCCCTGGTCGCGCTCGGGGCGGCGGCCATCTTGCTGATGGGAAGGGTGCGGCCGGAGAAGGTTTACCGCCAGGTGGACTGGAGCTTGCTGGTGATGTTCTGCGGTCTGTTCATTGTCGTCCACGCGTTTGAAGTGCGTCTGGTCCGGCACTGGGACCTGGAGCACTGGGGCGTGCTGGGCGGGCATCCGGTGACGCTGCTCAGCCTTGTTTCCGCGGGGCTGTCGAACCTCGTGAGCAACGTGCCGGCGGTGCTGATTTTCAAGCCGATCATCCCGGCGATGCCGGAGGCAGCCCAGGAAACCGCCTGGCTCGCACTGGCGATGTCCAGCACGCTTGCTGGAAACCTGACGGTGCTCGGCTCCGTGGCCAACCTGATTGTGGTGGAAGGAGCGCGGCGCGAGGGAATTACAGTCTCGTTCTGGGACTACTGCAAGGTCGGCGTGCCGATCACGCTGGTGACACTGGCGGTAGGAGTCATGTGGCTCCAGTGGGTCGTGTACTGAACACGTATGGCCCTCAACAAAACCGGCTACTTGCGCTTGACCTCTTGCACGACTTCCTTGTCGCCGTCCTTGCCGGTAACGACGGTCACTTCGTCGCCCGCTCGCAGGGCCTTCAGCCGGCCGGGAAGTTCCTTGCCGTCGTTGTCGGTCACCTTGGCTCGTTCGGGCACCATGAACTCTTTCTCTTTTTCGCCGACCACGATCACGAGCTGGCCTTTCTTGACGTTTAGCAGCTTGACCTTGCCCTTGATCTCGTCTGCCAGGACGCCGAGGGACAGCACCAAGATTGCCAGCAGGGTAATTGCGAACCGGTGCAGCATGGCAAAGCTCCTTTGACTCTCCAACGGGACGGAGGCATGATGGCCCTTCCAGACTAGCGGCATCGGTGTGCAGCGACAACCTTTTCAGGGACCTCTTCCATGACGCCAGGGAACGCCGTGACCATCCGGCCGGCAACATCGGCCGATCTTCCCGCCATTGTCGCCATGCGTGACGAACTGAATGAGCTGGAACTTCGTGCCTGTCCCCATGCCGCCATCACACCGTTGACCCTGGAGCAATTCACGACGCTGTGGTCGCACACGCTCGATAGCCCGACCCACTGCTGGCGCGTGGTCGAGGTGGACCGCAAGCCGATTGGATTTGGGCTGCTCTACCTCTCCATGCCGCGCGTGGACCCGTCGTCGGCGTATCTGCACTGGGCCTACCTTCGACCGACGGTCCGGCGGCGCGGCGCGGGGCAAACGCTTTTCGAGCACATGGTCGCCTGGGCGCAGGCGCAGGGCGTCACGCGCCTGGAACTCCAGTTCATCGAAGGCAACCTGCCTGCCCAGAAGTTCTGGACAAAGATGGGCTTCCGCCCCTACGCCAGCCGGTGCGTTCGCTACTTGACCGGGCCGACCAACTCATCCCGATAGGCGAAGACCGCGGGCGTGCCGCCAGTGTGGATGAAGACGATCGGCGAACCGGTATCGGCACGTCGATGGCTGACGTCGTCGATGAGCGCTCCCATCGCCTTGGCGGTGTAGACGGGATCGAGCAGGATTCCCTCGGTCCGCGCCAGCAGATCCATTGCATTGCGCCCCTGCGAACTAACGGTCCCGTAGCCGGCGCCGATGTAGTCCTCGCTCGCCTCGACATCCTTCGCGGTGAGGCGGTGCGGCAGCCCGAGCAACTCCGCGGTGCGGTTGGCGACCTCGGCCATGTCCTCGCGCACGTTCCACGGCCAGCGAATGGGCAGAATCAGGCGGACCGCGCCCTTCAGTCCAAGTGCTGCACGTCCCAAAGCAAGGCCGGCACCTGTGGCGCCGGCGGCAGCAGCGTAAATCGCACCGGGTTCCAGACCGCGTGAGCGCATCTGTTCCACGATTTCTGCGAGGCAAAGGACGTAGCTAACGGCCGCGATGGGCCGGCCGTGGACGCGGTCCCAGCAGTACGGCTGTCGGCCTGCCGCACGGAGTTCCGCGGCCTTGGCCTGGAGAAGATCATCCAGGCCCGGTCCCACGGGAATGTCCACGATCTCGACCTTGGCTCCCATGAGATGATCGAGCAGCAGGTTACCCTGCACGTCGTCATTGTGCGAAGCCCGACTCAGGTACAGTCTGCATTCCAGGCCGAGCTTTGCGCAGGCGGCAGCCGTCTGTCGGCAATTATTGGATTGAACGCCGGCGCCCCAGACAATGACGTCGGCATTTTGGCGTAGCGCTTCGGCCAGTAGGAATTCGTTGTGGCGGGTCTTATTGCCGCCAAAGAGCATTCCCGTGCAGTCATCGCGCTTGATGAAGAGGCGCCCCGCTCCGATGCTTTCGGCAAAGCGCGGAATTTCTTCTAGTGGCGTCGGCAAATGGGCGAGGGCCAGCCGTGGCATTTTCGCCACGCAGCGGCGCACTTCGTCGGGAGTAAGGATGGGATGGCTCATGGGGTCCCTTCGGATCGGAATCAAGAGTGGCGCTGCTACAAATGCTGCCGCCCATGATACCGCTGGCGAAGCACGAGTCGAAGGAGAACCCTGCGCAACAAAAAAGACGCCGGGCCCCAAGCCCGACGTCTGAGAGAAAGGAAGACGCATGGAGCGAGTCTGCATGACTCGCGGTTGATTCATCTCAGGCCCGTACCGCGAATGCCCGGCGCTTACGCAGCCAGGCCAGCCCGGTACAGGAGAAGCCCACGGCGGCCAGGGCCAGCGTGCTTGGTTCGAGCGCCTGAGCGGTCACGTGGCCGCCGATGGCGCCGGTCAGGCCGCCTTGCGGGCCGGGTCCGGTGTACGGACCAATGACGACGCTGTAGACGTTGTTCCCAAGCGGAATGTTGGAGTAGCTGGTCGGGCTGTTGAATGAATTCGTGGTGGTCGCGGTATGCGCCGACACCGTCCCGTCGAGGAAGCCCGTGAAGGTCAGGAGCTTGAAAGCACCGCTGAGCACGTCGGTGAGCTTCATCGTCAGCGAGTAATTCTGGTGGGTGAACTTGTCCGGAGCGTCGTCGGAGGCCGTGCTGAGCACGTTCATATGCACGGCGACGATGTCCGAGCTGTTGGCGCCCCACGTCAGCGGTTGCGGCGTGAGTTGAATCTTGCTTTGTCCATTATCGGAAACGATAAAGTCGCTGGTCGCTGTCCACTCATACGTCCAGTTAATGGCAGCCCGCGCCTCGGGGCCGCCCAGCACGAGCAAGGATGCCAACGCGCCCAGCAACACTGCCGGCCACCGTGTCATTTGCGCTTCCCTTCTTTGCCTGCTCCGGAAACACAGGTCCGCCAGCTTACCGGCACGGTCCAGGATGGTCCGACGCCGGCGCGGCTTCCATTGCGGATATATTCTGTATCGGCAATTCGTGACGACGAGTAAAGCAATCCGGGCTGCGTCCCTTGAGATCAACTTCAGGACGAGGAACTGCACACCTGGCCACACCTCCCCACAGAAGGTTGGATAGTTGGTGCAAGCACGCGATTTCCCGGCGGACTGAAGCCCCGAAGCTCGTCGGGCCCTTGCGAGTGACATCCCCGGCGTGTTCCGAAGAATTCCGATCCTGACGCTCGACGGATCGCCAGGTGATGTCGGTTTTCAACCGAGTATCCGCGTCGCCTTTTCGCGTTCGCTCGCTGGTCCCCACATCTTGTCACGTCGTCGACCTGTGCGATAATCGAGAGCTGGCAACCCGCCTCTCCGAGGTCGCTTCATGGCGCAGCTTTACATCTGTCCGCAGGGGCATCGCTCTCAACTCCAGACCAACTCTCCGGCCGCGGCACCTGTCCTCGCGGTGCTATGTCCTGTCTGCGGCGCCAAGGCGCAGCCGAGCCCGGCTCCCGCACCGACCGAAATGAGTGCCGATGCGTCCGCGGCTGGCACTGGGCCTCAGCTGCGCACGCTTGCTTTCGACGTGAGCGGGCTGGAAAAGAGCAG
>JAIEMG010000098.1 GCA_019752375.1 Gemmataceae bacterium | reverse complement strand
AAAAGAGTAAATTAGACAAATCTTATATCAGCCATAAAAAGACAATTACAGAGGATGTTCGTCGTATTGAATGGTCTGGTGGGCCCTTAGCTTCGGCTTATTACGATGAATTTGTAATTGTCGGTCAAGTGCCCGACGTGCAGTGCCACGTTCACCGCGACCGTCGCCGCGTCCGAGCCGCCCGCGGCGCCCCCGCCGCCCCCTCCACCGCCGGCGTTTCCGATGCCGCAAAGTGAAGAGCCCGGCATCCTCCAGCAGCGCTACGAGGACTCGGCGCCGCCACAACAGGGAAGTCCACCCGCCTATCCCCGGCTCAGCGAGGCTCCGCCGCCACCGGGCTACGGCGATCCGCAGCGCGGCGGGTACAGCGACGATTACGACGATGACCGCCGACGCCGACGCATGAACCTGCGAGGCTCGGCCCTGGCCACGGTTTCGGGGCCGGCGATCGGCCTTATTGTCACGGGAATCCTTGGTATCGTCATCAACGCCGGCTACTTTCTTCTTCAGATGGTCCAAATTTCCGAGATGAACCGAGGCCCACGGGGCCGCCGCGGTGATTTTGGAGGTGGCGGGGGCGACGAACTGATGGTGGGTGGCATCATCATGTGTGGCGCCCTAATCTTTTCCATCACGGTCGGTGTTCTGATTATCGTGGGCGCTTCGAAGATGAAGCGACTGGAGTCATACGCCTTTGCGATGGTTAGCAGTATTTTGGCGATGATCCCTTGCATCTCTCCGTGTTGTCTACTCGGATTGCCATTCGGCATCTGGGCGCTGGTTGTCTTGAATGACCAGAACGTCAAGGACGCGTTCAAGAGCTGACCCGGTCGTCTGCAAGCGGTTCCGGACCTGGGAGAGTGATTCATGCCCGTTGTCATCGACTGTCAGTCCTGCGGGCGCAAGCTGCGCGTGACGGATGACCTGATCGGCCGCGCGGTGAAGTGCCCCACTTGTGGCACCACCTTCGATGCCGTCGCTCCGGGAGCGCCGTCGGCCGTGCCGAAGCTCGATCTGGCGCCGCCACCCGAGCCCCTGCTTGAACGATCGTCGCCGCCGGCCAATGGGATGCCGCCGCCGCACGTCGAAAGCGACCGCGACTTTCGCGACTGCCCCGCGTGCGGCCGACAGGTGCGGCGCGAAGCGTCGCGCTGTCGCCACTGCGGCCACGACATGGCTGAATCGGTTCGCGACGACGAGTCCTGGGAGCGGGGGCCTCGCGACGAGCCGGTGCGCCGCGACTCCGAGCCGGAACGCGGCGGCTTCATCCTGACCCTTGGCATCCTCAGCATCCTCTTGCCCGTGATCGGTCCGATCATGGGGATATGCGCCTGGATCATGGGATCGCGCGACCTGGCCAAGATGCGCAACGGTCAGATGGACGCGCGGGGCACTGGCTCCACCCAGGCGGGCATGATTTGCGGCATCATCGGCACCTTCCTGGAAGGCATCATCAGCCTGTGTTGCATCGGCTACTTCGTGATGATCTTCGCCATGATTGCCAGCGTCGGTTCCATGAAGCCCGCCGCGCCGGCGACGTTCCGCACCGTGGCGCCGATGACCGTTCGCGTGCCGCCCAAGACGATCACCGACTTCGACGACAAGTAGGAGCGAAGTACCGATGCCGGCGCGGATCACCTGTCCGCATTGCGACCAGGAATTGCGTCTGCCGGATGCGCTGTACGAGAGACCGGCGCAGTGTCCGAGCTGCGCCGGGGCGTTCACCATTGAATGGCGGAAGCCCCGACCGGGACGGGAAGAAATTGTCGATGCATTGCTGTCGACCGGTCCGGACGACCCCGAGCGCCGACCGTGTCGCTATTGCGGCGAACCGATCCGACCGCAGGCGGTGAAGTGTCCGTTTTGTCGGAGATGGCTGGATACTTGAGCCGCTTGCGGCGTCGCGCGAGCGCGAAGCCGCAAGCGGCAAAGAATCATTCCGGATACAACTTCGTGCTCAAGTAGCGTTCGCCCAGATCGGGCAGGACGACGACGATGAGCTTGCCAGCGCTGTCGGGCCGCTTCGCCACTTCGACCGCGACGTGCGCGGCGGCCCCACAGCTGATGCCGCCCAGGATGCCTTCCTCGCG
Organism: Gemmataceae bacterium; assembly: GCA_019752375.1. Lineage (GTDB taxonomy): Bacteria > Planctomycetota > Planctomycetia > Gemmatales > Gemmataceae > JAIEMG01. Next base: position 4,051 of record JAIEMG010000098.1, on the reverse strand, counting down.
GGCCATGCGGCGGGCCATCTCGAAGGCGTCTTCATCCTTCACCTGCACCACTTCGTCGATGATCTCCAGGTTCAGGACGCCCGGAATGAAGCCGGCGCCGATGCCCTGGATCTGGTGGCGGCCCGGCTTGATCTCCTGACCGCCGCGCTTCTGCGTGATGACCGGACTGTTGACCGGTTCGACCGCGATGGCCTTGAAGCCGGGCTTGCGCTTCTTGAGCACCTCGCTGACGCCCGTGATGGTGCCGCCCGTGCCGACGCCCGAGACGAGGATATCGACCTTGCCGTCGGTGTCGCGCCAGATTTCCTCCGCCGTGGTCTTGCGGTGGATCTCCGGATTCGCCGGGTTCTTGAACTGCTGCGGCATGATCGCACCCGGAGTGGCGCGGACCAGCTCCTCCGCCTTGGCGATGGCGCCGTTCATGCCCTTGTCGCCGGGCGTCAGCACCACCTCGGCGCCAAACGCCTTGAGCAGCCGCCGGCGTTCGAGGCTCATCGTCTCCGGCATGGTGACGATCAGCTTGTAGCCCTTGGCCGCGCAAGTGAAAGCCAGGCCGATGCCGGTGTTGCCGCTGGTCGGTTCGATGACCACGCCGCCCGGCTTGAGCTTTCCTTCGCGTTCGGCCGCTTCGATCATGGCGACGCCGATGCGATCCTTGACGGACCAGAGGGGATTGAAGTTCTCGAGCTTGGCGACGACGGTGCCCTTGGCATCGCCGGTCACGCGGCGCAGCTTCACCAGGGGCGTGTGGCCGATGGTCTGCGTTATGTCATCGTAAATCCGTCCACGAAACGGTTGCGGGGCCGACATGAGAAAAACCTCCACCAGAAAAATGTCGCATCACTGTGCAAGCGATAGGTTCACCCCAAAGGCACAAGGTTCCTGGATGGCGCCTTGAGGGTGCACAACCTGCGGATTGTAAGGAATGCAGCGAAACTGAGCAAGATGCAGTCGTCGACTACGTCAACTGCGCCCGCGGCCCGGCCTGTAGATCGGCGACCTGGAGTTCCACGCGGCGAAAGCCATTCCAGTCGTTGATCTTGGGCCGGAACGCCAGACAGCACTTCCCCTCGGCGGACATCAGCTCTTCCAGACGCTCGGCCATGCCAAACGCGACGGCTCGCAGCGTCGTGCCCTGCTGGCGAACTTGAAAGCTCATGTGCCGCTCGCCGTGCCCCATGCGCTTCGGTTCGCCCACGATTTGCAGGCCGCCCGCGAGCAACAGCGGCCGATGGTTGGCGGTGCCAAAGGGCTCCAGCCGTTCCATATCGTGCAGGAGTCCGGGTGTCAGCGTGCTCAGCGGCACCTCCGCATCGAGCTGGAGGATTGGCGCGGGGAGTCCATTGGGAAAACGCTGCTGCGCGACCGCACAGAAGCGTTCGCGCAACTCGTCGATGCGATGGGACTGGACCTTGAATCCCGCTGCGGCGGCGTGTCCGCCATGACTCAGCAGGCAATCGCCGCAGGTATGCAGAGCTTCGTGCAGGGCAAACCCCGGGATCGAGCGTCCTGAACCGGCGCCGATTTCCTGGGACAGTGCGATCATCAGCACCGGCCGGGCGAAGTGTTCCGCCAATCGGCCGGCGACGATACCGATGACGCCCGCGTGCCACTCGGCACTGGCGAGCACTAGGGCCGGAGCATCGGCCTGGCCTTCGGTTTCGGCCTGTTCGCGAGCCTGGGCAACGATGCGACGTTCCAGCTGCTGCCGTTGCTGGTTTTGCCCTTCGAGGAAGCGCACCAGGTCGGTTGCACGCTGGGTGGAAGGCGTCGTCAACAGCTCGACGACCAGGCGGGCACAACCGAGACGTCCGGCGGCATTGAGACGCGGCGCCAACCTGAAGCCGATGTCCTCCGCAGTCATCGGGGCCTTGTCGGTCAAGGAAGCGCCTTCGCGCAGCGCCTTGAGGCCGGGAGATTCCGTCTGCGCCATCCGCGTCAGGCCGTGGCGGGTGAACACGCGGTTCTCGCCCAAGAGCGGCATCACGTCCGCAACCAGCCCAAGCGTCGCGAGCATGACGGCGTCCAGCAAAAAATCCCGGAAGCGGGGCGTTACCTTTTCACTGCCGCAAGCGCGCACGCTCAGGGCCCACGCCAGCTTGAACGCCACGCCGGCGCCCGAGAGTCCGGCAAACGGATAGCGGGTGCCCGGCAAGCGCGGATGAACGAGCACCGCGGCGTCCGGCAGCCGATCCTTGAATTCGTGATGGTCGGTGACGATCAACTCCAGGCCGAGCTGACGCGCCACGTCCGCCTCGGCCAGGGCGGCGATGCCGCAGTCGACCGTGACCACGACCGACGCACCGGAATGCGCGATCTGCCGGAGTGCGTCGGCGTTCAGGCCGTAGCCTTCTTCCAGCCGGTGCGGCACGTAGAAGTCCACCGGCCCGCCCATCAAGCGAATGACCTGCAGGAGGATCGATGTGCCGGTGACGCCATCGACGTCGTAGTCGCCGTAGATGCAAATCTTGCGCTTGTCCTGCACCGCCGCATGAATCCGTTCGGCGGCCTTCGTCACGCCCGGAAGGGCGTCCGGAGCAAGGAGGTCGCTCAGCGGGGCGAGAAGGAACTGTCGGGCAGCTTCCGGATCCTTCACCCCGCGGTTCAAGAGGAGCTGGGCCACGATTGGGGGCACGCGCAGCGCATCGGCAAGGCGCCCGATGGCGGCGGAATCGTGCGGTAACAGCTGCCAGGTCTTGGTGACGGCAGGCAACGGCGAGCCCCTCGAACAGTTGGCACGGAACACATCGGCAGTATATAGAGACGCCGACGGGACTCGCGTGTCAAGGTCCAACGACTTGGCAAATGGCGCGGACCGAAGCGAAGGAAGCGAACTTCGGGGGGTGACTATCTTCCGGCAAAGTAGCTAAAGAAGCGATCGCACGGTTGCCGAAACTAAAAGCCAGAGCCAACACCGAACCCTGCGCTTCCGGGTCGGAGCCCGGAAGCAGGTCGTGGACAAATCCGAGGCAAAGGAAGGCACGGGCTGGAGGAGTCTCCAACGCAGGAACTCCTGGCCGAGATGGCTGCGGCTCAAGGCCCGAATTCAGTTCCAAGGGAGGACGAACCGTGAATGTTGCGTTTTTGCTGCTGACGACCTGCCTGACCGGCGCCGACCCGGTGGCCGCGGCCCCTGGCCCGGTTTCGACGGTGGCCCCCGGCGGCTGCAATGGCGGCGGCTGTGGCAGTGGCGGCTGTGGCAGCAGTTGCGGCTCGTGCTGCGACTCCTGTTGCGATACGTGCTGCGAGAAAGAGTGCTTCCTGAAGCGGCTCTTCAGCAAGTTCCATCACAAGAGCTGCGACTGTTGCGATACTTGCAACACCTGCACGACGAGCTGCAATAGCTGCTCCAGCTGCACCTCTGGCAGCTGTGGCTCGAGCTGCGGTTCTTGCAATACCTGCAACACCTGCTCTTCTTGCTGCGACAGCTGCTGCGAGAAGGAAGGCTGCCTGAAGAAGCTCTTCAGCAAGTTCCACAAGAAGAGCTGCTGCGACACCTGCGATAGCTGCTGCGGCGGCTGTGGTACGGGTGGCTGTGGCGCCGGTGGCAACTACGGCGTCGCCCCGAGCGCCGAGCCCATCGCTCCGCCGAAGGAAGCTCCCAAGAAGATGCCCGCCGGCGAGCCCCCGATGAAGTCGACGTCCGCTCCGCTGCCGCTGAACGTGACCCCCGCGGTCGCTCCGGCTGCCGAGACCGACAGCAAGATTCCCTTCTAAGTGAACCGAAGGGGAACCCACCCCGCGGCACTCCAAGTGCCGCGGGGTTTTTCCGTTTCACGGGCACTCCAGGGTGTCGATCGCCTTCATCTCTGCTATCCTAGTCGGTGCAAGTGCCATTTTTCCGGGAGCCCGACGCGCAAGTTTTGAAGTTGCGCAATTGTTTGATCCGCTTGTTGAATTTCACGGCGTAGTTCTTTACCCCGAAGGGGTTGCGTGACATAGCCCAGGGTTGCCGTACTCGGCTACCCTGGGACCGACACGACCCCACTCCCCTACCCTGAAAGGGTTGTGTAACCGTATGGCCGCTTGTTACACAACCCTTTCAGGGTAG
>JAIEMG010000084.1 GCA_019752375.1 Gemmataceae bacterium | reverse complement strand
TCCCCCGAGTACAGGGGAGAGGGGGGCCGTACGTAGCGAACGCTGGCCTGATGACCCTTGCTGGAGCGACCCGTGTCCGACGACAGTCCCGCCAATCCCCCTCCGCCACCCGAAGATTCGGTTCCCGCAGGCGCCGCACCGGAGACCCCGTCGGTCCCGCCGCCGCAGAAGCTCAACCGCACGATGTGGCTGATCCTCATCATGGCGGCCATCGGCTTCGCGTTTGACATTTACGAACTGCTGATGCTGCCGCTCATTCTGCGGCCGGCGCTGGTCGACTTCGGCATTCCGCCGACCATCCTGGTGCCCGGCAGTGCGCCGCAGTCCAATCCGGAATTCAGCATGTGGGTCGGCCGCATGTTCTATGCCCCCGCATTTGCCGGCGGCATCTTCGGCCTGATCGGCGGCTACCTGACCGACCGTCTCGGCCGACGCCGGGTGCTGACGTGGAGCATTCTGCTCTATGCCGTCTCCGCATTTTTGGCCGGCTTCTCGACGGGACCGTGGATGCTGCTGATTCTGCGCACCACCACGTTCATCGGCGTCTGCGTCGAGTTCGTCGCTGCCGTCGCCTGGCTGGCGGAGCTATTTCCCAATCCGCATCAGCGCGAGAACGTCCTTGGCTACACGCAGGCGTTTTCGTCGATCGGCGGCCTGCTGGTCGCCAGCGTCAATTCGCTCGCCATCTACCTGGCGTCCACGGGACAGCTCATCGCCCTTGCCTTGCCGGAGTTCCTGGCCAACCTGCTGGGCGGCCAGGTGGAAGTGAAGACGCAGGACTCGCTGCCGTGGCGCTACACCTTGATGTCCGGCCTGATCCCCGCGATTCCCTTGCTGGTCATCCGCCCATTCCTGCCCGAAAGCCCGGCGTGGGCGAAGAAGAAGTCCGAGGGCACGCTCAAGCGGCCCAGCCTGGCAGCGCTCTTCTCTCCGCAGCTGCGGCGCACGACGATTGTCACCATGCTGATGTTCGCGTGCAGCTACGGCGCGGCGTTCGGCGCCATTCAGCAGATGCCGCAGATCGTGCCGGGCTTGACCGACGACGTGAAGGAATATGCCGGCAAGATCAAGAACGCGAATCCCGAGAAGCGAATGTCGCCGAAGGAACTGGAGAAGCTGGCCGAGCAGAAGCTGGCGAGCGATTACACCAAGGTTCAGGAAATCGGCGGCCTGATCGGGCGCTTCCTGCTGGCGGCGCTGGCGGTCGTGGTCGTGAGTCGGCGCGGCCTGCTGCGGCTGTTTCAGGTGCCCGGCCTGCTCTTCATGCCATTGTTCTTCTGGTACTTCCTGTCGATCGAAAACACCAAGTACTTCGAGATCCCGCTGGGCTGGCTGGGCATCGGTTCGTTGCCAATCACGAACATATCGCTGGGCATGCTGCTGGCAGGCCTGTTCACGGTCGCGCAGTTCAGCTTCTGGGGGAACTATCTGCCGCGCGTCTACCCGATGCACCTGCGCGGCACGGGTGAAAGTGTGGCAGCGAACATCGGCGGCCGACTCTTGGGCACGTCGTTCGCGCTGGTGACGACCACGATGGCCGGCCTGGAATTCGTCCCGGGCGATTCCCAGCCCGCGAAGTTCGCCCACGCAGCCGCGCTGGTGGCAGGGTTCGTCTACCTGACGGGCCTGGCTTTGAGCTTCTTCTTGCCGGAGCCAGCCGGCGAGCTGGACTGATTGCGCCATGCGCATCGCATACATCACGGCGGGCGCCGCAGGCATGTACTGCGGCAGCTGCATGCACGACAACACACTCGTGTCCGCGCTGCGCGCCGCGGGGCACGACGCCCTGCTCATTCCTACTTACACTCCGATCAAGACGGACGAGCCGGACGTTAGCCAAAAGCGCGTCTTCTTTGGCGGCATCAACGTCTATCTCCAGCAGAAGCTGGCCCTGTTTCGCCACACGCCCTGGGCGCTCGATCGTTTGCTCGATTTTCGACCCCTGCTGCGCTGGGTGTCGCGCTTCGCCATGCGCACCCAGGCCGACGAGCTGGCCGACCTGGCCATCTCGATGCTCGAAGGAGACCACGGCCACCAACGCAAGGAGATCCTGAAGCTGGCCGACTGGTTCAGCGGCGAATTGAAGCCGGACATCATCAACCTGACCAACGTCCTGCAAGCCGGCATGGTCCCGGAGATCAAGCGGCGCGTGCCGGTGCCGTTCCTCGCCACGCTCCAGGGTGACGACCTGTTCCTGGAAGGCTTGCCGGAACCGAGCCGCACCCGCGCGCTGGAGCTGGTGCGTGCCAACTGCCGGAAACTCGACGGCTTCCTGACAACCAGCGCCTACTACGCCGACTTCATGGCCGGATACCTGGCCATTCCGCGCGAGCGCATCCACGTCGTCCATCCCGGCCTGAACCTGACCGGCCACGGCGGCCCCGAGCCGGACCGCAACGGGCAGCCGCTCACCATCGGCTACTTCGCCCGCATCTGCCCGGAAAAGGGCCTGCACGTGCTGGTCGAAGCGTTTCGCATCCTGCGGCAGACGCCGGGCACGCCGCCGTGTCGCCTGCGTGTCTCCGGCTATCTCGGCGGCCGCGACCGAGCTTACTTCGACAAGCTTTACACACAGATCAAAGAGTGGAGTCTGGTTGACGACTTCGAGCACGTGGAATCGCCCACGCACGCCAGCAAGGTCCATTTCCTGCAAAGCCTCGACGTGCTCTCGGTGCCCACGGTCTACCGCGAACCCAAAGGCCTTTACATCCTCGAAGCCCTGGCCAACGGCGTCCCCGTCGTGCAGCCGCGCCACGGCTCGTTCCCGGAACTGATCGAAAAGACCGGCGGCGGCATCCTCGTGCATCCCGAGGATCCGGAAGACCTGGCGCGCGGCCTGCGTCAGGTGCTCGACGACGTGGCGCATCGGCAGGAACTGGGTCGCAAGGGCAAGGAAGCGGTTCACTCCGAGTTCAACGCGGCGACCATGGCGCGGAAGACGTTGGACGTCTATCGGACGTACGTGATGACGTGAGTTTAAGTAATTCGCCGGGCGACAAGCATTTCAACACAGTAAACCGTGTTGGCCGCACTTGTCCGTGGCCGGTGCTGAAAGCCAGCTTCCACTCGGTCCAGCCCAGCCCGAAAGCCAAGTGCAGACGAACGACCGGCGCGGCAGCATACCTGCACGGCGCGTTACAGGCGATGCTCCCCAGCGGGACGTTTCCGCGTCCGGTCGGGAGGGAGCTGGAGGAGTTCTTGAAATGGGACGACTGGCGCGTGCTCGGCGCCTTGGCAGCGGGCGACGGAGCAGAGCACGGCCGCCGGTTGAGGGAACGCGACCATTTCCGCGAAGTCTATCACACGCCGGAGACGCCCCGGTCCGAGCACCTGCGGCAATTGGAGCGCGTGCGCGAGCGCTTGGGAACTCTGGTTCAGGCGGAAGGACATCCCGAGAAATCCTGGTACAAACTCGGCAAGCCGGACATACCGATCATCAGTGACAATCCCGGCCGGGCCGTCACCCCTCTGTCCCAGCATTCCGAGGTGGTGGCGCGGCTTTCGCCGACCGGCACGGTAATGCTCTTCTGTCGCAAGGAAGACGTGGAGCAAGCACGGGAACAAGTTGAAGCGATCTTGGGGACCGTACCATGAACGATCAATCGCAATTGTGGTTTCGGCAGGCGCTTCTCGGCCAACTGGTGAGCCAGTCGCCGAGCAAGCTGGGCCGAACCGCCCTGATGAAGTTGGCCTACTTGCTCCAGACGATCAAGGAAGTCCCTTTGGGATACGACTTCCGCATGTACACCTACGGACCGTTCGACAGCGATGTGCTGAATGATCTGAGCATGGCCGAATCGCTTGGGGCCGTGAGCGCCCAGATGGTCCATTTCCCCTCCGGCTCCGGCTACGGGTATGAGTTTGCGCCAGGCCCCCAGTCGGGCGTGCTCAAGCAACGGGTCGGGAACGTGTTGGCCGACTACCAACAGGAAATCGACTGGGCGCTTCAAGAGTTCGGCCGACACTCCGCCGCCGATTTGGAACTGATCACGACGATCATTTACGCGGATCGAGATGCAAGCCGGCAACGGAAGGCGCTCACGTTCCAGGATCTTGGCCGGCAGGTGAAGGGGATCAAACCGCACTTCAGCAATGAGTACATCGCGGGCAAGATTGAGGAACTGGCAGGAAAGGGACTGTTGGCGGTCCGTGCCGAGAATTGTGGAGCGCTGTGAGTGACTGCCCCTCCCCTGGGTGTACACCGGTCCCAGTTCTTCCCTTTCAGTGTTCGTAGACGAACGCAGGCCCATGTATGATAACGTGCTTGGAATAACCAAGGTGCGACATGCCCAATCGCAAGCTGTTCTACAAATGGCACCGCTGGATCGAACGCATCAGGAGAGAACTGGTCGAACTAATCGTCCAACAACGGCATTTCGATGAGTTGGTTGAAGCGACGGCGCCATTCAAGGGGACAGAGACTGGAGCTGAGATTGGCCGTTGGATGGCGCAAGGGTACTACGTCTACGTTTGCATGGGCATTCGGCGCCTTACAGAGAGCCCAAAAAGAAACCCACCAGGGCAGGGCGATCCTCGCCTTTCTGTATCGTTGGTCGTGCTCTTGGATGACCTGGCCGCCCATCACACCGAGTTGACGAGAGAACGCCTACGCAAGATGTATCAGCGGCGCATGCGTCATGCGACATGGCTGAATCCAGCAGACGTTGCTGATCGCGCCTTTGATTCGATTGCCCGAAGTAAGCGTGGCAACGTGATTAGCAATTCCCGGATCAAGCGCGACATCTTCGCGATGCGGAAGGTCGCAAAGGGAATCATCCATCTGACACACAAGGTCTATGCGCACACGGAGCGCGACCGCCGGAGAATCGGCCGGCCTGTGCGTTCGCTGGAAATCGCCTCCGCGATCCGAATTCTCATCGAGGTATTCCAGCATTACGCGCTTCTCATCGAGGGGCGGAGCGACAATCTCGTCCCCGACAATGATTCGCTTAGCATCATGCCCGACCTGAAGAAAGTCTGGCCAGCCAGCCGTTGGCCAGGGGAAGATCACGGCGATGAAACCGAATTTCCTAGTTAGCGGTCTCGATCCCCCGCCGCTGGCCAGCGCTGGACTATAGCCACAGTCGCATTGGAGCCTTCGGAATGAACTTCTTTTTTGAGTACCTGAAGCAGGCTGCCCAAACGCAATCGATCAATGGCCCGCTGCGGGCACTCGGCATTGACCTTGGCACGACGAACTCCACTGCCGCGGAAATCGTCTGGTCTCCCGACCAGGCTGAACGATCGCAACCCCGCTGCCTCCCTATCGACCAACTGACTGAGGAAGGGCGTTACACCCATGTGCTGCTCCCGACGATTGTCGCGCGAATCAAGGACCGCGTCCTCATTGGGGAGGGTGCGAAGCGACTGCGAGCCCGCAGCTCAGAACGAGGTCTGGAACGGGGACGTGACTTGTTCTGGGAGTGCAAGAACGACATGGGCCTGCAGAGGACGTACCACCGGGGAACGTCAGGTTTCCGCTCGGCTAGGGAAATCGGTGGGCACGTCCTCCGCTTCATGATGGACTCTGTACGAGCGGAGGACGACCGGCCGCTTGATCGCGTCGTCGTGACGGTGCCGGCGTCTTTCCAGGCCGCCCAGCGACACGACACTATGGAGGCGGCGCGCCTTGCTGGGTTGGAACTGGTTGGCGGCGACCTGGTCGATGAACCCGTGGCAGCCTTCCTTGACTACGGCTTCACGCACGGACTCGACGAACTCGGTATGCCCGGGGACCGTCGCAACCTACTTGTGTTCGATTTCGGCGGTGGCACCTGCGATGTCGCTGTCTTCCGTGTCGAATTCCCTCGACAAGGCGAGCGCCTGCAGATCACTTCCCTAGCCGTTTCGCGTTACCACCGCCTTGGCGGAGGTGACATTGAATACGGGTGGCGACGGCGCACCAGGGGACGCAGCTCTTTAGGGCAGCGGCGGCTTTCGCGGTCTCCCGCGCGGGCGCAGCGTGTATTCCAGACCAAGCCGACGGCCGTCCGCTGCGTCCAGCGCTCCGAGCCGTATGGACGGTCGCGAACCACGCACCCACGCATGGACTTCAGTTCCGCATCGGTTTGCGGTTGGTTGACCAGGTCCGCCCAGTCGTCCGGTTCCGCGACCGGCCAGTCCGTCAGGATCGCCCGCGCTGCCTTTTCTTCCCCTGGGGAATTGGCGAGCGGGGGGCGTGAGCCCCCTGAGGGAACA
>JAIEMG010000280.1 GCA_019752375.1 Gemmataceae bacterium | reverse complement strand
TGAAAGGGTTGTGTAAACCGCTTGCAATCCGGCTACATAACCCTTTCAGGGTAGGTAGGTGGGGTGGCGTCGGTCCCTGGGTAGCCGAGTACGGCAACCCAGGGCTATGTCACGCAACCCCTTTGGGGTAAAGAAATACGCCGTGAAATTCAACAAGCGGATCAAGCAAATGCGCAACTTCAAAACTTGCGCTGCGGGCTCGGAGGAATAATCAAGGGTTGCGCCACCTGGACAGCTGTCAGGAGGAGCGCACGCGAGCGGCACCGGGCGTGCGCAATCCTGCACCCGCCCGGTGCCGCTCGGCGTTGTTTGCCACATCCGATGTGCGAGGCGCCTTATTTCTTGAAGCCGACGCCGCTGACCATGGCGGTGTCGCGCGTGCCGAGCTTCTCGGCGAGAGCGGGCCGCATCTGGAACAGCAGCACCACCTGTTGGCCGTTCGGTCCGGCGACGAGGTAGTAGGTTTGCAGCATCTTGACCCCTTCCAGCTCCCCGACGGCGGAGATGCGGTAGACCCAGTTGCCGTTGTCCGACTTTACCTCGCCGTCCTCGCGGACTTGCTCACCTTCCCAGCCAGGCGTGTCTTCGACCATCTGCTTGAACTCGTTGACCGACATGTGCTTGCCGGTTTCGGCCTTCGTCAACGGCGTCACGGTCACCTGGGCCACGAAATCGCCGCGGTCCATCAGGCGCAGAATGACGTGGTCGTCGGTCTGGCTCGTGATCTGCCATTCGCGAGCGTGGACCAACTCGAAGCGTTCCTTCGCATCGCGGTAGGATACCTGGGTATAGACGGTCGGCACATCGACCTGCTCGGGAACGTCGATCAGGGCCGAATCGGACAGTTCCTTCGGCGCCTCGTCCAGGGCGCTGCGCGTCAGCACGCAGGTTCCTTCCACCGTCGAAGCGGGCGTGGCGGGGCCCTGCTCGCGCTCGTCCTTTTGCTTCCACTCCAGGGCCGTGATGCGCTTGGCCTTGAGGTCGTACTTGCAGACGGCTTGCACGGTCAACTTGACCATTGCTCCGAGGTCGATGCCGTTGGCAGTGCCGGCAACAGTGATCCGCGCTTCGTCGCCGCTGACGCCTTCCAGCTTGCACGTCAATTCCTGGCCGATGAGCCCTTCGAACGCGCACAGCGCCTGGGCCACCGGATTGGTCAGCTTCCAGGTCTCGCCGACGGCAACCGCCTTGCCGGGCAGCAGGCCGGTGATGGCCAGCGGATCGAGGTGCTCGCCGATCAGTTCGAGTTCCTGGCGCGTCAGTGGGCTGCTGGGGCAGAAGCTGAGCAGCTGCTCCTTGGGGCGCTGGGCCACAATGAGTCTGCATTCCGGACGCAGCGAGCGCTCGGAGCGTTCGGTTCCGGCAGTGATTTCGATCTTGGCCGTGTCGTAGTGACGGGCGTTGCGTGTCGGCAGCCCGTTGGCGCCGACGAGCAGGACGCGCTCACTGAAATCGTGGACGGCAGCAGCCCGCAACGGCAAGGGAACTGTCTTGTCCTCGCGCATGATGCGCATTTCGCCGCTGAGCGTCAGCTTGAGCTGGAGGCGAGAACAGTCTCCGATTTGCGGGGCCTCAGTCAGGGAATACGTCTGGGCCGGTGCCGAGGTTGCCGCGACCAGCACTACTGTCAGGACACCCAGGCTTCGCCAGGTTGTCATGGTTACCGCCTCCTCCAGCGATCGTTGGTCCGCTCCGAAATTCAAGCGGCGGGACGATACTGTGAGGGACGGTGCGCGTCAACCGAAAGAGGAGAGATCACCACGGAGAACAGGAAAGGCACAAAGGAAACACCAAGAAACCAGGAGAGCCAGGGCCATCGTACGCCTGGCTCGATTCTCCTGGTTTCTTGGTGTTTCCTTTGTGCCTTTCCTGTTCTCCGTGGTGGTTATTCGCCTTCCTTTGCCGGTTTTTCCTCGGCCGGCTTCTCTTCGGCCTTCGGCGGTGCAGTCTCGGTGACGCGCGGGGCCGTGGGCGCGGGGGCCGGCGTCCTGGCACGCACCTTGGTCTCGCCTGCCTTGAGCAGTTCGAGGAATGCGGTGTGGCCCGCGTCACCCAGGCGGCGTTCGTGTCGCTTGATGATGCGTGTGTAACCGCCTGGCCGATCCTGAAACCGCGGCGCCACGTCCTTGAAGAGCTTGGACAGCACCGTGTCGCCCGTGAACTCTTCTTCCTTGTCGAGCAGTTCGGCCGTCGCGACGGAGCCCAAGCGGGCGCGGACCAGGCGACGAGCGTGCAGCGTGCCCTTCTTGGCGAGCGTGATGATCCGCTCGATGAAGCGCCGCGCTTCCTTCGCCTTTTCCACCGTCGTGACGATGCGTTCGTGTTCGATCAAGGCACGCGTCAAGTTCCGCATCAGGGCCAGCCGATGCGTGGCATTGCGTCCCAGTTTGCGGCCGGCTTTTAGGTGTCTCATGGCAAAAACCAGGGGTCAGGGGTCAGGAATCAGGAATCAGGGGTCAGGAATCAGGAATCAGGAATCGTTTTGCTGACTCCTGTCTCCCGATTCCTGTCCCCTGGCTTTCAGCGTCGCAGTGAAGCAGGCAGTTTCATGCCGAGGTGCAGGTTACGCTCGGACAGCTTGCCCTTCACTTCTTTCAACGTCGTTTCGCCGAAGTTGCGGACTTCGAGCAGTTCCTCGTCGGTGCGAATCACCAGGTCGCGGACGGTGGTGATGCCTTCCGATTCGAGGCAGTTGGTCGCCCGGACCGACAATTCCAACTCGGCCAGGCTCATGTTGAGCTTGCGTTCCATCTCGTGATCGACCGGCTCGCCACTGCCGCCGCCGCCGCCGCCGCCGCCCATCTCGGAGCGGACGTCGTCGATAGGCATCTCCGGCCCCGGCTCGGCATACTGGATGAACGGGTTCAAGTGTTTGCGAAGGATCTTGGCGCCTTCGACCACCGACATCTGCGGTGTGATGGTGCCGTTGGTCCAGATCTCCATGACCAGCTTGTCGTAGTTGGTGCGCTGGCCGACGCGCGTGTCTTCAATCTCGTACTTGACGCGGACGACAGGAGAGAAGCTGGAATCGACCGGGATGATGCCGATCTCGCGTTCCTTGCCTGCATTCTCGTCGGCGGTGCGATAGCCGCGGCCATTCTCGACCGTCATCTCCACCACGAACGGCACATCGTCGGTCAAGGTGGCGATGATGTGCTCGGGATTGACGATCTGGACCGCGTCATCGGTGATGATGTTGGCGGCAGTGACCACGCCCCGTTCGTGACGGTCGATGCGGATGATCTTTGTCTCTTCGCTGGCGTTTTTGACGACCAGGCTCTTGATATTCAGAATGATGTCGGTGACGTCCTCGACGACTCCCGGGATGGTGCTGACTTCGTGCTGCACGCCCTGGATTTTGACGCGCGTGACGGCACTGCCTTCAAGGCTGGAGAGGAGAATGCGGCGCAGGCTATTGCCAACCGTCACGCCGAAGCCGCGCTCGAACGGCTCCGCGCTGAACTTGCCGTAGGTATCCGTCAGCGTGCTACGATCGCTGACGACCCGGCTGGGCAATTCCAGTCCACGCCATCGAATACGCATGAGATATGACCTCCAAAACAGGGATCAGGAATCAGGAATCAAGGAGTCAGGAATCAGAAGCCAGCGTTCGTCGGCTGGCTCCTGATTCCTGACTCCTGCTGGCTGACTCCTGCTTTATCGGCCGGCAAATTCGATAATCAGCTGCTCGCGAATGTCTTGAATGTGCGGATCGACGTCGGCGCGGGTCGGAATTCGCGACATGCGTCCTTCCGGGGGCTCCGCATTGCTGCGTTCGAGGTAGTCGGGCACCGGCGGCGGGCTTTCCTGCAGGTTCAGCTTTACCAGCTGGAGGCTGCGGGGCCGGTTCTTGACGGTCACGCGATCGCCCGCCTTGAGCAGCAAGCTGGGGATGTCGCAGTGGTGGCCGTTCACCTGAATGTGCCCATGCGCCACCAGCTGACGCGCCCCTGGCCGACTGGAAGCAAAGCCCAGACGGTGGACGACGTTATCCAGTCGCCGCTCCATGATCGTGAGCAGCTGTTCGCCGGTGTTTTCCGTCGAACGGGAGGCCAGCGAGAAGTAACGCCGGAACTGCCGTTCGAGGATGCCGTAGAAGCGCTTGAGCTTCTGCTTTTCGCGCAAGCGGATGGCGTATTCGCTCGGCTTGCCGCGCCGGACATGCATGCCGGGGGCCGTGTCGCGCCGTTCAATGGCGCATTTGGGTGTATCGCAACGGGTGCCCTTCAGGAAGAGCTTGATGCCTTCGCGACGGCACAGCTTGCAGACGGAGTCGATATGACGTGCCATAATTCAGTGGTCAGTGGTCAGTGGTCAGTGGTCAGACGAAAATGGCCGGTGGTCAACAGCCCACAGTCGAGCAGGGCGGATGCCCGCTGACCACTGGCCACTGACCACTGACCACTTCTACACGCGACGTTTCTTGGGTGGACGACAGCCATTGTGCGGCAGCGGCGTGACGTCCTCGATGGCCTTGATGGTCAGACCAGCAGCCTGGAGCGCCGTGATGGCCGACTCGCGGCCGGAACCCGGGCCCTTCACGCGCACTTCGATTTCCTTGAGGCCAAACTTGGTGGCACGCTCGGCGCAGGTCTCGGCGGCGCGCTGGGCAGCGAACGGCGTGCTCTTGCGGCTGCCCTTGAAGCCGACCGTACCGGCCGAGGCGAAGCAGAGGGCGTCGCCGTTGGTATCGGTGATGGTGACGATCGTGTTGTTGAACGTCGCCTTGATGTGAGCGATGCCGCGGCTCACATTACGACGAGCTTTGCGTTTCTTGGTCTTCGCCATAATGCAGTGGCCAGTAGCTGGTGATCAGTTCAGTAATCTAGAAACAGCTGTCGGTGGAAGCGGCCGCGGCCATTCAGTGACCGTTGCCCACAAGCCACGGACCACTGCTCTAGCCGCGCATTTCCTTGACGCCCTTCTTGCCCGCAACGGTCTTGCGTGGTCCCTTGCGAGTACGGGCGTTGGTGCGGGTGCGCTGGCCGCGTACCGGCAGGCCGCGCCGATGACGCAGGCCACGATAGCAACCGATGTCGCGCAGACGCTGAATGTTCTGCTGAATCTGGCGACGCAATGGGCCTTCGACCGCATATTCACGGTCGAGGATGGTGGCCAGTCGAGCCAGATCGTCGTCGGACAGTTCCTTGGCCCGGCGATGCGGATCGATGTTGGCCTGCTCGCACAGACGCAAAGCCAGGGTCGGCCCGATGCCGTACAGGTAACGCAGCGCGATGTGCGTTTGCTTGTCGTTGGGGATGTCCACACCGAGGATACGCGGCATGTCGGATCGCTCCTGATTAGCCCTGGCGCTGCTTGTGGCGCGGGTCGTTGCAAATAACGAACAACCGCCCGCGGCGCCGGACGATCTTGCACTTCTCACAAATGCGTTTGACGCTGGCACGAACCTTCATCGCACCCTCCGGCTGCAAAAAAGGCAGAAACCATAAGTATAGAGGCGTGAATACGGTGGGACAAGAGGAAAAAATGGGGAGATGGCGCGGTTCGTGCTGGCGCAGTTGCTTGACCCAGGCCGGCTTGGGTCGACGATGGAAGAGCAAAAAAATCCACCCGGCCCCTTGCGTCACACCGCATGTTTGCCCCAATGTCGGTGTGATGCGGTAACCGGGTGGCTTCTTCGCAACTTGAACGGATCTGCCCCTACCGCAGCGTCAGGCTCGGCAACTCGGCTTCTTGGATAAAAACGGTCTTCCGTCGCTTGATCCGCTCGAAGAAGCGCATGACCATCGGATAGTCTCCCGTGGCGAATGCCTGGTCCTCCCCCTGGCGCCGGCCTGGCTGCTCCCGTCGCCAGGAGTCGTGCCGGCCTTCTTCGCCAATCGCCTCGAATTCAGCCAGGGCGGCCGCTATCTGCTCGTTGGCGTTCGACGCCAGCACCTGCTTGTTTTCGATCTCGCCCTGCTGACGAAGCTGCCGCCCGCCACCCTCGCCGCGGACGACCTGGTCCAGCTCGCGGAAATCAACGCCGGCACGGCCCTGCGTTCGGATGGGACCCTGGAGCCGCTCACGTCGGAGCAGTGGTACAAGTGCTGGCAGACCTTCCGGCAAAAACATCCGGAGTTCCACGGGCTCCCGGGAAGAGACGGAGCCAATTCCGTTTCCGCTCCGCGCTAAGGCGAGCGGCAGAAAATCATTTACCTGCTCGCAATCTCGAGCCCGACGCGCAAGCCTTACATTCCGCACAGTGGTTTGTGTTGGCTCGCCTGAGCTTTGGGTGGCTCATTTC
>JAIEMG010000391.1 GCA_019752375.1 Gemmataceae bacterium | reverse complement strand
GTACGGCAACCCTGGGCTATGTCACGCAACCCCTTCGGGGTAAAGAAATACGCCGTGAAATTCAACAAGCGGATCAATGTCCTCTCGTTCCCAAGCTCCGGCTTGGGAATGCACGGCCGAGAAGCTCCCGCTTCTCGCCGTGCAGGTCTTGCGCGACTCGACGCCGCCCGCATAGCGTCGAGTTCCGAGAAGCGGGAGCTTCTCGGTCGCGCGTACCCAAGCCAGAGCTTGGGTACGCGGGAAGAAACTACGCTGCGAATCGGTGTCAGACACTGGCGCAACTTCAAAACGCGCAAGCGAGGGCGCCCTCGCTGGCGCGTCGGGTTGGTGTCGGTAGATTTCTTCGTACCGCTCGCCTTATCGCGCCGCGTACCAGAGCTTGATCAGCGAATCGTTGTCGCCGGTGGCCAGGGTCTTGCCATCGGGGGAAAAGGCAGCACCTCGCACCAGGCCCTTGTGTCCTTCCAGCCCGGCGCGTTCCTGAGCGGTCTCGGGGTCCCAAAGCTTCACGCCGCCGTCGTTGCTGCCGGTCGCAAGGGTCTTGCCGTCCGGCGCAAAGACGACGGCGAGCACGGAGGCGCGATGGCCGTGCAGAATCGCCCGCGGCCGACCGGCCTCCAGGTCCCACAACAAGACCTCGCCCGGTTCGGCCGGGTCCGACATACCGCCGCCGGCGATTGCCAGCGTCTTGCCATCGGGAGAGAATGCCACCGATCGCACCGTTTCCGGAACCTCGCGCAACGTGGCAACTTCCTGGCCTGTGGCCCCATCCCAGAGCTTGACCATCTTGCCGTCGCTGCCGGTGGCCAGCAATCGGCCGTCCGGAGAGTAGGCAACGGAACGCACCACCTGCGGATGGCCCGTGAGGTTCGCGCGTTCGCGCTGGGTCGCCAGGTCCCAAAGCTTCACTTCGCCCGGCGGCGGCTTGGTATGCGGATCGCCCGCGCCGCTGGCCAGCGTCTTGCCGTCGGGAGAGAACGCGAGCGAACGGACCGTGGTACGGTGTCCCTTGAGCACCGCCTTCTCACTCCCGCTGCCCGCATCCCACAGGCGGATCGTGCGATCGCCTCCCCCGAAGGCATAGAACGTGCCGTCCGGCGCAAACAGGACGGTCTTGACGTTGCCTGTCTCTCTGCGAAGCGCCGTCTTCTCCTGACCGGTGGCCACGTCCCAGAGCCGGACGGTGCGATCGTCACTGCCCGAAATCAGCGTGCGGCCATCGGGGGAGAATGCCACTGCGTTCACCTCGCGGCCGTGGCCAGCCAGCGTCGCGGCCGATCGGTCGCTGACGTCCCAGAGGATCACCGTCATGTCGTCGCCAACACTGGCCAGCGTGGCATCGGTGGGCGAAAACGCCACGCCGTAGACCGCTGCCGTGTGGCCGCGCAGGCTGGCGCGTTCCTGTCCCGTTTTCACGTCCCAGAGCTTGACCTCGCCGTGGCGAGCGCGGACCGGCGCCCAGCGCGGCTGATTCGGCGACAGTTCCGGCAAGTACGGTGCCCCGCCATCGCTTGACGCCAAACTCTGTGCGTCGGGGGCGAATGCGACCGACGTGACCGATTCGGCATGGCCGCGCAGCGTGGCGCGTTCGCGTGCCTTCACCACGTCCCACAGCTTCACGGTTTGATCGGCACTGCCCGAGGCCAGCGTCTTGCTGTCCGCGGAAAACGCCAGCCCGTGAACGGCGGCGGTGTGCCCCTCGAGCGCGAAGACCGCCTCCCCACGCGGCACCGACCAGAGGCGCACGACCTTGTCCGCACCGGCCGTCGCCAGCAGTTCATTGTTAGGAGAGAACGCGACGCCGAAGACGGGCCCCGTGTGCGCCTCGATGCTCCCGCATTCCTTGCGTCGCAACGCGTCCCAGAGCTTGACCGTGCCGTCGGCGCCCGCGGTGGCAAGCAGCCGGCTGTCGTGCGAGAACGCCAGCGCGTGGACCTCACGGGTCTGTGGGGTCAGTGTGTCCAGCTTCGCGCCCTTACGCGTGTCCCAGAGCTTGACCGTGCCGTCGTGACTGGCCGAAGCGAGCGTTTCACCGTCCGGCGCGAACGCCACGGCATGGACAAAGCCCTTATGCCCGGCAAGCGTCTTGAGCGGCTTGCCGGTCGCGGCATCCCAGAGCTGAATGGTGCGATCGTAACTGCCGGTGGCGAGTCGCTTGCCGTCCGGTGCGAACGCCACGGCACTGATGGCGTGTTCGTGTCCGGCCAAGTGCTGCCGTGCGCGATGGCTCAGCCGCCAAAAGTAAAACCACTCGAAGCCGCGCAGGTCTTCCTGGCCAGCGCGCGGCTGCTCGCTTTCCAGCAGCGTGCGCAAGCGGCCGACGTGACCGTGCTCCCAGGCCATCTGCGCCAGGTTCATGTGGGTGGCGTACAGATGGCGGCGGCCGATGCGCTCACGTTCCTCCGCCTCGCGGGCGCGGTGCCGTTCGCGTTCGTTGGCCTGGCGCAGCTCCGCGTTCGACCAGAGGCCCAGCGCGATGAGACTGACGGCGGCGACGGCGCTGACGACGATCGATGACGCCAGCGCCGGCCGCCGCCGCGCCCAGCGCCAGGCTCGTTCCCACACCGGTAACGGCCGCGCGTGGATGGCGCGACCGGCGACGAAGCGGCGCAGGTCGTCGGCCAGCGCGCCGGCCGTGGCATAGCGTCGGCGCGGCTCCTTTGCCATGGCCTTGAGGACGATCGTCTCCAGGTCGCGCGGGATGGAGCGATTGTGCTGTCGCGGCGAGCTTGGCTCGTCAAAGGCAATCTGCTGAAGCAGCGTGGCGTTGTCGCTGGCGGCAAACGCGGGCTGCAGCGCGATTACTTCGTAAAGCGTGGCGCCCAGCGAGTAGACGTCCGTCCGGCGATCGATGGGACCTCGGCGCGGCAGCGCCTGTTCCGGGCTCATGTAGCGCGCCGTGCCAATCACGTCGCCGCTGCGCGTGAGCGTGTCCGTTTCCTCCAGGCATTTGACCAGGCCGAAGTCGGTGATCCAGACCAGCCCGCCCTGGTCGAGGATGAGGTTGGCGGGCTTGATATCGCGATGCACCACACCGCGCGCATGCGCGTACTCCAGAGCATCCGCGACCTGGATGCTCATGCGCGCCGCAGCCTCCAGTCCAATACCGCCCCGCGCGATGACCTGGTCCAATCCCTGGCCGTCGATGAACTGCATGGCGTAGAAATGCACGCCCTGCTCGCAACCGACCGCATGGACGGGGACGATGTTGGTGTGGTGCAGTGCTGCCGCCGTCTTCGCCTCGCGCTGAAAACGCGCCAGGAACTTGGCTTCCAGTGCCGGGTGTAGCGGCAGCACCTTGAGCGCCACGCGCCGCTTGAGCGAGATCTGCTCCGCCTCGTAGACAATGCCCATGCCGCCGCGGCCCACCTCGCGCACGATCCGATAGTCGCCCAGGATTGATGGCATCGGACAGGCGGCCGGCGCCGGGCGAATCGCTTGCAGGGCTGGCAGCACCTCGCGCAGGACACCCGCGATCTCGGGATAGCGCTGGGCAAAATCTTCCACGTCGGGCTGTTCGCCGCGCTGCAGGCGGGCCGTGAAATCGTCGGCGATCTGGCCGAGCAACGTGGCGGTGGCGTCGTCGTCATCGGGAGAGAAGTTCATGGCTCGCCGACGCCTCCCTGCCGCAGCAGCTTGCGCAGACGCAGCAACGCCCGGCCGTAGCGCTTGCTGGCCGTCGCCAGCTCCAGGTCGAGCACCTGGGCGACTTCCTGGTTGGTGAGCCCCTCGTAGTTGCGCATAAGGAGGACTTCGCGATCGTCCTCGGGCAATTCCGCGAGCGCCGCGCGCACGCGTACGGCCAGTTCGTGCTGGACCATCACCTGGCTTGGCGTCGGCCCGGCCGCCATCGCGAGTTGAGCGAGCTGAAGCGATGATTCATCCGGCAAAGCCGCCTCGCGATGGATGGCGCGCCGGCCGGCCTCGACGTGTTGGCGCCGGGCCATCAGCAGTCGATCGTAGGCAATCTGCCGCAGCCACAGGCGAAACGGCAGGCCCGGTTTTTGCAGGTAATTCTCGACGCGACGCACCGCTTCCAGCTGCGCTTCCTGCACCACGTCGGAAGCATCGACGCGAGCGCGGAGGCGGGGGTCGAGACGCAACTCCACCAGCGTGCGCAGATAGCCGCGGTGCTCGGCAAGCAGGCGGTCGAGTGCCCCACGGTCGCCCGCACGAACTTCGTCGAGCAGACGCTGCGTCTGAGCCGACTCCGGTGTGCCTGGACTCATGAATGGGCCCCAGGTGGAATGACGAATGACGAAGTCCGAATGACGAATCAATGACCAAGCCCCAATGACCAAGGGACCAGGCACCCTTCTTTGTGATGGGGGCTTGGTCATTGGTCCTTGATTCGTCATTCGGGCTTCGTCATTCGTCATTCCCCGAGCAGCCGCAAAAGGGCGCTGTCAAGCAAGACCCCCAGTATACCCTGCGGCGCGGCAAACAGGTACTCGCCACTGGACCGGACGGCGGCCAGAAGGTAAAGGAGATGAGGAGGAGATTTCATGGAACTCGAAGTGAGCCCGGCCCGAGCCGTGGCCCGGCTGTGCAACGCCGATGTCGAGACCGAAGCCGCCATCCAGGCCACCAGCGCGCAGCTGAGCCAGCTCATCTACGACGGCGTGCGTTATCTGGTCCTCGACCTGGGTGGTGCCTCGTACCTCGGCAGCAGCATGGCGCTGGCGATGCTGATCCAGCTTCAGAAGCTGATCGAGACCGACGACGGCGTCCTCGTGCTGCGCAATCCCAGCGCCCAGACCAACGAGCTGTTTCAGATCACTCGTCTCAGCGAAATCTTCGACATCCGTTGTGGTCCGGAGGCATGACCCGCTACCATCTCCGCAGAGGAGGAGGTGGAGAATGGAAGTGCAGGAGAGCGGGCAAGCGATCGTGATCATTCCGACCGATGCGGAAGTCCAGGACGGTCCCAGTCTGCAGAATATCCGCAATCATCTCTATCAGCTCGTCGATGCGGGCCGGCACGAGATGATCGTCGATTTCCACAAGGTCCACTACCTGCTTGCCAGTGCCGCGATTGCCCTGCTCATCAGCTTACAGAAGAGGCTGCGCATGGCGGGCGGCACCTTGGTGCTGCGCAACATGAATTCGCACGTCCGCGACCTGTTCCGCGTGACACGACTGGATTCGCTGTTCGACATTCGCCCGAACCCGCCGGGAAAGAAGTAGGAGCGGTTTTCGATGCTCCAACTCGAGAATGAGTGGTGGACGGCGCGGGATCCGGCACCCCTGCTCCGCTGGCTGCACCATGCCGGCTGGCCGGGCATCCGGCAGGCGCATCTGTTCGCCTGCGCCTGTTGCCGGCGCATCTGGCCGCGGCTTACCGAGGAACTGTGCCGTCGGGCCGTCGAGGTTTCGGAACGCTATGCGGACGGCAAGGCCGATGATCGAGAGCGGACGTCGGTCGTGGCGGCATTTCATCCGTGCGGTACGCTCGATCCGCGCTTCAACCTGCCCGCTTCACGAGCCAGCCTGGCAGCACTCTATGCCGAGGTGCCCGGCAACGTCGAGCGGGCCGCGTCCCATGCTGTCCGGGCGTTGAAGCACCAAGGCCGTGCGGCGGAACGAGCCGTCCAGGCATCGCTGCTGCGCGATATCGTCGCCCGATCGCCGTTGCCGGTGCTCGATTCGGCCTGGATGGCCGCGAATAACGGCCTCGTGTTGAAACTTGCCCATTCCATCTACGAGGAACGCGCATTTGACCGTCTGCCAATCTTGGCGGACGCTCTGGAAGATGTCGGCTGCGCGGACCAAGGACTGCTGAATCACTGCCGGCAAGCGGGCGAGCATGCGCGCGGCTGCTGGGCCGTTGATCTTCTGCTTCAAAAGTGACCCTACTGCGCCGTCAAGGCTTGGATTGAGGGTTCGGCCGGCACAGTCGGCCCTACGTAAGGCTATATCTGTGTAAGGCTGTATCTGTAGGGCCGGCTGCGCCGGCCACATCACCGGCAACCTCATTTTCGAGGCTTGACGGACCAGTCGTTTACAGGAGATTTTACATATCCGTAATTGTCAATACGTTTGCAAGAGCATGCGTGAAACCAGGCTAATTTTGAGGAAGAAATGCGTGGTTCTCGCGCGAGGCTCTGCGTGAGATGGTCACCGGAAATGCTGTGAGGGGAAACTCCACCGGGGGTTCGAATCCCCCCTCTCCGGAATGCCATTAACATAGGCAGGCGCCAGGCGAGCGGGGCGTGTGAACGCCCCGGTTGAGCGACCAAAACCGGGGCGTT
>JAIEMG010000085.1 GCA_019752375.1 Gemmataceae bacterium | reverse complement strand
GCTCGACCCACCCTACGCTTTTGAACAGGCAATCAGGTCAGCGACTTCTTTTCACAGCAGTTACAAAGGGCACAAAGAAAAGCCAAGGAATGTGCCCTCTGTGCCTTTGTGGTGAATCCTATTTCCCGCTCGACGCCAACCGGTTCATCGCTGCTGCAATTCCTTCCGGCGCCCGGAAAATCGCCGAGCCCGCCACCAGCACGTTGGCGCCCGCGTTGACCGCCAGCGGCGCCGTCGTCGCGTCGATGCCGCCGTCCACTTCCAGTTCCCCGCCGGGGCGGATCTTGTCGATCATCGCACGGACCCGGCGAATCTTGTCCAGCGTGCTCTGGATGAACTTCTGCCCACCGAAGCCGGGGTTCACCGTCATCACCAGGACCACGTCCACGTCAGGCATGACCTCGTCAAGCACGCCAGGGGGCGTCGCCGGGTTGATGACGACGCCGACACGCTTGCCCAGCTTGCGGATGTGGTGAAGCGTGCGGTGCAGGTTGAAGTTGCCTTCCTGATGCACGCTGATGCCGTCCGCGCCGGCCGCCGCGAACGCCTCCAGGTAATCGTCCGCGTTTTCGATCATCAGGTGGCATTCGAGCGGCAGCTTCGTCACCTTGCGGAGCGACTCGACCAGCACCGGGCCGATGCTGATGTTCGGCACGAAATGGCCGTCCATCACGTCGACGTGAATGCGGTCGGCGCCGGCGCGTTCGGCCTCGATGACCTGGGCGCCCAGGTTGGCGAAGTCGGCAGCGAGGATGGAGGGAGCAAGCTTGATGTTCATGATGTTGGCTTCGTCTTCTTGAGTTGGGCCGCGGCACTGACGTCGAGCAACCACAGCAGCTGGCCCTGGTCGGGCCGAATGAGCTGCGACGGATATTCATCCGCGTTCGGAGCGCCCTCGAGCACTTCGTACAGCGCCGGGGCCTTGTCGGCCCCCGCGACCAGGAACGTGATGTTCGCCGCGCGATTCAGGATCGGCGCCGTCAGCGTGACGCGGTCGGTGTTGAATTTGCGGACAAAGTTGACCACCACCCAGCGCTTGGATTCCTTGAGCGCCGTCGTGTGCGGAAACAACGATGCGGTATGCCCGCACGGCCCCATGCCGAGCAACACCAGGTCGAACGCCGGCGGCGGACCGTCAGGGTCGACGCCGAAGGCGCGGGCGATCTCCGCCTGGTAGTCGCGTGCCGCCTGGTCGCGGTCGGCGCGTTCGGCCTGGATGCGATGCACCTGGCCCTCGGCAAGGTTCAGCTTCCCCAGCATCGCCTCATTGGCCATGTGGTAGTTGGAGTCCTTGTTGTCCGGCGGCACCGAACGCTCGTCGCCCCAGAAGAACTGCACATGCGGCCAATCGACCTGCGAGCGATACGGATCGGCTGCCAGCAGCTCGAACATGCGCCGCGGCGTGGACCCGCCGGAAAGGGCCACGGTAAAGCGGCCCCGCGCGGCAATGGACGCCTTGGCCAGGCGCACAAACTCGTCGGTCGCGTCGCGACTGACCTGTTCCTTGTCGGGAACGATGCGGATCGTGGGGGATGGCATCATCGGCTCCAGTTGCAAGAGAATCAAGGATCAGGCGGCAGCGAAACGGCTGCGGGGTCGAGGACCGTAATTCCGGGATAGCGCGCAAAATCGGCGGTGTTGAAGGTCAGGATATGACTGAGGCCGTGAAGCATCATGGCAGCCACTAGCCTGACATCGTGCGCAGGTTTTCCCAGGACCTGATGCGCAATGACCAGGCGCCGCCATTCCGGATAGATGTCCGTGCCATCAGGCAATAGAGGAAATATGCCT
The DNA here is from genome assembly GCA_019752375.1 of Gemmataceae bacterium. GTDB lineage: Bacteria > Planctomycetota > Planctomycetia > Gemmatales > Gemmataceae > JAIEMG01. The sequence continues at coordinate 4,516 of JAIEMG010000085.1, read as the reverse complement.
TCCACGCGAATCAGCTCCACTTCCGCCTGGCTTGGAGAGAATCCAAGCCCATTTTGGATTGCCGGCCGCGTCGCTACCACCCAGAGCTCGTAAAGCACCTGCGGCACCAGGCAGGGGACGGCGTCATGAGCAACCTGACACCGCGGGTGGCCTGGCTGTGCCATGCGAGCCAGCACATTGGTGTCAAGGAGCACGTTCATCGCCCGTCGTCGCCGTAAATGCTCTCGCGACTATCGTCCACGAAATGGTCGCATTTCGGATGGCTCTCGACCCATTCCCGCAAGGCTTTGGACCATTCCTCGTGAGAACGCTCCCAGAGGGGCGGTTGGGCGGCATGTGCTTGCGCCTGCTGTCGAATCGCGGCAACCTGCGCCTCCAAGGTGCGAATCGCTTCCTCTGGCAATCCCGTTACATCGATGGAACGCCGATCTGTTTTTGATGATGGCGCCATATTTTGAAGGATACCAGTCCGCTGGCTTTGTGTCATTACGGCGACGCGACCGCGAACGCTGTCCATTGCCGCAGTCGCCTCATTTCGCGATCTCGCGCATGATCTCTTGAACATCAGCAGGCCGACAGCGGCCTTCCACAAACTCCTTGCGAGCCTCCTTGATGTCGGCAGCCAATCGCTGGCGAGTCCCCTGCACCAGACGGCGGCGCAGAATGGCGATAAGCAACTCTTGTTCGTCCGAAGACAGGCAATCCGCTACTTCCAGCACCTCGCCGAATGGCATTGGGCGGAACATCACAGATTCTCCTGATTTGGCTACTTGGACGCCGTCCCTTGCAGAAACGATTGCGTCCGCTGTAAACCTCACGCAACGAGTTGGCGAACTCGCGAGGAGAAATTCTCGTCATCCACTTGAATCTGCATCAGAACGGCTTTGACCGCTTCATGGGAGCCGGGCGACGCAGCTTGCAGGAGTTCCTTGTAGCACTCCCTGCTGATGTCATCGTTCAAAATGCGACAGTGCAGAATCCTCGTCCATTCGGCAGCATGAACGCTCATCGAGGGGACAGCATCAATCAACGCAGCAAGTTGCGTTTTCATCTCGAAAGACTCGATGAAATGGACCAGGCCCCACATCACTTCATGATGTTCGCATTGATCCGTGAAGATGGTCAGCAGGTCGGGCAGGTCCGAGTCTTTCGGGGCTCGCGCGAGCGCTTGCAGCGCATCGTCGAAGGTAGACACTTCATCGCTGGAGCGAAGCAGTCTATTCTGGCGAAGCAACTCAATGAGCGGGTTCTTACTCATCTTCTACCTCCGACTAGAAATGACCCGGCCAAGCAGTGCGATTGAGGCGGATTACGTGAAGCAACGCCTGTTTGATTCTAGGTGTGTACAAACCCTGCCGAGTGTAGATTTTCCGTACGTCGAGGATTTCGCGAGCAAGGGCTGGTCTGGGCGGCAATGTCAAATCGGGGCTTGTTCCATACGACGCGGTCAGACGATGTCTACCACCAACTGCAGGCGCCTCCATCATCATGGCGATTCCTTGTCCCCTCGAATAACCGGGCACCTTGGCCTGCATATACGCATCAGAAGGTAAGTGGTGCGGAGTCAGCTTGTCACCCCGTCTTCCAACCTTGGTGGAAAGATAGACGAAGGTCCCCACGCTCCCTTCGTTCGCAAGTAGTTGATTCTGGCCACCGGACTGAGAGCTGTTGTGGGCAGGGTTCATCGCATTCGACCTGCGCGCCGGTCATCATCAGTCTTCTCTTTTCGCGGAGCGGATCGCCGTCACATTAACGCCTCCGCCATGCGCTTGCACACCTGCAACGTATTGCGAAACAACATGTCGCTCCCCAGATCCGGCAACTGTCGTGCCACCAGCTCGGCACGGGTCTGCGACGGAAACGCCAGGGTGCGCGGCGCCGCGGCGGGGTCGTCCCAGGTGGCGACCAGGCGATTGCCCTCGGCGGCGGTGAAGTGGACGGTGACTTTGGGCTGTTTCGGCACCATCCAGGTGATCGAAATCTTGCGCACGATCGGTTCGCCCACGGGCAGCCGGCAGATCGTGACCTTGACCGGGTTGCGTGGCGACAGGAAGTTCCAGGTGATCTCGGTGCCGGGCTTGGCCTTGCCGCCGGTCGTTTGCCAGCCGAGGCGGCGCGCCAGCCAGCTGACCAGCAGCCACGCTTGCGGCAAGCCGTGCGGGCCGTGCTCCATGCGGATCTCGGTGATCGATTGCTGGGCGTCGGGCACCACCGTCGGATCGAGGCCCTGACTGATGATGCGCCGCCAGGTTTTCAAGCGCCGCCACGACAGGTCGGCGATCAATTGCTTGCCCGGATCGGCGGCGGCCCAGTCGGCGGTGGCCACCATCTCATGGACCGGGTCAAGCCAGCCGAGGCTTTCGTAGATCACCTGGTCCACCATGGCGGACAACTCCTCGAACAGCCTCCCCCCCAGCGGCGGCGGCTGCGGGACCGCCCACCAAAGGGAGGTCGGCAGGTCGCCAATCAGGAGCGCCCGCGCGGCGGACGGCAAGCGCCGCGTGGCATCGCCGGTTGCCGTGACGGTGACGTGCTCGCAGTAGACCTGCCGGCCCTTTCCCAGGAGATGGCAATGGGCGGAAACCTGTGCTTCGAGCTCGCTGTCGGGGGCGTCGGCCTCGCCGATCAGCAGCAGGACGCGCGAGGGGTGCCGGCTCACGATCTGACCGGTTTCCGCGGGCAGCGACGCGGCCTGGGCGCGCGAGCCGCAGTAGACGATCAGGTTGGACATGCACGCCCGGGTGACGTGGCCGCCCTCGGTGTCGTCGTCCAGCGCCAGGCGCACGATCTCGTGCAGCTCGCGCTCGATCGTGCCCACGTTCACCTGCTTCGGCGGGAAAGCGATGGGGGCGCCCGGCGTCGGTGCACTCATAGCGTCCTCCATTTCCGACTGTCAGAAGCGATGAGCTTATCGGCTTCAAGCGGTCCCCACGTGCCGGCGGGATATTCCGGCAACCAGCGCGTACCGCTGTGCTTCCAGCGATCGAGGATCGGCGTCACCCACCTCCACGACGCTTCGACCGCATCGCGGCGCATGAACAGCGTGGGGTCGCCGGCCATCACATCGAGCAGCAGACGCTCGTAAGCTTCGGGCGACTGCTCGCCGAACGTGGAACCGTAACGGAAGTCCATTTTCACCGGGTAGATCTTGACCTTCGGCCCCGGCAGCTTGGCGCAGATGCGCAGCGACATCCCTTCGTCCGGCTGGATGCGCAGGGCCAGCACGTTCGGCTCGACCGGCGTCTGCGGCCGGCGGTTGAAGAGCACCTCCGGCACGTCCTTGAACTGCACCGCAATCTCGGTGGCGCGCTTGGGCAGGCGCTTGCCGTGGCGGAGGTAGAATGGCACACCGCTCCAGCGCCAGTTGTCCACGAACAGCTTCATGCAGACGTACGTTTCGGTTGTCGAGTCGGGCTTGACGCCTTCTTCGCGTCGGTAGCCGGGCACATCGACGCCGTGCTCGAAGCCGGGGCCGTACTGGGCGCGGATGACCGACTTGTCGATCTCGTCTTCCGCCATCGGCCGCAGGCAGCGCAGGACGGCAAGCTTGTAATCGCGCACCACTTCAGCCGCGTTGGACCACGGCGGCTCCATGGCAATCGTGCAGAGGAGCTGGAGCATGTGGTTCTGCACCATGTCGCGTGTGGCGCCGGCTTCCTCGTAGTAGCGGGCGCGGGTGCCGACGCCTTCTTCCTCGGCCACGGTGATCTGCACGTGATCGACGTATTTCTGGTTCCAGAGCGGCTCGAAGATGGCGTTGCCGAAACGCATTACCATCACGTTCTGCACCGTCTCTTTGCCCAAGTAGTGGTCGATGCGATAGACCTGCGACTCGTCGAACGCCTGGGCCACCGTGTCATTCAGTGTCCGGGCGCTGGCGAGGTCGCGGCCGATCGGCTTTTCCACGATGATGCGCGAGAACGGCAGCTCGGTGGGCGGCCGCACGAGCTCTGCGGCGGCAAGTTGTCGAACGCTGACGTCGATCAGGCTTGGCGGGATGGCCAGGTAGAAGACGCGATTGCCCGGAATGCCGGCGGCCGGCTCGATCTCTTCGAGCCGGGCCTTGAGCCGCTGATACGCCTCCGCCTCGTTGAACGACCCGCGCACGTAGAACAGCGAGCGCTCGTAGTCGGACCAGTGTTCCGGCACCACGGGACGGCGCGAGAACTTGTCGATGCCGTTGCGCGCAAAGGCGCGAAAGCGGACGTCGTCCAGGTCGTCGATGGCGAAGCCGACCACGGCGAAGTTGGTGGGCAACACGCCATCCAGGGCCAGGTTGTAAATCGCCGGCAGCAGCTTGCGATTCGACAGGTCGCCGGAACCGCCGAAGATCACCAAGGTGCAGGGCTGCGGGAACAAGTTGTCGCTGCTGCCTGCCGTCAGCAGGTTGGGAGAGGGCGCAGGAGTCGGCGAAGACATGAAGACCCTCGTGTGGGAAAGACAAGGTGACAAGGTGACAAGGTGACAAGGTGACAAGGTGACAAGGTGACAAGGTGACAAGGTGACAAGGTGACAA
>JAIEMG010000181.1 GCA_019752375.1 Gemmataceae bacterium | reverse complement strand
CCGGGGCGTTTACACGCCCCGCTCGCCTTAAGTAAATGCCATTCGGGCAAAGGGGCTATCCCGACAACTGCCCCATCGCGGCTTGCGGTCGGGCGTGTTATGGTATGCCTTTGCTTCACGAGACCGCCACGCATGGATCACCCATCGAGAGTACCGACCCGCGCCTGGGTTGTGACGTTTGCCGGCACTTCCATCAATCTTTGCCTCGGCATCCTCTACGCGTGGAGCGTATGGAAGAAGTACCTGATCGCCGACGCCGATCACCCCGCCGGTTCGGCCATGACCGGTCTCAATGAGGGCTGGTCCTACCTGACCGATGCGGAAGCGACCTGGGCATACGCGATCTGCGGCCTGGTCTTTGCGCTATTCATGATCCCGGGCGGGCGCATTCAGGATAAGTACGGTCCCAAGCTTGGCGCCAGCGCGGGCGGCCTGTTCCTGGCCGCGGGATGCATCGTGGCCGGGTTGATGAAGAGTTACAGCGGCCTGCTCCTCGGCTTCGGCGTGCTGGGCGGCATGGGCATGGGCATGGGCTATGCGGCAGCGACGCCCGCGGCGGTGCGCTGGTTCGGTCCGCATCAACGCGGCGCGATCGTCGGCCTCGTCGTGGGAGGGTACGGCGGCGCGGCCATCTACATCGCCCCACTGGCCAGGTATCTCATCGTCGAGCACGGCCTCTCGGCCAGCTTCATCGGCCTGGGCATCCTCTTTGCGTTGGTCGTGATCGTGGCCGGCCAGCTACTGGCCCGTCCGCCGGCCGGCTACGTGCCGCCGGCGCCGCCCCCGGGTGCCGAGAAGAAGTCAGCCATGACTTCGGTCGATTGGACTGCTGGCGAGATGCTCCGGACCTGGCAGTTCTATGCCCTGGTATTTCTCTTCATCGGCTCGGCCCAATCCGGATTGCTGGTGATCGCCAATGCCACGCCGATGCTGGACAGCACGGCACGTTCGATTGCCTTCTTCGCGGCCAACGCGTGGTTACTGGCATCATTCGGCGGGCTGGTCAATGCATCCGGCCGGGTGGGAACGGGGCTCTATTCCGATCGTATCGGCCGGTGCAACGCCTATCTCGTCAACAGCCTGATTTCCGCGACATGCCTGTTCTTGACCCCCGCCATCATGGCATCGGGCAATGTGCTGCTTCTCTTCCTGGCCGTCGGCGTGGCGTACTGGCAGTATGGCGGCGGCTTGTCGCTATTGCCGTCCTTCACCGCGGACTACTTCGGGTCCAAAAACCTGGGCCTGAATTACGGGCTCGTCTTCCTCGGCTGGGGCATCGCGTTCTGCGTCCCGCAACTGGCGGGCTATCTGAAAGACACCACCGGCAACCTCGATATTGCCTTCTACGTCTCCGGCGGGCTGCTGACGGCGGCGGCGGCCGTCAGTCCTCTCTTGCGGCGGCCTTTGCAGGCAGGAGAGAACCGCGACGCCTAGTTTGGCGGCGCTCATTTGAAAGTACGATTGACAAGAGTGTCCGTAGCCGCAGGCTTCGGCCTGCGGAGTGCATTGTCCGCAACTGAGGAGCCGCGTAACAATAAGTCGAACAATTGCACGTAGGACGGATTTCCAATCCGTCCAGAGAAAACTGGACGGATTGGAAATCCGTCCTACAGGAATTGCACAAGTTATTCTTGCGCGGATCCTGACTCGCCATTCCGCAGGCTGAAGCCTGCGGCTACAGAAATGCGCGTCGGTCCTTCCAGAGAAGGGAGCAATGGAGAACCAAGCGACAATCCGTCGGCGCTTGCTTGCATTTGATGCGTGCCGATGGTCTGATCGCAGGCACGTCTACACCTTGAGCGGAGAGCATCATGAAGCGTTCATCGATCCCTTCCTTCGGCCTCGCGATGACGGTAGTTCTCCTTGCGGCTGGCCCGCTCCGCCTCTGGGGCGACGACAAGCCGGCCGAACCCAAAGAACGCGGCCCCGTGCAGATGACCGAGGAGGGCATGCGCATCCACCGCGAGGGCTTGCTGGTCGATGGGCACAATGATCTGCCCTGGCAGTTCCGGACGAAGTCGGACCTGTCGTTCCAGAGCCTGGACATCTCCCGGCCGCAGAAGAGCATTCACACCGACATTCCGAGGCTGCGCAAGGGTGGCGTCGGCGCCCAGTTCTGGGCCGCGTACGTGCCCGCGGAGAGCCGCAAGAAGGGTACCGCGGTGCGTGAGACGCTCGACCAGATCGACGTCATCCATCGCATGATCCGTGCTTATCCCGATGACCTCGAGCTGGCGACCGGCGTGGACGACATCCTGCGCATCCGCAAGGCGGGGAAAATCGCTTCGCTGATTGGCGTCGAAGGCGGCCATTCCATCGACAACTCGCTCGGTGTCTTGCGCATGTACTCCAAGCTCGGCGTTCGATACATGACCTTGACGCACACCGAGACGCTCGACTGGGCCGATAGCGCTACCGACGAGGCGAAGCACGGCGGCCTGACAAAGTTCGGCGAGCAGGTGGTGCAAGAGATGAATCGCCTGGGCATGATGGTCGACATCTCGCACGTCTCGGCCGACACGATGAAGCATGCCATCAAGGTGAGCCGGGCGCCGGTGATCGCATCGCACTCGTCGGCTTACGCGCTGGCGCCCCACGTTCGCAACGTGCCGGACGACGTCCTCAAGCTGGTCGCCAAGAACGGCGGCGTCGTGATGGTCAACTTCTACTCGGGCTTCATCACGCCGGAAGGAGCGCGGGCGGCCAAGGAGCTGTTCAAGACGGCGCGCGAGCTACGCGTCAAGTATCCCGACGACAAGGAGTTCGAAACCGCCCTGGCCCAGTGGGAAAAGGAACACCCGTTCCCGGCAGGCAGCGTGCACACGGTCGTCAATCACATCGAACACGTCATCAAGGTGGCGGGGATCGACCACGTCGGCCTCGGCTCGGATTTCGACGGCATCAGCCGGGCGCCGCGCCAGCTCGAAGACGTCTCGTGCTTCCCGTTCATCACGCAGGAGCTGCTCAATCGCGGCTACACCAAGGAGCAGATTCACAAGGTCCTGGGCGGCAACCTGCTGCGCGCCTTCCGCGAAGTCGAGAAGGCCGCGCGGGACCCGAAATGAAGGCTCCGTGCCCGGGCTCCGCCCGGTCACGAGAAAATGAAAGGTGAGATCATGCGCGGTTCAATCACGGGTCTGCTGACCGGGTTGGCCATCCTGTTCCATTGCGGGTCCGTGCGTGCCGCGGATGCCGCCGACTGGAAGGTTGGCCTGGCCCACGTCAAGATCACGCCCGAACAGCCGATCTTTCTTTGGGGCTACGGCGGGCGGAATAAACCGTTCGAAAAGGTGGAGCACGACCTGTGGGCGAAGGCAATGGTCCTGGAGGACAGCGAAGGCCATCGTGCGGTCATCGTGACCACCGATCTCCTTGGCCTGCCCGCGGCCATCTCCGAGCCGATCTGCGAGCGCATCGAGAAGAAGACCGGTCTCAAGCGTGCGCAGGTGCTGATCAACTCGGCGCACACTCATACGGGACCGTTCTTGAGCCTCGATGCCAGAGAGCGCGAGAACGGCATGACGGCCGGTGATGCGGAGCGCACGGTCGAGTACACCCGCAAGATGCAAGACAAGATCGTGGAAGTGGTCGTGCAGGCCGGCAAGAAGCTCGAGCCGGCGCGGCTGAGTTGGGGTACGGGCGTCATTCACTTCGTGATGAACCGTCGGGTGTTTGCGCCGGACGGCGTCACGTTCGGCGCCAATCCGCGGGGCCTGGCCGACCGTAGCGTGCCCGTGCTGCGGGTCGATACGCCCGAGGGTAAGCTGCGGGCGGTCCTGTTTGGTGCGGCGGTTCACAACACCACGCTGCGCCCGCAGCACTATCAGATCTGCGGCGACTACGCCGGCTTCGCCCAGCTGGCGTTGCAAGAGAAGTACCCCGAAGCTCAGGCGATGTTCATGCTGGGCTGTGCCGGAGACGCGGATCCTTATCCGCATAGCACGATGGAACTGGCTCGCGAACACGGCAACACGTTGGCCAGGGAAGTCGGCCGGGTGCTCGATGCGAAGTTGCAACCGGTGCAAGGGCCGCTGAAGTTCGCCCTGGCGCAGTCGGACCTGCCCTTACAGGATCCGCCCGCGCGGGCGGAGTTGGAGAAGCAGGCCGCTTCCAAACAGCGCTACCAGGCCTGGGTCGCGCAGCAAATGCTGGCGCGACTCGACCGCGGGGAAAAGCTCCCCACGACTTATCGCTGCCCGCAAGCCGTCTGGCAGTTCGGCACCGACTTGACCCTGGTGGGCCTCTCGGGCGAGGTGGTCGTTGACTACGTCCCATTGCTGGAAAAGACGATTGGCCCTAGTCGTCTCTGGGTCGCTGCCTATTGCAACGACTTGTTCGGCTACCTCCCCTCGGCACGCATCCTGGAAGAGGGAGGCTATGAAACGCGCGGTCTGTACGCCGGCGGCCTTGGCACGTTCACACCGAAAGCGCAGGACGAGTTGCTCCACACGATCCGACAACTCGCCGTGCAGGTCGGGCGTCCGATGCCGGCGGTCAAGAAGCCATGAAGCAGCACGGGCTGGACCGCACGCTCAAGTCCAGCCTCCCGTCGTCTTGGTCTCACCTGGAACGATAAGGCAGGTGGAAATGCACCGACGCTGACCTGACACGCCAGCGAGGCGCTCCTTGCTGGCGTGTCAGGTTGTGTGCGTTGAACATCTCCTGCCGCTCACCGCATAGCTCACGAACCGGTGGTCGTCAGGCTATCGCCCACGGTCTGAAACGTGAGGTTGGCCTTGGAGCCAATGCTTGTAATCGCAGCCAGGCAGACCACAATGATCAGGGCCAGCATGACGGCGTACTCGACTGCCGTCGGACCGTCTTCCTTCTTCAAGAACTCAATGACCTGAGCAGTGATGCGGGCAAACATGGGTAACCTCAAGAAAGTGATGGAGGTTCTGCGTCCCCAAGTACGCAGCGCACTCGGGGGACGAGAATGCGCGATTGGCGCACTCCACAGTTCGGTTAAGCAAAAATCAACCCTTGGGCGCATGGGGGCGGCCGCAAAAAAGACGGGGAACGGACCACGGGAAGCAACTGAGCAAGCGCCGCACTGGGGGAAGTGGCGGGACGGAAGATCGCTCGCTCTTCTTCTCGGAGGGGGCCAAGGTGGGTGGTCAATCCCCACTCAACCATAGGAGTGGCAAGAACCGGGATGAACCGCCAGTCAAAAGGAAGAAAAGTTGGTTCCTTCCCGGTCGACGATTCACGGCTAGTCCAGCACGAATTTTCGCGAGGGAAGCTACTTTACAGAAATGTGCAGTTGAGGTTCGCTGTCAATCGACTGGCCCGATCAAAACGAGGTCGGTGCAGCTTCCATGACTGGAAGCTGCACCGATCAATGCTCACTCAAGATGACGAGGTCAGGCTGCGGCCGACCGTTTGAAACGTGACGTTGGCCTTCGAGCCGATGGTGGTAATGGCGGCCAGGCAAACCACGATGATCAGGGCCAGCATGACGGCATACTCGACTGCCGTCGGACCGTCTTCCTTCCTCAGGAACTCAACAACTAATTCGCGAAGCTTCCGCATGTCAGTGATCCTTTCGAGGAAAAAGAAACGAAAACCGAAATCCCCCTGATGTCCACGTCACTCCCTGTCAAGTACCCGATTCCAGGGCAGTGCCGATCTTGGGGCTGTTGAAGTTGCTGCTGGAGGCTTGGCCGATGACACCGATCGAGGCGAAGCACACGACGATGATCAAGGCCAGCATCACGGCATACTCAACGGCAGTGGGGCCGTCTTCGTTCTTCAGGAATTCAGTCACGTGTTTGAGAAGACGGGTCGCCATGGACGTAATCCTCCGTAAGAGGGCAGGGGGGTAAACGCTTGTCAACGGGCGCAACTTCGGCGCAGCTGCTCACTGGTGAGCAACGATGTTCGCTATTCTGTTGCCAAAATTCAGGGCGGGTGATTGCCTAAAGCAGAAGCGACTTCAAACGATATAAGCGATTGCCGTCGGAGCAGGCCAAGGTCTGTTCCGCGGGAATGTCGCCCCGCTTCGGATCGCCATTGAAGGACGCGAATGCCCGCTCGGTGCACTCGTGCTGGAGGTCGACAAGTTGGTTCAGTATCTGCTGGCGGTAACGCAGGCCAATGGGCAATGCCACCTGCTCGCCGGGTGGGAAAACAATCGGCACTGGACCACGCACCACTGCCGCGCAGACGTCGTCCGTCATTTCGACGAACAGCAGCGCGACCAAAGATGCGCAACGTAGAAATTCAAGCACTTTCGCGCGACTCCGCAGCGGAAAACGGGGTCAAGGCGGGCGAGGGGGGCGAGTGAGACCGTGGCAAACTCAAATGCAAGCTAGATCACAAAGACACGATTGTCAACCGGTGGTAGGGATTCCGCTCTAAATTGCGGAGAAAAGACCGCAAACGTGGGAGGGGGGGCGAAGATTGACGGGATCTTAGCGCCCCCGGGGGGTTACGGATCGGATAACAGCCAGCAAATTAAAGAAAGACTCATAGCGAGTGGGGC
>JAIEMG010000062.1 GCA_019752375.1 Gemmataceae bacterium | reverse complement strand
CGTGTGAACGCCCCGGTTTAGCCAAATCAACCGGGGCGTTCACACGCCCCGCTCGCCGGAAGTGTACGTTTTCTACAAAGCATGACGCCGACCGTTCAAGGTGCGAACCGATGCTTCCTGCCCAACCCTCCGACGAGCTGCTTCCCGAAGGTTGGTCGGCGCTGGAAGACGCACTGGACCAATTCGAAGAGGCCTGGCTGCGCGAGCCGCCGCCGCGTCTGGAAGAGTTCTTTTCCCCGGCGCACACCAAGGGCCAGGAAATCAGTGCCCATACCCGCCGCAGGTTCCTGGAAGAACTGATCAAGATTGACCTGGGCCATCGCTGGCGCCGGCAGCCCCGGCCCGCTGCCAGCCAGGCCGCGCTGCCTGCACCGCCACGCCTGGAAGACTACCTGACGCGCTTTCCGGAACTGGGCGGGCGCGATGGCCTGGCGCCGGACCTGATCGGCGAGGAATACCGTGCTCGCCGGCTATGGGGTGACCGTCCCGTCCACGCCGAGTACCTGACGCGGTTTCCGCGGCACGGACTGAAACTGCGCGAGACGTTGCGCCACGCCGACGCCGAGCTGATCGCCGAGCCGCCCGCCGCGTGCCGGAAAGCGGAACCCGCACGCACTGCTGAGCGGAGAGAAGACGCCATCTTCGCCCCCGGCAAGCATCCCCTGGAGCCGGCCGCCGTCACCGTTAGCGCCGCACTGGACACATTGGGCCGGTTGAAACTGCTGGAGAGTACTCAGCTGGAAGGCCTGCAACCGGGCCAATTCACCAATCCGCGCGAGCTGGCCAAGGAGTTGCTGCAACGCGATTGGCTGACGCCTTACCAGGTCAATCAGCTCTTGCAAGGCTGCGGCGACGAGCTGGTGCTTGGACCGTACCTGCTGCTGGAGCGATTGGGCGAAGGCGGCATCGGCCAGGTCTTCAAGGCTCGACATCGACGATTGAACCGCGTCGTCGCCCTCAAGGTCATTCGCAAGGAGCTACTGACCGATCCGGAGGTGGTTGGCCGCTTTCAACGCGAGATTCAGGTGGTCAGCCGGCTCGATCATCCCAATGTCGTTCATGCCTACGATGCCGGCGTCCTCGGCCAGACGCACTTTCTGGCGATGGAATACGTCGAGGGCATCGACCTGCAGCGCCTGGTCAAGCAGAAGGGCCCGTTGCCGGTGGCCGTGGCTTGTGACTACATCCGCCAGGCCGCTCTCGGCTTGCAGCACGCGCACGAAAAGGGACTGGTGCATCGGGACATCAAGCCATCGAACCTGCTGGTGACGCAAGTTCAAAGTTCAAAGTTCAAAGTTCAAGGTTCAAGACAAGCCAACATTGAACCTGGAACTTTGAACTTGGAACTCGTCAAACTTCTCGACCTGGGTCTGGCCCGGTTGCGTCAGCCCGCGGAGGAGAAGACGCCCTCGGGGCCGAGCCACGACAATACCACTAGCACGCTGACGCCGATCAGTGGCGTGATGATCATGGGCACGCCGGATTACCTCGCGCCGGAACAGGCGATGGACTTTCACGGGGTGGATATTCGGGCAGACATTTACAGCCTGGGTTGCGCCCTGTATTGCCTGCTGACCGGCCAGCCGCCGTTTGCGGGCGGCACCATGGCGGAAAAGCTGTGGCGGCACCAGCAAGCCGAACCGGTGCCACTGGAGCAGCAGCTTTCGGATGTGCCGCCGGGCCTGTCCGACGTGCTCCGCAAGATGCTGGCCAAGCGCCCCCAGGATCGCTATCAGCAACCTGCCGACGTGGCCGTCGCGCTGGCGAAGGTCAACGCCGACAGCGGCTCCGTGTGGAGACGAAATCGCTTCAACCGGCGTCGGCTGGTCCTGCTCGGCGGCGCTGCCTCGCTGCTGCTGGGTCTGTTCCTGGTGTTGGGTCGTGGACCGGCCCGGCCGCCTGTCTCTCCCGAGCCAGACCCTCGCACCACGGCGCGACCGCTGGAGTGGTTGGTCCAGCGTGGCATCCCGGCCGACCAGCGCTTCCGCTGGCAACCGCCCGAGCTGGTGGCTGCACTCGGTGAGCAGCGCCAGCGGCACTGGGGCGAATGCAACGCGGTCGCCGTCAGCCCCGCCGGGCAGTGGGTGGCCAGCGGCGGCAAGGACAAGATCATCCGTCTTTGGGACCCGGAGACGCTGCGCGAGCAACACGTCCTGGGCGGACCGGGTGCCGTGGGGCACACGTCGGCGATCCTGAGCTTGGCGTTCAGCTCGGACGGCAAGACGCTCGTGTCGGGCAGCGCCGATCACAGTCTTCGAGTGTGGGACCTGTCGGGCCAGGTGCCGTTGCCCGGTCCCATGCTTTCCGCACCTGCCGGCAGAGTTTACGCCGTTGCGTTTGTGCCCCGCACGTCGCTGCTGGTTTCCGCAACCGACGACCGGGAGGCGAAAGGGCTGCTGTGGCTGTGGGACCTGGCGGAGAAGAAGCCCGGCAAACCTCGGTCGTTTGCCGGACACAGCGCCACGGTGCGTGCCCTGGCTATTTCGTCGAACGGCCAGTTTCTGGCCTCCGCGGGCGACGACAAGAAGGTTCGCTTGTGGTCCGTGGCCGACAAGGAGCTCAAGCCAGCAGCCGAAGCGACGAAACATACCAAATCGGTGGTGGCGCTGGCGTTTTCGACCGACGGCCGCTGGCTGGTCTCCGCGGGTGAAGATCGGGTGCGCGTCTGGGACGTCCAGAAAGGCGAACTGCGCGAGGTGGAAGACGCCATCCCCGAACAGCGCGGTGACGTGCTGATCGTCCAGTTTGCTCCCAACAGTCAACGGTTGGCTCTGGGCGGCAAGGATCGCAGCGTGCGCCTGTGGGCCTGGGATGGCGTCAAGGCCAAGGAGTCCAGCGAATTCACGGGACATAACGGTGCGGTGTCCGGCCTGGCGTTCCATCAGGACGGTAAGCGGCTGGTCTCTGCCGGACACGATGGGACGGTTCGCCTCTGGGACACCACGCCCGGCAAGGGACGCGAGGTCCTGCCGCTCAACGACTATCCCTGCATCCTCGCCGGCGCGGCTTTCGGGCGTGATCTCTTACGGCTGGCTGCTTTCACGGACAACACGGCGATCGTGTGGGACCTGTCACGCGACGCGCCCCGCTCCGCCACATGGTTCAAGTCGCCCGCGAGAATCGTGGGGACAACGGTGTTCGGTTCAACCGTGGCGTTGACCGACTGGGGCAATGCGATCGATCTCTGGGACGTCGCGGGCCAGCAGCCGCGCCAGGTCGGTTCGCTCCGCGGCCACAAGCATTTTGTCTACAGCCTGGCGTTCGCGCCCGGCAACCGGCGGTTGGCCTCCGGGGGCCAGGACACCACCCTGTGCTGGTGGGACCCCGCGGCCCCCAGTCCCGGCCAGCCAATTACCGTGCGGGAAAATACCGGCGCGGTCCAGGCGCTGGCATTCAGCGCGGACGGCGGACGCCTGGCGTCGGCAAGCTACGTCCGCGACAAGGGCGTGGGCACCGTTCGCCTCTGGCGCGTCAACGGCGATGACCTGAGCAAGGAGCAAGACGTTTCCGGGCTGGCTCCCATCGCCCTGTCTCCCGACGGAAAGCACCTGGCTACCAACTACCTGGACAGCCGAAACTACTGTCTGCAACTCTGGGACGTGAACGAGAACAGCATCCGCTCGCGCGGCATCCTCAATGCCGACAGCCGGTCGCCGGCCCACGCACTGGCCTTCTCCCCCAGCGGCGAAATTCTGGCCGGTGCGAACGAGGACGGTCAGGTCTTCTGCTGGGACCTGGTGTCGCAGCGCCTGTTCAAGAAATGGGAGCTTCCGGGGGCAGTTTACGCGATCGCCTTCAGTCCCGACGGGCGTTATCTGCTGACTGCCAACGTCAACAACACGGTCTATGTGCTGCGCATGCCTGGTACTTCTGCTCAGTGACCGATCGCCGCTTGCGGCGAAGCACTTGCGAAGCTTTCCCCGTAATTGGCCGTCCAGGTGAAACTTAGGACACTTCTCCAATCGCTCAATTCCAGCCCGCCGACATCCCCGGACCGCGATTTCGAGAAAAACCTATTTTTGATGACCGCTTCTGAGCCGCTTCGAGGTTCTAGCCACTGGCCTGCGTCTCCCACACGACCCGGGCTATCCGCTACTGCACGGGCGTTCCCGCCGGGAGATTCGATCATGCCGCAGTCCGTCGCTTCCTGCTCGATCCGCTTCCTGCCAGTCATTGCGGCTTTGCTCCTCGTCGTTCAAAACACGATGTCCGTCCGCGCGGAGCCGAATTCCGACGTCGCCAAGCTCGAGCCGAAGGCCCTGGCGCAGTTCATCGATGGCGAGGTGCAGAAGCGTCTGGATGCCGAGAAGGTGAAGGCCTCGCCGTTGGCCGACGACGCCGAGTTTGTCCGCCGGCTTTACCTCGATATCACGGGTGTGATTCCGCCGCTGGACAAGGCGGTCGCGTTCATCGACAGCAAGGACCCGGACAAGCGCGGCAAGTTGGTCGACGAGCTGCTCGCCAACCCCCATTACGCGCGGCACATGACCGATGCGTGGAAGCCGTTGCTGATTCCCAATACCGCGGCCAGCGCTCGGCACAATCACGAGCCGATGATCCGCTTCCTGGAAGAGTCCTTCCAGAAGAACAAGCCGTGGAACAAGCTGGTCACGGAGGTGCTCACCGCCGGCGGCTATCCTGAAGAGAGTCCGCCGGTGATCTTCTATCTCACCCACGAGACGGTGGACCAGCTGACGGATCGGGTCAGCCGGGTCTTCCTGGGCGTGCAGATCCAGTGCGCCCAGTGCCACGATCATCCGTTCAATAGCTGGAAGCAGACTGAATACTGGGGCATGGCAGCCTTCTTCACCAAGCTGCGTCCGGAGTTCGAGAACAAGAACGGCAAGCAGCGAAGCGGCGTCAGCGAGACCGGCAAGGCCAAGCCCTTCATGCTGCCGCCATCGGCCAAGACGGTTCCGCCGCGGTTCCTGCGCGGAGAAGAAGCCAGGATCGCCGCCGCCGACCCGTCGCTGCCGGTCCTGGCCGAGTGGATCACGGCCCCCAGCAATCCCTACTTCGCGCGAGCCATGGTCAATCGCACCTGGCACCAGTTCTTCGGCCGGGGGCTGGTCAATCCCGTCGACGACATGAACGAAGACAACGATCCCTCGCATCCGGAGTTGTTGCAGGGACTGGCGCGGCAGTTCACGGCCAACGGCTACGACGTCCAGGACCTGATCCGCGCCATCTGCGGCAGCAAGACGTATCAGCGCACCGGCCGGCCCTTCGACAACAACGACGAGGACACCACGCTCTTCAGTCACATGGCCATCAAGGTGATGTCGCCCTATCAGCTCCACGATTCGCTGGAACTGGTCCTCGGCATGGGCGAAGTGAAGAAGCCGGAGCCGGAGAACCTCGATGCCAAGGCGAAGGAACAGCAGCGTAAGTACCGGATGGTCGCGCGCACCAACTTCGCCAGCTTTTTTGCCGCCGAAGACGGCGCCGAGCCGACCGAGTATCTGACCGGCATCCCCCAGGCCCTGCGCCTGATGAACTCGTATCAGACGAACCGCGTGAGTCCAGTAATCAACGCGCTCGTCAAACAACACAAGGCCCCGAACCAGGTCATTGAACAGCTCTTCCTGGCAACCCTGGGCCGTCGGCCTGCTGCCCCGGAAGCGGAGCGCCTGGGAGCCTACGTCGGCAAGCAGACCGACAAGAACAAGGCCTATGGAGACGTGCTCTGGGCCTTGCTGAACAGCACGGAGTTCTTTGCGAACCATTAACCGTCGCGTGCTCTGCCTGGATCCTCCCCCTTGCCGCCTTGAACCGAACAGGAGCCTGATTGCGATGAATACGAGCCGCGAACGTGAACTCTCCCGACGCGCTTTCCTCAAGCTCTCGGCGGCCGGCGTGGCGGGGGCTTCAATGACCGGATGGCTACCGGCGCTGGCGGCGCGGGCCGCGGAGCAAGGCAACAAGCCCAAGGCCTGCATCGTGCTCTGGATGGACGGCGGTCCCCCGCACAAGGACACGTTCGACCTGAAGCCGGGTACGCCGGATGCAGGCATCTTTTCGCCGATTCAAACCGCGGTGTCCGGCATTCAGATCAGCGAGCTGTTCCCCCAGTTCGCCAAGCTGACGGATCATGCCGCGATCATCCGCGGCATGAGCACGGTGGAGGCCGAGCATCTGCGAGCCCGCGTTCATCTGCGCACCGGCTATCGCGATGGCCAGGGCGGGCTGTCCTACCCCAGCCTGGGCAGCATCGTCTCCGCGGAGATCGGCCGGCAGGACTTCCCGATCCCGAACTACATCGCCATTGCCGAGCGCAGGGATCGCAGCCACGGCCCCGGCTTCCTGGGGTCGCAGTACCAGCCGCTCTACGTCCACGACCCGAAGAAGGGCGTGGAGAACCTCAAGTCGCTGGCGGATGCGGGACAACTGGGCGATCGCATGAGCGTGCTGGACGAGATCGAGCAGGGTTTCGCTCGCGATTTCAAATGGGTGCAGCTGCTAATTCTACAGGATGAGCTTGAGTAGCAGATGCCCTGTTTTTCAGGGTCTTCTCAAA
>JAIEMG010000232.1 GCA_019752375.1 Gemmataceae bacterium | reverse complement strand
CAGGCTTCAGCCTGCGGAGTGGCGACTGCCGGCCCTGCGACGCACTTCCGCAGGCTGAAGCCTGCGGCTACAGACGTTTATGACGAATCCTGCTTTGCAAGGTAGCGTTGTAGAATTAGGCATTGATGCGTTGGCAGTCAGTTCGATGAAGCGCCGTTGGAATGCGCCTTGTTCCGCTCAAGTCATCCGGTACGCTAGAGGCACGTCCCGATGCTCAGGATTTCCCATGCCGGTATCTTCCGCCGCCAGTTTTCTGGAGTCGCTCCGCGAGCACCAACTCCTCGACCCGGCCCAGCTCGAGGAGCTCGCGACGCGGAAGTCTGCCGAGCCACGGAGTCTGGCGCGCGACCTGATCGAGCGCGGTTGGCTCACGCCCTACCAGGTCAACCAGGTGTTCCAGGACCGGACCGCGGACCTCGTGTTCGGTCCATACGTGCTGCTCGATCGGCTCGGTGAACCCGATAGCGGCAAGGTCTTCAAGGCCCGGCATCGGAAGATGCGGCGTATCGTGGCGATCAAACGCCTCCGCAAGGATCAGTTCGCCGATGCGGCGACTTTGCAGCGTTTTCGCGCCGAGGTGGACACTGCCGCCTCCTTGTCCCACCCAAACTTGCTTCACGCCTACGATGCGGATCAGGTGGGCGACAGCCATGTCCTGGTCATGGAGTTTGTGGAAGGCAAGGACCTGGCCCAGCTGGTCAAGGAACGCGGCCCGCTGCCGATTGCGGAGGCCTGCGACTATGTCCGCCAGGCCGCGCTGGGGCTGCAACATGCGTTCGAACGCGGGCTGACCTACGATGACCTCAAGCCCGACACGCTGCTGGTGCAACGCTCTCGTGCGGGAACGGCCGTGGTCAAGGTGCTTCGCACCAGCGTCGGTCGGCGCGGCACTCCGGCGGACCTGGGCGCCGCCAACCCTGGAACCGCAGACTTCATCGCGCCGGAACAGGCGCGCAGTGCGGTCGTGGACGTCCGTGCCAGCTTGTACCGGCTGGGCGCCACCCTCTATTACCTGCTCACCGCACAGGTTCCCTTTCTGGGCGGCTCGCCGCTCGACAAGTTGATCCGCCACCAGAAGGAAAACCCCGTGCCGGTCGAGCAACTGCGGCCAGACGTGCCCGCTGCCGTTGCCGGCGTGGTTCGCCGCCTGCTGGCCAAGCATCCCGAGGACCGCTTTGAAACTCCCGGCGAAGTGGCGCAGGCGCTGGCCGAGGAGGCATCCACGGCTGCGACCCGCCCGTCCCGCAAGCGCCGTCGGCTGTGGATTGCAATTGCGATGGCCTTGCTTGTCGCCGGAATCCTCGCGGGAGTATTCTTTGCCACGCGCTCCACTCGAACGGTGTCCACCGCAGCGGCGTCCTCCCCCGTCGTGGCCGATGATCCGGCGTGGATCGCCTCCGTCGCTCGGCTGACGCCCGAGAAGCAGCTGGAAGCAGTGCTCGCCCGCTTGCGGGAGCGCAACCCCAGTTTTGACGGCAAGGCTACGCCTCAGGTGGGCAAGCAGGGTGTCGAGGGGCTGACCTTTCCGGAACAGGCGCCGATTGCCGACCTGTCGCCGTTGCGCGGCTTACCCGCGCTGCGCGTCCTGTACTGCCGCACGCGTCATCTCACCGACCTGTCCGGCCTGCGAGGCGCGCCGCTCTCGACGCTGGACATCGCCGGCTCGAAAGTGCGCGATCTGGCGCCGCTCCGCGGAATGCCGCTGGCGTCGTTCAACTGCAGCGGCACGCCGGTCAGCGATCTCGGGCCGCTGGCCGACCTGCCGTTGACGAACCTGAGCTGCTCGCAAACGGCTGTCACGGACCTGACGCCATTGACAGGGATGAAGCTCACCTCACTATCGCTGCTGGGTAGTGCGATTCGGGACCTCGGGCCGCTACAAGGCATGCCGCTGAAGAACCTGGAATGTCGGGGCTGCAAGGTTTCCGATTACTCGGCCCTACGCGATTCGCCGCTCGAGGTCCTGAATTGCGATTTCCAGCCAGCGCGCGACGCGGCCACTCTGCGTTCCATCAAGTCCTTGAAGGTGGTCAATGGCCAGAAGGCTGAGGATGTCCTGAAATAGGCCGAGCCGAGTGTTCGACCCGTTTTTTGGCCGGCGCGGTCCGATGTGGGGCCGGCTTCCAGCCGGCCAAATGACCGGCTGGAAGCCGGCCCCACAAATGGCAACCGTGCCAAACGGCCAGGGCATCGGTCAGTGAGTCAGCAGAAAGGACCACCGGCCCGATGCATCGCGTTCCAGGGCCCCACTACCGCTCAGGCGGTGTCCCCGCAGTGCCACGACGACCCGGTCGCACCCGTCGACGTGCCAGACAATCGTACCGGCATCCCACCGCTTCACGCTTCCACGGCCCCCACTCACTGGACCTTCGTAGTCCAGATACTGCTTTCGATGATCACCGAGAGGCTCCGCGCGAATCGTTGTCCCCACTTGCGGCGCAGCACCCAGGCGCCACGTGCGCAACACATCTCCGGCTTCAAGCATGAAGTCCCAGTGCAGGAATGGATGGTCGTGTTCGAGGATGACGTAACGGGGCATCGGTGCTTCCGGCGAACCCTAGAGATCATCCGCCGAGAGCCGATCCTGTGCCGCGTGACGGACCCTTAGCACATGGACCGTTTGGCTCTCGATCATGAAGAGGATGCGGTGCACATCGCGCCTTCGTCCATGCAGCAACTCGCGCACATCCAAGCCGAGGTCTGCCGCCTCGTCCGCCATTGGGCAGCGTTCGGGACTGTCCATCAGCGTGTTGATTGCCGCGAGCAAGCGTGCCTGCCAGCGGGCACCAGCCAAACTTGAGCGCTGACTCCGAAAGATGACGGCGGAACGGATATCCGCCATCGCGCGTGGAAAGATATGGATGTTGTACGCCACGACTCATTCCGGCGGGACGCTGGGGAGATTTAATTCCGCTGAGAGCTTGGCCATGAATTCCTCCAACGGCATGCCGCGCCCAGCGCGGACATCTTCGATCGCTTCGCGCAGGATGGCCAACTCCTTCTCGCGGTCGTACGGTTCCGGCGGCGGGGCGAAGTCGTCGGGGTCGTCAGAGTCGGTTAACTCCACGCGCACGCGCACTCCCTCAGGAAGCTGCGTCCCGCTGTCCAGAACAACCACGCCGTTCACCACCGTACCTTCGATGGACATCACTTGCCCTCCGCTACCCCATTCGTGCTATTCGCAGCGCGCGGATAAAGTCCCTTCCGCTCGATGGTGCGCAGTAAGAGTTGATTCAGTTCCTCGTATTCTGCCGAGCACAGGAATTCCTCGCGTTGCCTTGCTTCAGGAAAGTGAATCGCAATCAAACCGCCGATTGGGTCGGACAGAGCGTTGGACAGGGTGATCCACGAATCAACCTGACGGGCGATTCGTTTCGCCTCAGCGAGGAGTCGTTTTCTTGGTTCTTGGTGTAATTGCATCAGGGCATTTTATCCCTGCGGGCGAGCAGCGGACAAGAGAGAAGCCCGGCCACCGAAGCAGCCGGGCTTATGTTCAATCGTAGTCGGGCTGAAAGTCGCCGTTCACTTCTTCTCCACCACCGTCAACTCCACCGGCTTCGCCGCCGCCTGATTCGCCGGCGTGTAATACTCGTACGCAATCGTCGCCGGCGTCTTGGCTTTGATCGGATACTTCGGCTTGAGCGTATACTCGAAGGTCTTGACATCGCCCGGCTTCACGTCGCCGACGTAGAGCGTTACCGTCCGCGGGGTCACGCTGAACTTCTCCGCCTTCTTCTGGCCGACCATCTCGGCGAAATCGCCCGGGTCCACCGTGAAGCCGGGCGGGATGCCGAGGTCGACGATCACCTGGTAGGTCGGCGCGTCGCCGTTGTACTTCAGAGTGGCCTTGGCACGCAGCAGGTCGGAAGTCGAAAGCTCGGTGCGGTCGTAGTCCACGGCCACCTCGACGATCGACTTCTTCGCCTCGGTCTTCCAGGGCTCGAAATGACGCCCGACGATCTGGTACATCACACCCGTCTCGCCGTCCGCGACGATCTCGACATCGTTGACGCCGGTGCGCGTCTGGTCCTTGAGGTCGAAGAGCTGCAGCACGTCAAAGTTCTCTTCGGTGACCGCGCCCTTGCCTGCTTCCTTGCCGTTGATGAGGACCGTGAAGGGTACCTTGCCCTGTGGCTTGGCACCGCCCAGGCCGCCAACGAGGGCCTTGAGCGACAGGATCGTGGCGGACGTGCTGCCCCAGTGGCCGCCGGCTTGCTTGGTTTTGATGAGGTAGTTCACCGCCTGGTTCGCGCTGGCGGTGAACTGCCCGGACTTCATCATCGCCAGGCAAGTCAGGGCCGTAGTCTCGACGGTGACCGCGTCGTCGCGGGCGTAGGTGATGGAACGCCCGGTCGTCGGATAACAGGCGGCCTTCCATTCGGGCTTCTCGACCTTGAGCTTCTCCAGCTTCTGGAGCACGGCAAAGGTGCGGTCGTCCTTGGCGTCCCAGGCGGCCAGGGCGTTAGCGGCCAGGGCCAGGATGTACGCGTTGTCCTTGGCGTCGTCGATGTGCGTCTGGATGTACTCGACCGACTTCTCCAGCTCGGGCGACTTCAGACCGCTGTCGAGCAGCGACCAGGCCACGTAGCTGGTGAGCAGCAGCTTGGCGTTGCCCATCTGCGAGATCGTCTCGGCATGAGTGGCGCCGATCTGGTCCCAGGTGCCGTCGGCGTTGCGCTTCGACATCAGCCATTTCTGGGTGCGGTCGATGACGCCCTTGTCGATCGGGTAGACCTTGCTCATGTCGTTGAACTGGTGCAGGCCATAGGCGCTGAGCCAGACGAGTGGCTCGCCGTTGCCCCACCAGTCGAAGCCGCCGCCGGGCCGTTCGAACGTCAGCATGCGTTGATAGCCGGCGTTGAGGAACTGCTCGGCACGGGCCAGCGTTTGCGGATTGGCGACGCGCGACTTCTTGATGTAGTCCACGACCAGCACGTTGGGATAGGCCGAGGACGACGTCTGCTCCATGCAGCCGTGCGGCATTCGCAGCATGCCTTCCATGCCTTCCATCACCTGGCTGACCACGCCGGGATAGACCTTGACCACGATCTTGGAAGCGTCGGCCACGCTGTGCTCGGGGATCAGGATCGACTGCTTGACCTTGCCGTTCAAACGGTCAGTGAAGACCTGCTCGACCTTCGTGCCGTCGGGAACCACGTCCACGGCACGCTTGATCGCGTCGTGCATCTTGGAGCCCGTCGCCTTGACGGTCAGCGGCTGATAGCCGACCTTGCGGGCCTTGATACGGAACTTGATCGAAGTGACTTCGTTGGGCTTAAGCGAGAGCTTGCGGACCAGTCCCTGCGAATCGACCAGCTCGAACCACGCTTCTTTCTGCAGCTCGATCGTCACCGTCTGCGGTTCCTTCAGGTAGTTGTAGACGGCGACCGGGAAGGCCACCTCGTCGTTCTGCGTCAGGCTGACGGGCAGGTCGAGATCGACAAAGAAGTCCTGGAACACACGCAACGGAGCCGAGACGCCGCCCAGGCTGCCATTGCGGGACGAGGCTGACGCCGTCAGACGCCAGGTGGTAATCGAATCGGCGAACTGGAGCGGCAGCTCGGCGGTGCCTTTGTCGTCGGTGATGATCGCCGGCTTCCAGAGCAGGGTTTCGGGGAAGTACTCGCGGATACGGATGGCCGGCGCGGCGGTGGACTGGTTGTATTGCTCGGATTTCGCCACGCCCTCTGCCTTCTTTGTCGGGTCGATCTTGGCGTTCTCGTTCATGTTCATCGCGCCGGGCACGGCCATCGGCATGTTGGCGTGCTTCATCATCATGTGGCGTTCCATCTGGAGCAGGTCGCGAGCGTCCATGCCGCCCTTGTCGCCGCGGCCTTTGCGATTCTTCCAGTTCCAGTTCATTTCGGGATGGAGCTGAGCGAGGCGGACGCCATCGGCCACCCACCAGTAGGTGAAGTCGTGCCACTGGCTCATCGACAACGGCAGCACGTCGTCCACCGTGCCAAAGATGCCGTCGGGACCGGCGCTCACCAGCTCGTGATAGTCGAACTGCGTGCAGCCCATGTTGTGCTTGCGCTTGGCGTCCTGCTCCAGCAGCCGGAACGGCTTGCCCCAGGCGTCGCGCTGGAAGTGAACGTCCAGCCCCTGAAACTTCGCTGCTTCGGCCAGCACGTTGTCGGGGAACCGCCAGCGTTCGTTCTTGTGCAGCTTCTGCACCTGGACATTGCTGTAGTTGATGAAGGCGTACGTCAATTGCTGGGCGCGATACTGGGTCAGCACCTGGGCAAAGCGATCGGCGTTGAAGTTCTTGTCCGCCTTCGCCAGGCTGTCCAGCGACAGGTTGGCGCCGAACGGATCGAGCAGCATGCCGCCGTTGAGATAGCCGACCTGCACCACGTCCTTGATCAAGTCCGGCTTGAAGCGCCAGACCTTGGTTTCCTTGTCGAGCTGAAGACACGGCCGGCCCGTGCTGGCGTACTGGAACAGCGCCCAGCCGATCTGCTGGAGCTGCTGCTCGGCCTTTTGCCGGCGTTCGAACGCGGGCGACACTTCCCAGCGTGCCGGCGGCTTGGGCTTGACAGTGGCCAGCAAGGCCTGGGCGATCTGCTGCTTGCCGGCCGGCACGTCGCCGCGCCGGACCAGCGTCTCGATCGAATCGCCCGGCTTGAAGACGATGTTCGCACTTGGCTTG
>JAIEMG010000260.1 GCA_019752375.1 Gemmataceae bacterium | reverse complement strand
GGAGAATCGTAGGGCTGTACACTTGACCGAATCAAGGGATGAACAATAATTGGGCAGCTTGAAATGAGTTTTCCCTGATCGTGGTGGCAAGAGAACCCACTGGGAAAACGTACTACCTGGTAGACCTGAAGGAAGTGAAATTCTCAGTGGGCTGGGGCAAAGAACCTGGTAAGGGTATCCATTCTGCCAAAGAGCCAAATGGCGACAAACCGATCATGGTGAAAGGCAAGGCTTACAAACGCGCCTTGTTCATGCACGGCAAACCGAACGAGACGGTGTATGTTACCTACAACATTAGCGGAAGGTGCAGTGTCTTTCAGTCATCGGTTGCCATAGAAGATAGCTGCGCATGTGAATCGCCATTGATATTCTCCGTTGTGGGAGACGGCAAAGTTCTATGGAAGTCTGAACCAATGGGACCTCGGGGAGTGACAAAGGACTGCAAGGTGAATGTCACCGGGGTCAAGCAGCTCGAACTTCGCATTCTTACAGATGGCGGTCGCGGCAACGGGTTGTGCGGTGTGTGGGTTGATCCATTTGTGAAATAGAGTAATGATCAGAAGAAACGGTGTCAGGCAGAAAAAAAAGGGGTCGGGAGTGGGTCGGGAGTCTTTACTGAAAAAGACTCCCGACCTCCTTATCGTGGACTGCGCCCGCCGACCGAGACGTGCCGGAGGCAAGGCCAGTGGACGCCTGCTGACTGCGCAGTAAAATAGGCGATTGCCGGTCCTACTGTAGCTAGACCGGAGCGGCCATGTGGTCAGGAGAGAAGGCCATGAACGCCCAGCAAATCGCTGCTGCGATCGCACAGTTCACCAATGCCCAAGAGCGCGAAGCCGCTTGCCTGAATCTGGCAGCCAATGGTGGTGCGGAGGCCGTGGCGCCACTGATCGCTCGCCTGAATGAAGCCGCTCCTGCGGCAGAATTCCAGCGGCAAGCCTACGCGGCCTATTCCCTTGGGCTGATGGGGACGGTTGCCGTTGCCGCTGTGCCGCCTATGACAGCCCTTCTCGCGCGTAATCAGATTCACGACGGCACGAGGCAGCACATCGTCAGGGCACTCGGGAGCATTGCCCCGGGAACGGTGCAAGCAGATCTGGGTTTGGATGCCTTACGTAGC
This sequence comes from Gemmataceae bacterium, assembly GCA_019752375.1. Taxonomy (GTDB): domain Bacteria; phylum Planctomycetota; class Planctomycetia; order Gemmatales; family Gemmataceae; genus JAIEMG01. The sequence goes on along the minus strand of JAIEMG010000260.1, from coordinate 5,631 downwards.
CAGACGACTCACCCGAGCCACACGGTTCGCAGGAAGGCCGCGGAAGCCATTGAGCAATTTTTTGAAGAGTAGAAGAACATTCCCCGACTCTCCCCACTCTACGGGAAGATTGACACGAGAGTGCCCGCGATTGCGAGCTTTTTGCAGTGCTCGGCGGCGAAGATCGCGTCATCCTCCGACCCAGCTGATCCTTCTTTGAGCGGAGTCCATCGGCACAAGTCCGTAACGCTCCAACAGTATCGAGTACCGATCTGCGTAATTTCGATTTTGTAATCGTCCATGTTCTTTTTACTCGCTGAAGGTTGTCCCGTGCCGCTCGGCAACTGGCGTTGCGGCATGGGCGAATTAAGCATTTTACCAATTCGGCCTATGGCACAAAAGATGGAAAATTAAAGCGGTCGGGAGTCGAATGGGAGGAGGCGAACCGGGACATTCTCGGCTGTTCGCGTCACGTCTTTTTCCTGGTCTCTTCGCTGGCGCGGCATCCTTTCTTCGATGCTGCCAAGGTCTTGACGGGCGGGGTTGCAGAGCGGCCGGCCCCTCACCTCGCCAACGCCGAACGGGCCGGGGGATATTATGAAGGGCCAAACGGGGACATCCTCGGTTCCGTGGAAAAGGGGTACGCAGCGACGCACCGCCTTCTTCATGCTCGCGTCAATCGAACAGAATCTTCGGCTCCCTTCGCTCGATCTTCTCCGAGCGGTAATCCGGGCACCGCAGCGGTGCAACCACCGACAACTTTGACTTGCTCGGTTCGGACAATCCGGTAAAATGGCGAATGGCGATTCCTGCTGGTTGCCGTTGTTTCTGCCCGGAGATCTTGTAGGTGCCGTTGCCAGGCATACCTCCCTGGATTGACCAGGACCTTGTCCTTTATCATGGTACGTTGGCCACCCACATTGGCTCCATCATGCAGGGAGTTGACGTCACAAAGGGTAAACACCTCAGGGATTTTGGCCGCGGGTTCTACACAAGTACAAGTAAAGTCCACGCCGAACATTGGGCCAATAATCTGGCGCTTGACAGCACGGATCCAGCAGCAGTGATCGAATTTACCGTTTCACGCAATGACCATGCTCAACTGGATTGTCTGTTCTTCATGCGCGGAGACCCCGGCGCGGCGGACTTTTGGAGTTTCGTTCAGTACTGTCGGACTATTGCTGCGGATCACAACCGCGCTCAAACGCAATGGTATGACATTGTAAGTGGACCGGTGGCCGGTGATTGGAAAAAGCAATCGGTCATTCGGAACGCTGATCAGGTTTCTTTTCACACTGCTGCAGGCGCAATGCTATTGGACGGCAGTGCAAAGGTGCAGGTGGTATGAACTCCTCGGAAACTACTCCTGATGATGCACGAGGCCATTTCTGGTCGGTTGTGAAAGAGTGTCTGGTGCAATTCCATCAAAGGCAGCCGGGCGCGGCCCGAGCACAGGTGAAGCAGTTTCGAAAAAAGGTGGACAACCTACCTGCTGAGCAAATGGAACTCTACTATCATTCCGAACCGTTCGATGTGGCTTGCCGGCTCGCCAAGCATCCACTGAGTGTCAAGGCGTATCTCACGCGTTATCTTGAGATTCGCGATGAAGGCGGTGTGAGTGGATCCCATAGCCAGCCACATCCCGGGCCTCGGGACACCGGTGGCATTACGCTTGACGACATTCGCGCAGTGAAGCAACTGGCTGACAAGATCGGTGCCGAGAAGGTCAAGCATTTGGCGCAAGTGCTCGCAAAGTAAGAACGTCGCGGTCATTTCTCCAACCGTTCGCCTGCGAGCGGCCAGGTCTAATCACCAGGCGGCCGCCCTCGTCGAAACGGGCGACGATGTCGGCAGCGTCTTCGGACAGGTGACGCAGGGGCGGAGCGCTTCTCTTACGCGATCGACTCAATCAAAGTGAATCTTCGTCTCCCCTCGCTCGATCTTCTCCGACCGACAAGCCGGGCACCGCAGTGGCGCATCCACCGAAAACGTGCCGCCACATGCACACGCACCCGCCTCCGTTTCCAGGACGCGCCGATATTCCTCCTTGCTGATCGGCTCCCCCGGATATTGCCGCCAGTCCGCCCCGTTCGGCTCGGGCATCGGCGTCTTGCCCCTTCAAGTAGGCCAGGTATGAATTCCAAATCGTCCGGTAGGGAACGCCTTTGGACGTGCCGCACGTGCCGCAGCGGAGCAACTCGAAGTGGAAGCCGCCGCCTTCGTTCGCCGTGAACCGGTGCTGGCACGATTGGCACACGGCATCGAACAAACGTCCCATGGGCTTGCTCCGTTCCAGTCAGGGCACCGTCTGCGGATGCACAGCAACCAGCAGGGGCTGATAGCGCAAGAAGTCAGCCACGTTGAGCGTTAGTATCTGCGTGATGCCGTGCGCCTGCGCGAGAGCGGCCAGGCGAGCGTCATGGACCTGGACGCCTTGCACCGCGAGGGTTGGCACCAGGTTGCGCCAGATGGTGTACGAGGTCGGAGATTCGGTCAGCACCGAGAAGAGGCGTTCGATCACGCGGAGGCGATGCTCGGTCTCCGCGATGGACAGCCCGTAGCCGCCGCGCGCGGCAGGCGGTCGCGTGGCGACATTCCAGAACTCGGCGATATTCTGCGCTGTCGTGAGCAGTTCATCACCACGCGCCTTGAGTCGGCGCACCGCGCCTCGAATATCGGCGTGCAATGGGTCGGCGCGGTTGAGCAAGCGCAGCAAGACCCCGGAATCGACCAGGACGCGCATCAGGGATGCTCACCGTAGACGTCGGCGCGGGAGAAATCGGCAGGCAGGGACGCGAGCGGCGGCAGTCCATCGGCCAGTTCGTCCAGGCGGCGCTCGAAGTCGGCCAGGTCAAGCACGTTTTCCTGGGGCGCCGACTGCGCGTCCTGGCCGCCGCTGGCTTCGCGCTCAAGGACCTGCCTGGCGTAAGCCTCCAAAGTAGCGCCGTTTCTCGCAGCCAGTTCCGCAAGCCGGCGCTGGGTATCGGCTGCCAGTTCGAGTGTCAGCGTCATCGTCGTGACCTTCGTGTTCGGGTTGGTCGGCGCCCTGCTATCGTACCAGCGACTCAGCCGATCCGGCAACCGAGATCGAATCACTCCACCCCGTTCGGCTCGGGCATCCGCGTCTTGCGTCCCTTCAAGTAGGCCAGGTACGAGTTCCAAATCGTCCGGTAGGGAACGCCTTTGGACGTGCCGCACGGGCCGCAGCGGAGAAGCTCGAACTGGAAGCCGCCGCCTTCGTTCGCCGTGAACTGGTGCTGGCACGATTGGCATACGGCGTCGAACAAACGTCCCATGCCCTTGCTCCGTCAATGCGCGGGGAACTGAAAGGGTCGGGAGTCGAAGCTGGCTTGGCCTCACGCTGGCGCCTTGCTCCGGAAGCGGTCAAATGCATCGGCATCCATCAGGCCGCGCTCGTCAAGAAGCTTGCGGACTGCAATCAGGTCGATCGACCGCACCGGGTCGCCCGGTTGGTAGGGCCGGAACACGAACACGGTGTCCGGCGAATGGACGAAGCGGATGAACTTCCCCCGAAATGGCTCTGTCTGAAAGCCGAGATTCTTCAGCAGCTGCCGCAACTCGGCGTACGGGATGCTTTTGGTCATCATGGAACACTCAACTCCTCTCGGCGGCCAACCAGTCCGCCTTGAACCGCGCGAACTGCCGCATGGCTTGCTCATTCAGAACCTGGGCAGTGCTCAGGTGAAGAACTCCGGTCGCTCACGCTCCCGGCTCGCCACGAAAGGGCGGTTTTCTACACAAAGCAGGTCAGGTTGGATTTCACACTTCCTCAGAGCGCGGCGATTGCGGTGTGGCAGACCGTCACTTGGCCCAGTCCTCCGCCATCAGGCCGGGAACCTGTTGAAAGTCGCGCAGGTTCCGCGTGGCGAGCGTCGCCTTGTGTGCCAAGGCGATGCTGGCGATCAACAAGTCGCCCCGACCGATTTTCTTGAGCTTCCTGTTTCGCAATAGCTGTTCGAATTGTTTCGCGGCAGATGCGTCAATCGGCAGGACGGTCAGTGTTGCGAAATGATCTTCCGACTTTCGCAAGCGTTCGTGGGCTCGCTACAGCTGCTCCGCATCCGCCGCCTTGAGGATCGCGGCAAAACGTCCCTGGAGCACTTCGATGCGGGTGATGATCGTGGTGGCGACATTTGGTTCGGCCGCGTGCATATGGCGGGCGACACCGGCGTGCCCTTGGATGAGGAGGGTGAGCGTGTCGGTGTCCAAGAGAATCACGGCTCCTTCTCCGCGTTCGGCCGGCCGCGGCGGCGGTGGGCTTCGCGCACGATCTCCTCAATGTCCGGGTCGTCTTTCCACGCGCCGGCCAGCGCGAGCATCGCTTCCTTTCCCGATTTTGGGCCGGGACTTCGCAGCCAGTCCTGCAACCCTGCTCTGAGGAAGCGCCACTCGTTCCCGATCTGGCGTCCGGGCAAGTCCTGCATTTGGGCCAGTCGCAAGACATCGCCCTCGGCCACGCGCAAGTAGGCTGCGGCCTCGCTCAGGTTCAGCACATCGATCGGTTGCGCTACGCATTCCGTCTTGACCCCCGGAACCGTAGGCTGCCCCGCATACACCACGGGGATAGCCAGTGATGATAGGGGTGTTGGAAGTGCCGACGGCGCGGCCGGCACTGGGGCAGGCGACGATCCGGCAACTTTTGCCCCACGGTCGGATTTCTTGTTCATTACTCCGCACTCACTCATCAAAGACACATTCCGATACGTCCCCTATAGTTGGCACCACGATATTATACGGGCCCGCGCGGTGTGGCGTCCTTTCCTCGATCCTACCAATCCCTATTCCGAGCCGTCAAGTTTGCCAAAGATCGCTTCTTGGGGACCGGGCCAGTGACGCAGCGCAATCTTTGGGCCAAGTCGACCTGCCGCCGCAGTGTTGTCACGTTTTCGCCGGCACTTCACGTCGTGATGATTCATGGAGCGCCGTCCGGCTCAGTTCCTCCAGGCAGCCAGCGAGCATGGCTTCGACGTTCCTCCGCGTGCGGGCGCGGAGCGGAGCGGCCAGGGCAGCACAATACAGGTTCGCGGCCCGGCTCAGGTCGCCGCCCTTCTGGTAACAGGAGGCGGCGCTCATGCGACTCGCCGCCGCCGCCTCCAGGTCTCGGCCCAGGAGGTCCAGAAGGGGCGCGATCCGTTCTTCATGGGAAGCAGCGACGGCCCACATCGGTTGCGCGGTTTCCGCCATTCCCATGTCCGCGAATGTGCGGGCCTTGAGGAGGACGGCGGTCTTCACGGCCATCAGTTCCAGAAGTGACGGTGGATACGGCTTGGACTTTGCTTTCGCCATGTCATCGGCTATCGCGGGACTCGCGGACGGCGCCCAGCGTGACATCCTGAATGCCCAAGAGCTTGGCGTTCTCCTCGCGCATGCGGTCGATCCGCATGGCGGCCGCTTTCCGCTCCTCCATGGTCGGGAGGATGCCATTGGCGATGCGGTTGCACGCCTCTTGCATCTCGGCCTTGAGCGCGGGATTCATGCCGGTGATTTCAGCAGTGGTCTTCATGGTCGTGCTCCTGGAGAGATTCTAAGAACCGTCTTACATCCGCGGAAGTCCACTCCGAAAACCTCCGGCGAGCCGGGAGCGTGAGCGACCGGAGTTCTTCCGACGCTGGAAGAACTCCGGTCGCTCAC
>JAIEMG010000074.1 GCA_019752375.1 Gemmataceae bacterium | reverse complement strand
CTATCTGGCCGTTTTGATGGCCAAAGTGGGAGCCCGTAGGACTTTTTCAGCCGTCTCCAGAGCCCGGTAACGAGGGCGAAGGCTTCGACCAAGCAGGTCGCGCAGAAACGGGTTTGCACCCCGGATAGACGACCATTTGACGAACGAGGCGACGGGATGATCCATCAGGCCGCGAAGAGGAGGGGCACGTCGTCGTGTTCTGCCAAGAAAATATAGCACTGGCTGAACAACGGATCAAGCCAACGGAGTCGTTCGCGCCATTGGCTTTTGCCTTGAATGTAGGAGGTGATGCGCCCAGAATGAACATGCCCATTCTCTCCCTTCGGAACGGCCGAGGTCATTGTCGGCTTGTGTCGTAGCGGTCCTGTGATCCGTCAGCACGGGGATCGTTGCGCGCTCCTCATGTTCAGGGTGTGGTCATGCTCATCGTCGCCGAGTGCCCGATTTGTGGGTTCAAGGGGAACGTCCCGGATCAATACAGGGGCAAGAAGGTCAAGTGCCGGGAATGTCAAAACATGTTTACCGTGGGCGGTGAGCCCGCCGGCGCTGCTTCGGCGAACGGCGCCAAGCCCGCGGCAAAGAAGAGCAATCCCGAACTGCCCGAACTGGAAATGATTGACGACGGCGCTGGCCAAGCCACCGCGACCACGGAAGAGGCCGACCCGTTCGGCAACCTGGACACTCCCGCGGAACCGGAGCCGCCGCGGCCCAAAAAGAAACAGCCGTCCTCGGAGAACGGCGATGCTCCCCGGAAGAAGGATGCGGCCGAGCGCACGCGTGAAACGCCGGGGCGGAAAAAACTGAAGAAAAAGGAAAAGGACCCGCCTCCCATCGGGGCCGCGGTCCTGGGCGTCTTCGCCCTGATCCTGGGTGTGGCCGCCCTGATTGTCGGACCGAAAGACCTGATCGGCCTCGCGAGCGTTCCGGTCGCTTTCCTCGGATTAATGCTGGGAGTCGGCGGCCTCGTCACGGCCTGGGGACGGCCCAGTTTTCTGATCCTGGTTCCGATCGTCGGACTGCTGGTGTCGTTGGCAGCCGTCCCAGTCGGCGGCTACCACACCTACCAGCTGTTCGCCAGTGGAAAACTCACTGCCAGCGCCGATGACGTCGCCAAGAACAGCACCAATCCCAGCGATCCCACCAAGCCGTTGCCCGGCTCGACGGACCCGGTGCGGCAGCCGTCGACCCAGCCGCAGCAGCCGCCCCCACCGCCTCCGCCGCCACCCGATCAGTGGGTGGACGCGAAACAGGGCTATCCGCTGGCCGGCAAGGTTCTTGTCAAAGTGACCACCGTCGACGTCGAGCAGGTCAAGAGCCTGGATGGCAAGGAGACCTCGCCGAACCGGCAGCTCGTCCTGCGCCTGGAAATCAAGAACATCGGCAACAAGGACTTCGATTACTTCGCCTGGGGCGTCACGCCGCCGCAGGGCGATGGCGCGTGGCCGCAGCTGCTGGACGACGGCTCCACGCCGATCAAGCGCTTCGCCTTTGAGGGCACCGCCGTCGCCGGTCAGCTGCGTGCCGAGACGGTGACTCCGGGCAAGGCGGTCAATGACCTGCTCGTGTTCGACGTGCCGCCCGATTCGACGAAATTCCTGCGCCTGGAACTGTCGGGCAGCAATGTTGGCGAGACAGGGAAGTTAAAGCTGGAGATCCCGGTGGGCATGCTGGGCGCGTTCGTGAAAAAGGGCATCGATCCCAAGCCGAAGGACCCAGTTGGCGGCCCGCCGAACCCGAAGGTGTGGAAGTTTATCGAAGAACAACGTGTTCTGCTGAAGCGGCCGAAGGCGCCGGAACGCATCGAGGCATTGAATCAGATTGGGGCGTTGGGCGCCGACGGCGTCCGGGCCGTGGGGGACGTTGCACAGATCCTGGCGACCGACAAGGACCCTCACGTCCGCGCCGCCGCTGCCGAGGCACTGGGAAACATGGGGCCGGGGGCCCGGGGTGGGATCATGGCCTTGATGGGTGGACTTAAACACGAATTCTGGAAGGTCAAGGCGAACAGCGCCAAGGCCCTGGGCCAGATGGGCCCCGTCGCCAAGGAGGCTTTGCCGCTCTTGCGGGAGCTGACCAAGAGCAAGGATGAAGAAGTGCCGCAGCGAGCGGCAGAGGCGATCAAAAAGATCGAAGGGAAATAGGCGATGGGTTAACCCGACGCGCGAGCGACCGATTATCCGTCGCTCGCGTGTCCGGCAAACAAGCCCGAACGGAAGGGAGCCCGCCACCTCCGTAAAGCCGGCTTCCAGTCCGTCAGCTGGTTACCACTGGACCACACTCTCAGTACTTCCACTCGACGCGCAGAAACACGCCTTGCATCCACAGGTCGGCCCGGGAATCCGACGTCCTGCCGGCTAACCACCACGCCTCGTACTGATAGCCGCACGCGAAACGGAGTGGGGCCTTCTTCATGGGCACCCAGCTGAGACCGAGCTCGGCCTGGGCGACCGGCACGACTTGCGTTTCAGAAACTCGCGTCGCTCCACCGAAAGCCGCGTTGCTGAAGGCAAACGTCTCTTCAAAACCTTGACCAATTCGACCGAAAAGCGCGGCGGCCTCGAAGCGTCCGAACGCCGAGAAGCCGCCCATTCCCAGCTCTCGTGTCAATCCGAGCCCAGCTTGCGGCCCGGCGCCGAGGAAGTGATTGGTCGCACGCTGTTCCCCGACCAAGCCGCCCGCCTTCGAGTCGAAATAGACCGACGCCAGCCGGACCCCGATGCGCCACTTCATGTCCCAACTCGGCCCCAGGCCGAATTCGCGCTGCGCGTAATCCAGATCGACCGAGTGCAGATCGAGCCGGCTCGTCAGAATCCCCGGACCGAAGCCGTCAAAGTTGACCAGCGTGCCTGTCCCTTCGGAGTTCAGCGATCGATAGGTGAGCAGCAGTTCGCCAAACGCCTCGGGGAAGCGGTAGCCCAGCTCAATGCGCGGCGAACCCGTCCAGTCCAGTGCCGGATAGGGCAGGTGTACCACGTCTCGGCCGAATACCGGGACATCCACCGGGGCCTGCAGCGCGAACTTGACGTGCGGCTTGAGAATGCCCAGCTCGAACGCGGCGTAGAAGCCCGGCGCCGGGGCGTCCGCCGGTTCCAGCAGCGGGTCGCCGACCAGGAGGCGTCCGTTGCAATCCTCATGCGCCGCGCAAGCCGGGACGCCGGGAGCAGCGCACGATGGGGCGCCGGCTGGAGCGTCCGGCATTTGCGGGTGCGGCAGGGTGGTGACAACGACCGGTTCCTGCGCCGCCACGACGCCGGCGCAGGCCAGCAGCATGGCCGCCATCAGCAGACTGCGGATCATCGCATCACCTGCCGTTCGTAAATGGAATGGAAGGCGAGCGTGATATCCGGATCGTTCAAAGGATGCAAGAGCAGAATGCGCATCTCCGTCCGTGCGGAGCATCCCTTCGCAACCGTTTGCTTCCCTACCTTCGCTTCCTTCGGCAAAGTCGAATGCCTCATTCCCCGGCACATCCGCAGATTCGCGCCATTCGCGCCGTCCGGAAGGTCGATAAAAACCGTGATATTCGGAACCGGGCGAAGCCAGCGAGCGCTGGGCCGCGTCGCCCGCGGACTAAGGCTCGGTAGGCAAGGCAAGGAGGAGAATATGGGTCTGCGCTGCTGGAATGTTGCCCTGCTCAGCGCCGTCGGCATGGGATGGGGAATGCTGGGCGATGCCCCAGCGTATGGTCAAGACCGTCTGCCCACGGCGAACTTGCGCGTCGCCGCGGACGCGCCGATCACCCCTCAGGTTCCGACACCGCCCAAAAAGGAAGACACGCCCGAAGCGACACCGCCCTCGCCGGCCGACCAGGGCAACAGCCAGGGCGACAGCGGTGGGGACACCGTATCCGCCGTGGACAGCGCGGTCGGGTACATCGACAACGCCATTCCTGCTTCGCAGATCCGCGTTCGCTTCGACTCCGCCTGGAACAACAACCGGCCCACGCGAGCAGAGTTCTTCTACCCCAAGGGCGGCCCTGGCAATCCGGGTCTGCCCCGCTTCGAGTCGAATATCGATTTCGAGGAGATCTGGACTTACCTCGAACTGGCGCTCGCGAAAGACTTCTCGGTGTTCATCGACGTTCCCGCACGTTTCATCAACCCGGACAACAATGAGGAACACTCGGGGTTCGGCGACCTGAACGCGGGCTTCAAGTATGCATTCCTCTACACGCCGGAAACGGTGGCCTCCTTCCAGCTGCGGACGTACGTACCCACGGGGCAGTCCAATCTGGGACTCGGCACCAACCATGTCAGTCTGGAACCCGAGTTGCTGGTCTATCACGAGTTCTCCTCCAAACTGCGCATGGAGAGCGAACTGCGCTACTGGATCCCCATCGGCGGCACCAACTTCGCCGGTGATGTGATTCGCTACGGCGTTGGCTTCAGCTACGGCGAACGCCCCAAGAATTGCTGGTGGTGCGCCCCGGTCATCGAGTTCGTGGGCTGGACGGTGCTGGGCGGCAAGGAACAGGTGGGACCGACCGTACTCGACGTACAGGACGCCGCCGGTGATACGATCGTCAACGTGAAGGCGGGCCTTCGCGTTGGCTATGGCGATCGTGTGAACGCCTACGCCGGCTACGGACGAGCGTTGACGGGCGACGTGTGGTACACGGACATTTTCCGCATGGAATTCCGGCTGATGTTTTGATTGCGCCGCGGCGCACCCCGTGGAAGGATCGGCATCTGTTTTCGTAGCCGCAGGCATCAGCCTGCGGCGGGCGGCGTTCATCTTAACGCCGTCTTCGGATCGGCCACCAGCGCATCCACCGGGTCGCCTTGGAGCGACCGCAGGAACAGCACCAAGTCGCGCTGCAGACGGTCGCCCAGCGATAGCCGGAGCGGGATCACCAGCTTTTGCTCCTTGCCGAACAGGAGGTTCTCCGGCAACCGGTCCTGGATCTTTTGTCGCACGCTCAGGAGCAGGGCTGCTTCAGCCTCACGGTCGCGACGGCGCAGGTCGAGGAACTCGTTGGCCTCGCCGCGGCTGTTGTAGAAATCGATGACCTTCTCCAGGCTGTCCAGGCTGCCGTCGTGCATGTAAGGACCGCTGTGGACCAGGCCGCGCAGGCCCGGCGTCTTGAATGCACCCGTCAGAGCCGCGTCCTTGCGGCCGACCGGCAGGGACTTGATGCGGCCCTCGAAACCGGCCGGCAGCTTGCCTTCCACCACGCCAACGCCCAGGTTGTGAAACCCGTCATCGGTAAAGCGTTCGCCCCGATGGCACTCGTGACAGCCGCCGCGGCCGAAGAAGATCTTTCGCCCGTTCGCCAGGCTCTCGGCCAACAACCGCACCTCGGGACCGCTGATCTCGATCTCGGCGAGTTGGGCGCCCATGAGTGCCGAGAGGGCGGGTGTGTCCTGACGCTGGACGGCGTCTTCGATCGCTTCGCGGTAATCGCGCAGCACCGGTGCGATGGGTTCGCGGTCCTTGGGTGAGACGCCGCGTTTCTTCGCGATCAGCACCGCGCGGTCGTGCAGCGAGTTGCCGCTGAGGATGGTTCGCTGGAAGCCGGCCAGCGCTTTGGCAATGGTGTCGCGCGTGGCCTCGGTGCCGAAGGCGGCCTGGAAGCGTTCGCGGTACGTGCCGCCGCGGCGGACGCGCTGCACGGCACGCGGCCAGGCGTCGCCGTCGTCATCGCTCATTTCCCGGGGGTTTTCCACGGGCCCTTGGGCCTGCATTTCCAAAGCATCGGCACGGCCGTCCCAGAAGTGAAAGCGCTGGTACGCCACATTCACCAGCGTCGGCGCGTTGAAATTCCCTTGCCGGCCCTTGATCCCGGTGGAGACACGGGTTGGTGTGGTGAAGCCGGTCTTCGGATCGTGGCAGCTGGCACAGGAGACGGTCCCGTCGGCGCTCAGCACCGGATCGAAGAACAGAGCCTTGCCCAGTTCCCAGCGGGCGACGGTCAGCGGATTATCGTCCGGTACCGGGGGTGCGGACAGACCGAGCGGCACCTTGATGCGGACCACGGAGCGCGTCACTTTGCGGTTGGTCTCGGGATCGGTGGCCTCTTCGGTGCCGGCGTTCCAGAAGGCGGGCAGCTTGTGCCATTCCTCGTGCGATGTTTCTGCTGCGACAAAGCGGATCGCCTGTTGTTTCTCGAACGGCAGCAGCAAGCGCGGGTCGGGCGTCTGGGCGTCCAGATCGGATCGATCGTCGGAATGAGCAGCCAGCGGCCAGGCAAGCGCCGAGGCCAGGATCACCAGACCGAAGCGGGAGATGTTCATGCGATTCCCTCAGAAGAGGCTGCTAACTCCCTACAAGACTAATAGTGCCCGGTCACGGATCAAAAAGCGCATCAAATCTCCACCGAGGGCTCATCGTGGGCGCCTTCACAATCCGCAGATGCGGAAGCGGCCGCCTCGCCGCCGCTTCGGAGTCACCAAAGCTCGAACCAAGGAATCGTTCTCGGCGGGATTTTTGGGGCACGTTTGTAACGTGCCAAGTTGGGAGCGGACGGTGAGTTACAATCGTGCCCTGCGTCGACCCGGTGCCAAGCATTTGCCGCTTTGGTTGCTCTTGTTTTCTTCATGCCGCGCTCGCTATAGTCCCGCGTTTAGTTGAACAGCGCGTGTCACGCTGTTCCGAGTCGCTCCCATCGCTTTGACATCTTCGACCTGTCCTCTCCGTATCGCCTCGTTTGCCTTGCCTCTCAGAGTCTGTCCCAAAAGGGGTCAGGCACCGTTGTGCGCAGCACCCTTCGGGCCGTTCCGGCAACGGTGCCTGACCCCGTTTGGGACAGACTCTCACGGAACACCCGCTTGCGCGGAGCCGTGCCGGCGCTCTGCC
>JAIEMG010000198.1 GCA_019752375.1 Gemmataceae bacterium | reverse complement strand
CGGGGCGTTTACACGCCCCGCTCGCCTTAAGTTAATGGCATTCTGCCGTGGGCCTTTTTCTGCTTTTCACCCTGCCCGCCAAAACGTCGGTCGTGGGCTGGTGCACCCCGCCAAGCCGCGGGTGGTGGCATGATGAACGCGAGGGTGGTGCGGTGAGTTGGATTTCTTCCGCGTCTGCTTACTGTTGCAATTTTTCTCTGGACACGGGAAAGAATAGATACTAAATTGATAAGTATAGTGAAGTATGGAATCGGATCGGGTACGGCGATCATAAACCTAGTGAATATCATGCCTTCCTTCGAGCGTACTTCCTGGTCTCTTGCCCGTCCCCTGAGTTCGCAGCTCGTCTCCTCTCCCATGTGCGCCTGTCGATGGGCGTGAGGCTGGCTTGGGTTCGACGTGGAGTCGGCCCTTCCCACCTCCCGCCGGGTTTGCCACGTTTCGGGTGCATCGGTCGCCAAACGTCGCCGCGCGACTTTCCTTGCTTCGCCGCATTCCCTCACCGGAAGGAGGGGCCTGCCATGGGTGAATTGCATCTCAATCTTGGGTCGGACCTCGACGCCTATGCCGAGACGTTCGCCGGCTGCTTTCGCCGCCGCGATCAGGCACGCTGGGCGCGCTACTACATTCAATGGCTGCTGTCGCACGGCCAGTGCAAGAACGTGGAGACGCTGGCCCGCGAACTGGTTCTCGACGGCGACCTAGCCGTGGGAGACCCCGTTCAGGCGATGCAGAACTTCGTCAACCAGAGTCCATGGGACGAACGCCTCTTGTGGAGACGACTTCGTTCCCTGCTGGCGCCGACGTTCGATCCGTCCGACGGCGTCCTGGTGATCGACGACGTGTACTTTCCCAAACAGGGGCTGCAATCGGCGGGCGTGCAGCGACAACATTGCAGTCGGCTGGGGCGAAAGCTGAATTGCCAGCTGGCTGTGGGTTTGTTCCACGTCGGTGCCGAGGGCGCCTGCCCGCTCGCGCTCCGGCTTTATCTGCCGCGCGGCTGGGCGCGCGACTCCGAGCGCTTGCAGGCCGCAGGCGTGCCGGTGGAGCAACAGGCGTTCCGCAGCCGGGGCGAAATCGCGCTCGATCTGCTTGACGAAGTGCGCGCGGTCGGGATCGGGGCACGCGACGTGGTCGCGGCGGCGGGACTGGGCGGGTCGCCCGAGTTGCGGCTGGGCCTGGCTCGCCGCGGCCTGCGCTTCCTTGCGGGAGTGACGGCCGATTTTCTCGTCGATCCGACGCCCAGCGCACCGCCGGCTGCTCCTCGAATGGGTATGCCGTTGCCCACTGCGTCCCTGGTGCCTGCGTCATTCCTGGCCCGGCGGCTGGGACTGGCGCGAAAGGATGGCAGCGCGATATCTACGAATGGCGAAGTGGCGTGGCTGCCGATTCGCACTCCGGCTCCATCCGCCGAGGAGTTGAACCTGCGAGAAGACCTGCGCCTGCTCGTGGACACGCGCGGGACTGCCAGCTATGCCGTCGGCAGCGGAAACGTGCGTTCGCGAGAGGAAGAAGTTGCCGTGCTGTGGCGCACCCGTCTGATCGTCGAGGACTTGCAGGCACGGCTAGCGAACGAACTGGGCCTCACGCACTTCGAAGGGCGCTCCTGGCGCGGCTTCCATCATCATGCTTGCCTGGTAGCGCTGGCCTATGGGTTCCTTTTTCTCGAAGGCCAGGCGGCCCAAACAACGGCGGCGTACCTGACGCGTCACGGGCATGAAAAACGCAGTGAAGAAGACCGACGGCGTCAATCCACTGCGGAACAACCAAGGTTTGGCTGCTCCGCGGTGATTTGAAGACTGATGGGTCAACCCATGACACGAACCCGACGCGCTCGCGAGGGTTGTCCTCGCGAGCGCGTCGGGTTCGTGTGAAATAATCCCGGCCTGCCGATGGGCGTTCAGCAGGTCGGGCCCTTGGGAGGCTCGGCTACTTGGCGGGCTTTTCGTCCACCACCGTCAGGAAGAAGTTGCCGCTGTGGCCGCGGACTTCGGTCTGGTACATCATCTCGACGTGCGCCGGCGACACGGTGTAGTCCCCCGCCAGTTCCAGCAGCATGACGCAGCGGTCCTGGATCGTGTTCGGCGTCTGCTCGTGGTGATAGCAGACGGCCGCGGTCCGCTCTTCACGCAGCACGTAGGGCGTGCCTTGCTGATTGTAGCGCGGATCGTCCACCGGCAGGAGCTCGCCGCAGGACGGCTTCGGGTTCTCGACCAGGACGTAACGCATGTCATTGTGCAGGGCGTTGATCGCCGTCACTTCGCTCTCGACATAGGAGCCGCGCGGCACGCGGTCGCCGGACTTCAACTCCTTGCGTTCGCCCTTGCCGTTCAGCAGGTAGAACTTGCGTGCCACCTGGATTCCCTTGTCCATCGGCTTGACGTCGGTGCCGTTCTGCCAGTAGCGGAAGACCAGGCGGTACATCACACCGGTGCCCGGCGCCAGGAAGGACAGCTTGTTCTCGCCCGCCTTGAGCTGCGAGCCGGGGACCGTGACCTTCTTGGCCAGCCCGTCGGTGAAGGCCACCTTGGTGCCGTCGCCGCCGTTGACGCTGAAGGTTACGGTCTTCTTACCCTGGGCGTCGACGTTCATCTTGGCCAGGTAATCGCACATCGCGTAGACGATCATGGCGGTGTCCTTCGTGGAGTTCCACTTGTTGCCGCGCTTCGTCGAGACGAAGAAGCCCAGGACACTGTCGATCATCGGGTCGTCCTTGTCGTAAGCGACCAGGGCCTTCATGGCGGCAGCGGTGATCTCGAAGCGATCATCGCCCCAGCGCGAGAAGCCAGCGGTCTGCCAGTAGACGCCGCCCATGCCCCGCTGGGCACGGTTGTGCAGGGCGGCGCTTAACCTGGCGGCGAGCTCTTTCTTGTCCTTTTGCACGGCTGTCTCCAGCGCCAGCGCCAGGGCGTAATCGCTCAAGCGCTTATCCTTCATCTGCCGCTCGATGAACTGCCACCAATCGGCGTTCAGGTCGCGGCGATGGCCGTAGACGTGCATGCAGTAAATGCGGTCGGCGGTCTGGTTTTCATTCATGCCGTTGATGAACTGTCCCAGCCGGTCGAGGCCGCGCTGAATGGCCGTCTCGCTCGGGATGGTGTAGCCCGCCTTCTCGGCCTGGAGCAGACCGTAGAGGGCATACGGCGTCATCATCTCATGGGTCTGACCGTTGCCGTGCCAGCCCCAGCCGCCGTCTGGCTGCTGGAGCTCAAGCAGGCGCTTGATGCCGCCGGCTACGCAGCCGGGCAGTTTTTTCTGCAGCTCGGGATGCTCGATGTGGAACTGCTGCAGAACTTGCGCGACCTTGATGGCCGGCAGGAACCGGCTCATCGTCTGTTCGACGCAGCCGTAGGGGTACTCGACCAGGTAGGTGAGCGTGTCGGTCATGTCGGCGGCCAGCGACGGAGCGAAGGTCAATTCCAGGCTGGCGCTCTTGAGGTCCACGCCTTCGGGCACCGTGAACTTCGTGCCATCCTTGACGAACCCGGATGCGGTCACAATCTGCTCGGCACCCGCCCGCGTCACCGGCAGACGCTTGAGCGACGCGTCCGAACCGGCGGCGCAATCGGCCGTCATGAGCAGCTGGGTGAAGCCGGTCGTGCCCGGCTTGAACGTCCAGTAGACCGGCACGTTGCTCTTGGCCGCAACGATCACGGTCACTTCCGATGCGGTCAGCACTTCGCCGTTCTCGGCCTTGAGCTTGACCTTGATGGTCTGCGACGTCTCGGTGCGGTTGTGAACGCTGCCGAACAGGACGACCTTGTCGCCTTCGGTGAAGACGCGCGGGATCATTGGCCAGACCATGATCGGCTTGAAGGTGCGGAAGCTACTCTTGGTGGTGCCGACGTGCATCTTGCGGCTGATGGCGGTGACCACCACCTGCCAGTTCGTCAGCGAATCGGGCAGCTTGAACTCGACGCTCGCCTTGCCCTCGCTGTCGGTCCGCACGGTCGCGTTCCAGAAGGCGGAATCCGAGAAGTCCTTGCGCAGATAGATGTGCCCCTGGCCGGGATCGGCATCGATCAGCGCCGGTCCGCCGACGGCAGGCATGTGCGAGACGAAGCCCTGTGCTTCGACGGAGTGCATGCTGTTGCCGCTGACGGAGTGGTGCGCGTCGCCGCGCGCCATGCGGTTCGAGCCGCGTTCCTGGTACATCTGGTTCTGCAACTGGAAGTTCATGTTGTTCATGTACTGGTTCCGGTTGAAGTACCGGAGCGCCAGGTTGGCGTTGGCGTAATTCGGGTGCGTCTCGGCCAGGAACAGCGTGTTGTTGTGCAGCTCGTAGGTCAGGCGATACTCGCTGTAGGGCCGCTCGATGATTTCCAGCAGCGTCAGCTTGTGATCGGCCGGCTTCAGGTTGAGGAAGTGCCAGTTGTAACCGTAGTAGTTGTGGTACAGCGCATTCACTTGAGCTTCGACGCCGGCAAGACGCAGCAGGGTGACGACGTTGTAGGCGTTGAGGTTCGTATTCTGGTTCGCCTGGTTGACCAGTGCCTGGAGCACCTGGCCGTCGGTCGTCTGGGCCATCTCCTTGTTCTTGGCAAGCGTTTCCTTGGCTCGTTCGATGAGCTGTTCGATGGACACGTTGCCGATCTTGCGGCGAAGCACATCGCGGCTCATCGAACGGCGAACGCGCTCGTCGGCCAGGTAGAAGTTGCGGATATCGACGGAACGGTCGGCGGCGATGCCGAGCAGCGACTGGTCGTAGACGCTGACGACGAGGTCGACCGGTTCGTTGCGATTGACCTGGATGTCTAGCTTCACCTTCTCGCCGGGGCCGTAGACGTCCTTGGTGGTCGTCTTGATCGTGAGCATCTGATCGGCCGGGGCGACGCGGATGAACTTGTTGGCGATGTGGACCTGGCTTTCCTGATCGATGTACTGCACGTCGACCGCACAACCATAGCGGAGGTTGCCGGGCAACTCTTCGTTGAGCTTCAGGAAGCTGCCGGTCATCTGCAGCACCTTGGAAGCGCGGATACCGGAGCTGTCGCGTAACGTGAGCAGGACGCGGGCGTCGGCGAAGCGGCTGTGCAGAACGCCGGTGAGCTTTTCGCCAGCGGTGATCTCGTCGCGATCGAGCTGCAGCACCAGTCCAGCGAGATCTTCGTGGTTGCGGACGACGCAGCCGACCTCGTTCTGGATCGTGCTGCCATCCGAGAGCGTGGCGATGGCGACCAGCTTGTAGGCGCCGGCTTCGGTGAGCTTGATCGTCGCGCTATCGCCCTTGAAGGCGACGGCGGTGTTCATCGTCCGCTTGACGGTCTCGGACGGCTGCATCGTCTGCCAGCCTGCCATCGGTCGAGCACGCAGGGCCCTGCCGAGGCGGTCGTAGCGGTAACGGCTGTTGTACCAGTAGTCGTCGTAGTCCGCGTACTGGCCGGCGTTGGGATTGGCGGCCAGGCGCATGGCAACGAGTGTGGTCGAAGCTTCGATCGGCTTACCGGCATCGTCGATCGCCTTCGCTTTCACGGTGATCTTCTCATCGACGGCAAAGTAGCGTTTGCCGAGCTCCACGTGCAGGCCGCCCTGCTTGGTGGCGCCGGTCAACGGGATGCTCTGGGTGGCGCGTTGCTCGCGGCCGTTCATGTCAACCACGACGCCCTGAATCGTGATGGAGCAATTTCCCTTGAGCCATTCCTTCTTGATCGGAATGGTGTACTCGCCGGCTTCCTTGTTCTCCATGTCGATTTCGCCGGTTACCTGGGCGACCAGGGTGCTGGAATTGCCGCTGAAGAAGGGCATCGACCGACCGTCGGCTTCCCAGAGCAGCAGTTCTTCTTCCGGAAGGTTCTCGGGATCGAAGGCGCCCGGCGCGGTCGGCGCGTGGTAGACGTAGTCATCCGCCTTGAGGGCGTGCTTCTTGTCCGCCACGGTCTTCTGCACGACCTGGGCGACAAAGCTGACCTTCGAGCCCGGCACGGGCTTCTCGAGGAAATCGACCGCCTCGAACTTGACCTTCATCTTGCCGTCGACGATCTGCCCGGTGATCTTCAGCTTGACCTTCGACTTGCGGTACTCGCCCAGGTAGACGCGGGCCGAGCCCTTGTAGCCGGGAATGGTGAGCGAGTAGTTATCGAGCGCGTCAGCTTCGCTGAAGAGATATGTGCCGGTGACGCGGCCAAGCTCGTCCGAAGTGATCTTCAGCTTGGCGGCGAGGGTCTGCTTCTGTTCGGACTTGAGGTGCACTTCGACGGCCTTGTTGGCGATTGGCTCGAACTCGCCCTTGCTGTCGAGCTTGCGCAGGAAGCCGGCGAAGTGAATCACCTGCGTCGGCCGGTAGGCGGTGCGATCGACGACGAAGAAGACGCTGGGCTGGTCTTCGGCGGGCCGCGGCATCAGCGTGACGGAGCGCTTCATGCCGCCGATGGAGAACTCGGCGGGTGTCGCTTCCTTCACGTCATAGGCCAGGTTGAAGGTGTTGCCCTTCTGGACCGCGACCTTGTGTTCGGCCTTGCCGCAGGTGACGTGGACGACTTTGTTCTCGAAGTCCTCGGTGCCGCTGATCCAGCCAACGACCTGGCGATCGTCGATCTGCAGGGTCAGCGTCGTGGGGTTCCTGGCCGGTTCGGTCTTGGCGAAGAGGGGGACGATTTCAGTCGCTTTCGCATCCTTGAGCGAGTCGGCGCTGGTGTTGGTCAGGACGAAGGCGCCGGCCGCCAGCGGGAGGCAGACGCCTAAGAGCAAGACGGGTAAGGACTTCGCTTTACGAGTCATGTGCGATCTCCCTTGGTCGGATCGACCCTGGCATGATTTGCGGTACGCCAGGAGGCCGCGGCCATTCCGCGTCACCAACATTCCGACGAGTGGGGCGGCGAAGGGGGTGTAAGAGGCTATCCGGAAACCCAGCTTGCCCTGGATTCCCAGTTTGGCGCATGATGTACGTCCCTCGTACAAGGAG
>JAIEMG010000193.1 GCA_019752375.1 Gemmataceae bacterium | reverse complement strand
CCTGACCTGACCAACCGCGCTGCGGTTCGCCTTCCTGCTCAGATTGCGCGCTGACCCAGGGTTATTGAGAAGTTACCACGTCTTGCTTGAACTCCTTGCCGCGATTGACGACCAACTTGACGGTCTGTGTCTCGCCTTGCTTGATCGACGTCGGCGCCGCGGGCGCCTTGAGCGCGAACGAATCGACGGCCGGCGCCGCGCCCTGTTCGGGCCGAGTGCAGCCGGTGAGGATGATGGTGGCGGCCAGGAGCGCACCGGTAGCGCAGAGGAGTTTCTTCATCGGGGACCTACCCTTCTGGATTGGAGGAAAATGCGGTTCGTGTCGATGGGCTCGAGCGAGGCTCCGGAGACTTGTCTTGCTCAATAGACACGATCCGGACCAGCGGGGTTTATTCCCGTAGCAGCGCGAGAAGTGAAGGGAGAATCAGCGGGCGGCGATGCGCTCGGGAAGAGAGAGGGTCCCGTTTTCGATACGGTCTTTCATTTCACGCTCCAGGCCAAGGACCAGCGGCCCGCTGTTGCCGCCGTGTTCGCGCAGTGCGGAGCGGACAAAGGCAATGACGTTCAGGCACAACACCTCGGCATCGCCACGTCCGGGGTGGGCACGCCGCAGGACGTCGATGTAGTCCGGATACAGGGCGTGCAATTGACGGAACCAGGCGGCGGCTTCGAGCAGCGTCATCCGTTCGGCGATTACCTCGCGCACCACCCACTGCTTGTTCCGCACCCGTTCCTTTACGTCTCCGAGACGCGACTCCAGTTCACCCGTTTCGGGCTGGTTGCGCTCCATCCACGACACCATGCTTGCCACATTGTGCTCCTGCGATTCCGGTGAGGACACGAAATGGACAATCCAGAGAACAGTACCCACCATGGCTACTCCCGTGGTGAGCCACATCAGTCGTGGCATTGGATTCTCCTCTTCTGGAGCAGAAGCATGGCGTTGCGGCGATCATCGGGGAGAGACGGTCACGGTTCGGGAGAGGAGAACCAGGCAGGAAAGCTGCCCGAAAGGATGCAACCGCCGTGCCGAACGTGTGGGACTGGACGAGCATCCAATTAACCGCTTGGTAGAGCGTCGTTTATGGCTGTCGCTTGAAAGCGTCAAGTCCGCAAAAATCACACAGGTCTGCACGCCTTGCGTGCAAATTCTGACGCGGAACAGGCGACGAGGCTTTGCCCAGATCGAAGAAATGTGCTGCTACCAATGACGCGAGCCGCTGTCCGGAGACAGCGGTTCGCAGCCTTGACCAGGATTGCTTTTGTTCGTAGGACGGCCTTCCGATTGCGTGTACATTCTGTAGCCGCAGGCTTCATCCTTGGGGGGCACAGTGTCCTCACACGGGCATGGATCGGCTCTCGAGCACCTCGGCCCTTCCGCAGGCGGAAGCCTGTTGCTAAAGACGTTGCGCAGATCCCTTCGCGGCATGTAGCGCTGCAGTGGTAAGGTTCCGACTGCCACAGTGCAGGCACGTTAAAAACGTATCCCACAATTGACGCTTCTCTTCCGGTGGCCGATAATCCGCCCAGTGATTCCCCTGCACTCCATGAGGAGCTCCATGATCAGCGCCGACTTGCTCGAGATCCTCCGCTGCCCGATGGACCCGCGCCGGCAGTCGCGCCTGGTGGAAGAAGGCGACCGCCTAGTCTGCCACGGCTGCGGCATGAAGTACAAGATCAAGGACGGCTTCCCGGTCCTCGTCGCCGAAGAGGCGGAGCTGCCGCCGGGCGTTGAAAGTCTGGAGCAGGTGCCGGCACGACACGCGGCGGGACCTAGCGATGGCTGAAGTCCGTATGGGCCGCGTCGAAGCGGAGGCGGGCTATCTGCCGCCGATCTGCATCTGGTGCGGCCATCCCGCGACAACGACGCTTTCGCTGGCGGCCGAACTGGGTTTTCGTGGCGCTGCTCTGCGATGCCCACACCAATCAAGTTGCCAAAGTGGTGGTTGCGGATGACGTCCACGAGCTTGGTCAGCGAGGGATCGAGCACCTCGTCGAGGTTGAGACGACCGAGATCGACGCCTGCTTCGTCGGCCTTCCACCATGCCGCCCAGGTATCGCGGCTCTTGCGGCAGACGCCTGGCACATCCGGATTGGACTATCTCCGTCGGTCGCAATGGACCTGGCAGAAGAACCATGAACGGCAAGCAGCCCGTTGCCATCCTCCGGCAGGCGTTCTGGGGCGCCGATGAGCGCGTCTTCTGGCTCAAGGCGGTGTGGGCCGCCGCGTTCCTGGCGGGAATGCTGCTGTCGCCCCAGCTCTGGGTGTCGAGCCGCACCTACCCACTGTGTCCGGTCACCGACGCCTTGCCCGAAATTCCGTATCCGCTGGATTATGCCTGGTACGGCGCCGTCCTCCTGCTGCTGGCGGCAATCCTGCTCATTCCGCGCCCGCGGAGGTTGCTTCTCGCGTTCGTCGGCCTGGCAGGACTGCTGAGCGTTTGGGACCAATCGCGCTGGCAGCCCTGGTTCTATCAGTATTTGTCCATCGGCATTGCCCTGGCGGCGTATCCCTGGCGCGACCCCGAAGGGCAGCCGGAGCGGCGCTCCGCGGCGCTGAACGCTTGTCGCATCATCGTGGCCGCGACCTATTTCTGGAGCGGGCTGCAGAAGTTCAACCCCCTCTTCATTGACGACATCTTTCCCTGGCTGCTCGAGCCGATCCTCGCCCTGTTGCCCGACGCTCTCGGCCGGCTCGCACTCGGGAGTGCGTCGGCGGTGCCGTTCGTGGAGGCCGGGATCGGAATTGGACTGCTGATTCCCTTATTGCGGCCGTTTGCCGTGGCGGGTGTGGTTGGGATGCACATGGTGATCCTGGGCTGTATCGGCCCGTGGGGGCTGGACCACAACAGCGTGGTCTGGCCGTGGAACCTCGCCCTGCCCATCCTGACCGCGCTTCTCTTCGTGCAGACCCAGTCGGTCGGCTTCACGGACTTGGTGCGGCCGCAGTGCTGGCTCCACGGCCTTGCCGTCGTGTTCTTTGGCATCCTGCCGGCCCTGGACTTCGTGGGATTATGGGACGCCTATCTCTCGGCCTCGCTCTATTCGGGCAGCACGCCGCGCGCGTCCATCTTCGTGCAGGCGTCGGTGTACGATCGCGCTCCCGAGCCGATGCGCGCCTACTTGTTCCGAGCGGACTACGACCAGTACCGGCTCAACCTCGGTGCCTGGAGCATGGACGAGATGAACGTCCCTGCTTACCCGGCGCGGCGCGTCCATCAATCCATCGCACGCCGGTACCTGCTCTACGCCGACCATCCGTCCGAGGTGATGCTGGAGTACTGGGACCGCCCGGACTGGCAAACCGGTCGGCGCACGTCGACCCAGTATTCGGGCGAAGCGCTGGCGAAATGAAGTGCGACGCTGGGGTAGTGCTCCGCCCGTGCTCGGATTTAGGGTTCGGCCGGCCCTACTATAGGGCTTTCTGTAGGGCCGGCTGGGCCGGCCAAACCCTTCTATAGCCTTATGCTTTCAACCGACCGCGATGGTCCAGTTGTACCACGCCAGGCAGGCGAAGTAGACGGTGACGGCCACGGTCAACGTCACGACCGCCAGCATGGTTTGCCGCATCAGTGCGGTGGGGATTTCCCCTTCGCGTGCGGCGCGCCTTGCGCGGACCATCACGATCGGGCAAAGGACAAAGGCGTTCAGTGCCAGTGGCAGCACCACAAACCAGAACAGTTCGTTGCGCACCAGCCCCGGCAAGGCCAGCCAGTTGCTGCCCTGCTGGATCGCCGCGATGCCGGCCCGCCATTCGTCGGCGAACGTGATATTCCGGCCGGCCTCGCTCGCTGCTTTCAACGCATCCTCTCTGCCGCCCAGTCCAAGCGTCAGGACATGCATGACCATCAGCAAGGCCACACCCAGAAAAGCCAGGCCGACGCCGGCACGGGCACTGTAGCCATCGTGGGCAAAGGGGCGATCGCTCCGGTGCCGGCCCGTCAGGTGGCTGTGCGCGATGCCGTAGCCCACGTAGATGACAAAGCCGAGGTTCAGCCAGGCCGCAAAGCGCAGCCACGACGTCGGCGGCAGGTAGTAGACCAGGTAAAGACAGCCGGCGATGCCAAGGATGGGCAAGACGATGCCGCCCGGCACGCGAAAGGGACGCGGCCGGTCCGGGTCGCGCCGCCGCAGGACGATGATGCCCGCGCAAACGAGGATGAATGCAAACAGCGTGCCGATGTTGGTCAGGTCGACCATCTCGTCGATGCTGGCAAATGCCGCGAAGACCGCCACGAAAATGCCGGTCAGGATTGTGGCGAGATAGGGCGTGCGGAACCGGCGATGGACGCGGGCAAACGCCGGCGGAAGCAAACCGTCGCGCGCCATGGCAAAGAAAATGCGTGGCTGCCCCAGCTGAAAGACCAGCAGCACCGCCGTGTGCGCCACCACCGAACCGAAGGCGACAATGCCGCTCGCCCAGGTCGCCTTCGGATTGGCGTGCTCCAGCGCCATCGTCAGCGGTTCCGCCACCTCGGTGTTGAGCTTCGCTCGCAAGTCGTCGTACGAGATCAGGCCCGTGAACGCGGCCGCGACCACCACGTAGAACACCGTGCAGATGATGAGGGAGGCGATGATGCCGATGGGCAAATTGCGCTGCGGGTCCTTGGTCTCCTCGGCGACCGTGGACACCGCGTCGAAGCCGATGTAGGCGAAAAACACAATCGCCGCTCCCGCGCTGACGCCGCTCCAGCCGTTCGGCGCGAACGGCTGCCAGTTGGCCGGCTGCACCCACAGGAAGCCGACGATGATGAAGAACGTCAGCACGAGGATCTTGATGCCGACCATCACGGCGTTGAAGCGAGCGCTCTCTCGGATGCCGACGATCAGAACCACGGTGATGGCCGTGACGATGCCGACCGCCAGGAGGTTGAAGACGATCGGTACGCCGAAGACTTGCGGTGCGCTTTCCAGCACGCCGGGCACCTTGGCCGCGGAGCGATAGTCCATGGACAGCCAGTCTGGAACGAGGATGCCGAAACCTTTCAGGAAGGTCTTGAAGTAGTTGGCCCAGCTGATGGCCACCGCGATGTTGCCGACCGCGTACTCGATGATCAGGTCCCAGCCGATGATCCAGGCGACCAGCTCGCCGAGCGAGGCGTAGGCATAGGTATAGGCCGAGCCGGAAACCGGCACCATCGCCGCGAACTCGGCATAGCAAAGTGCCGTGAACCCGCATACGATGGCCGTCAGAACGAAGGAGACCATCAGCGCCGGTCCAGCGCCCGGTCGCAGGCTGTCGCCGGCCGCCGCGGTGCCGATGGTGGCAAAGATGCCCGCTCCGATGATGGCGCCGATGCCGAGCAATGTCAGGTCAACCGGCCCCAAGGCACGCCGCAGCTGCTGTTCGGCCCCTTCGGAGTCTTGTCGGAGCGCCTCGACCGGTTTCGTATGGAATAAGCGATGGAGCGAGAGCATGGCCGGGTCCCTCGGTCTGACGAGTGGCAATACTTACCACACTATGAAATCCGGTCGCCCCGGTCGCAATGCCTGCAGGGCCGGTGGTTCCTCTGTCACAGCATCGTGGTGATGACGAATCAGACGCATGAGCCGCAATGGCTGCCGCTCCGCGGCGATCCGAGACTTTGACCCAAGGGAGATCGGCGATGAAGCGGTCCGCTGGCTGGTTGAGCCTGAGGTCGGGAACTTCGCTATTGATCGTGCTGCTCGCCGGCGCGGCTCTCGGTTCCCAAGGCGCCGCGGCGGACGCCAAGGACGGAGAGCTGATCCGCACGACCCACTTCGCGGGTTTGCAAGACGCCATCAAGCAAAACAAGGGGAAGGTCGTCCTGGTCGATTTCTGGGCCGACTTCTGCATTCCCTGCAAGAAAGCATTCCCGCAACTCGTGCAAATGCACGACAAGTACGCCAAGGAGGGCCTGGTAGTCATCAGCGTCAATCTCGACGACCCCGATGACAACCGGGCCCAGAGGTCCGCCCGCGAATTCCTGAAAAAGCAGAAGGCCCCGTTCGACTGCGTGTTTTTCACCAATGCGAAGGAACAAGAGAAAGCGGCCAAGCACTACGACATCGATACCATTCCGCACCTGGTCATCTACAACCGCCAGGGCAAGCTTGTCGAGGACGACGTGGATCCGGATAAGCTGGAAGGGAGCATCAAAGCGCATCTGAAGAAGAAGTGAAAGGGAGCCCGACGCGCAAGCAAGGGTGAAGTCACCCTTGCTTGCGCGTCGGGCTCTAGCTCACGAAAGGGCCGTCACCGGCTTCCCTTCGCAGATCCGGTGCGGTCGTCCTTCGCGGTCGTGGGTCTCACGGTCGGGTGCGATCCCGAACGAGTGATGGATGGTCGCCAGCAGGTCTTCGGGCGAGACGGGATTGTCCTTCACATAGGCCGCGTGCTTTCGCTGGCGCCGCAGACCTGGCCGCCACGGATGCCGCCGCCTGCAAGCAACACACCGATTGACATGCACCCGCGGTGGTCGCGGCCCTGGTTGCCGTTGAGCCGCAGCATGACCGACCAGGCCCATTTCCAGCGGCATTCAGGAGCGCCGGGATTTGCGTGCGGGCACGCGCGGAGCCTGTTTCGGATTGAGCAAGGGCAGGCCGAGTCTTTCGTGCAAGGCTTTGAACCGGACCGTGACGGCGTCCAGCAACTGCTGACCGTCGGCGCCGGGCGGGGACTTGCCGGACACCTCGCTGAGCACTCCCTGCTCCAGCCGGACGATCTCGTTTCCGTAGCGGCTCTCATAGGTCCGGCAGAACTGCTCGTACAACTCGGGCAGTTGCTTGATGCACCAGGCAGCAGTCCGTTTCTGCTCTTCGGGGATGTTTGCCGCACTTACCACATCAGCGATTTCCGAAATGTCCACCCGAATTGCCTCGCTCATTCAATTCTCCATGAGAGTGCGATTGTCGCAGTATCGTAACCGGCGCGTCGGCGGAAGGAAAGATCAGGTGAGACCGGACGCTCGAATCGTAAGAACTGGGCGAACACGGGATCCAGCCAGGGTGTAAACCCGTTTCTGCGCGACCTGCTTGGTCGAAGCCCTCGCCCTCGTGACCGGGCTCTGCCCGGTCACGCACTGCCGG
>JAIEMG010000016.1 GCA_019752375.1 Gemmataceae bacterium | reverse complement strand
GCGAGCACGCTTGACGCACCCTACGAGCCAGAGTCAGCCACTTACAAGGGGGAATGCCATGTTCCTGTCTCGCCGCGCCTTCCTGAAGAACAGCAGCCTGGTCGCCTGGGGCCTGACCGTTCCGACTTTCGTCAGCCGCACCGCGCTGGCGGCTCCCACGGCCGATCAGAAGGGGGCCAAGGACACCATCCTCGTCGTTGTCCAGCTCACCGGCGGCAACGATGGGCTCAATACCGTCATCCCCTATGCCGACGACGAATATCCCAAGCTGCGGCCGGTCCTCAAGATCGCCAAGAACCAGGTGCGCAAGCTCGACGACCACGTCGGCCTGCACCCGTCGATGGAAGGGCTGCACGGCCTGCTCCAGGAGCAATCGCTGTGCGTGGTCCAGGGCGTGGGTTATCCCAATCCCAGCCAGTCACACTTCCGCTCGATGGACATCTGGCAAGCCGCCAGCACCGAGAAGGAGCTGACCGAAGGCTGGCTCGGCAAGGCGATGAAGTCAATCCCATCGGCGCCGGCCTTCCACCTGGCGACCGAGAACGAAAGCGCGCCGCTGGCCGTCACCGGTGCGCCGGTGCGCGTGCCGTCCATCACGTCGCTGGCGGATTTCCAACTCAAGACTGCGGCGGCCAACGGCGCGGACGCCAGGGACCAGCGCACGATCATCGAAGGCACGGCCAAGCCGATGTCCGACAAGCCGAGCCTGCTCGACTTCGTGCAGCGCACGGCCGTCAACACCTACGCCAGCAGCAAGCGCTTGCAGGAGATCGGCAAGAACTACCAGCCCAAGGCAACGTATCCAAACACGCCGCTGGCCAATCGCCTGAAGCTGGCTGCCCAGCTGATCGACGCCGACCTGGGTGCTCGCGTCTTCTACGTCAGCATCGACGGCTTCGACACGCACGCCAACCAGTTGAACGCCCACGCCAACCTGTTGACGCAGGTATCCGGCGCGATGACGGCCTTCTACAAGGACATGGCGGCGCGGGGCCACAAGGACCGCATCCTGATGACGACGTTCTCCGAGTTCGGTCGCCGTGCTCGCGAGAACGGCAGCAAGGGCACCGACCACGGCTCCGGCGCCCCGATGATCCTGGTCGGCGGCAAGGTCAAGAACGGCGTCGTCGGCGCCCACCCGAGCCTGACCGACGTGGCCGACAACAACCTGAAGTTCCACACCGACTTCCGCCAGGTCTACGCCGCCATTCTCGACCAGTGGCTCGGCATCAGCAGCAAGGAAGTCCTCGGCAAGGAATTCAAGGCCGCGGAGATCTTCAAGAGCTGAACGACGATTCACGGCGTCGCCGCGCCAGCCCGATGCATTTGCAAGCGAGTATCCCGCTTGCGGATGGATCGGGCTGGTCTGTTTTCAACGACCGCGTCGCCGCGCGTTCGGTCGACGCGGGCACTGTCCCCGCGCGGTTGGCGCCGTAGTTTACCCTTGGAACGATCTTGCGGGGTTCTTCTGCATTGCACCGCTCCCTGCATACGAACCAGGCGGAGACTCCGGAATGGAATTGCTGGCCGATTTGACCGATGCCCAGAAGGAAGCGGTCACCCACATCGAGGGACCGCTGCTGATCCTGGCGGGCGCCGGCAGCGGCAAGACGCGCGTCATCACGCGACGGGTCGCTTATCTGCTTCAACAGGGCGTGCGGCCGCACAACATCCTTGCCATCACATTCACGAACAAGGCCGCAGGTGAGATGCGCCAGCGCGTCGAGGCGATGCTGCCTGGCTGTCGGGTCTTGATCAGCACGTTCCATGCCCTTGGCGCTCGCTTGCTGCGGCAATACGCGGACCGCCTGGAGCTGGACCGCAACTTCACGATCTACGACCAGGGCGACCGCAATCGCCTGGTCAAGTCCGCGCTGGAATTCGCCAACATCGATGCCATCAAGTTCACGCCCGAGCGGATCGAAGCCGCCATCAGCAAGGCGAAGAACCAACTCTTGACGCCCGAACGCTACGCGGCCCAGGCCCAGGATTTCTTCACGCAGACGGTGGCGCACGTCTATCCCGTCTACGAGAAAAAGCTGCGCGACGCCAGCGCCATGGATTTCGACGACCTGCTGCTCTGGCCGGCCCTGATCATGAAGAACAACGCCGAGCTGCGTGCCGAGCTGGACGCCCGCTTCCGCTTCGTGCTGATCGACGAGTACCAGGACACCAACCAGGCGCAGTACGCCATCGCTCGCGGCCTTTCGGTGGATGAGCCGAACCTGTGCGTCGTGGGCGATCCTGATCAGTGCTTGCCTCCGGGCACGATGATACAGACGCCGAGCGGGGTAAGGGCGATTGAGACGCTGCGCGACGGCGATGCGGTAGTCGCCGGAATCGGCTGGGGCAAGGTCGCGGTCAAGCGGATTGACAAAGTGATGATGAGTCCATCCGGTGGCAAAGTGCTGAAGCTCCGTATTACGGGCGGCTTTGAAGTGCGGATGACTCACAACCACGTCTGTTTCGCACGCCAGGACGAGAAGCAGATACCAAAGCACGGGTTATTGTGTCAGAGCACAGCCCGTCGAGCAGCCGCTGCGTTTCACGGGTTTTCTTACAACGACCCCCAGGAACTGTCGTACTCTTCCCCCTACTCAGATCTCTTTAATCCGGATGACCAGCCGACGCTTCTGCTCCTTCGCCGGAAACGCTTCGCATTCGTCCCGGCAGCCAACCTCCACGACGGCTTGTTCGTGCCCGTCCTTGAGAACGGGCAAATCGTTGAGCGGAAGATTGAATCAATCGATAGTGAGAGCTACGAAGGCCCGGTCTACGATCTTTCGGTTCCCGGAGTCCACAATTTCATCGCCAACGGCGTCGTCGTCCACAACTCGATCTACAAATGGCGCGGCTCCGACATCCGCAACATCCTCGACTTCGAGCGCGATTTCCCCGGCGCTCGCGTCATCACGCTCGACCGCAATTATCGCAGCACGCAGTCGATCCTGGCCGCGGCCAGTCACTTGATCGCCCACAATCGGCAGCGGAAGCCGAAGAGCCTGGTGACGGAGAACGCGGTCGGGCAGCCGGTGACCATATTGACCTTCGACACCGGTCTGGAAGAGGCCGACAGCATCGCACGGCGGATTCGCGCTGCCGTGGAGAAGGGCAAGCGACACTATCGCGACTTTGCCGTTTTTCTGCGCATCAATGCGCTGTCCCGAGCCCTCGAAACCGCGTTCGTCAAGCAGCGGGTGCCGTTCCAGATCGTCCGCGGGCTGGCGTTTTTCGAACGCAAGGAGAACCGCGACGTGCTGGCGTACCTTCGCCTGGTGCTGAACCCGCGCGACGACCTGTCCTTTTTGCGTGCGGTCAACGAGCCGGCGCGCGGCATCGGCAAGGTGTCGCTGGAGCACTTGCGTGCCTATGCCGAGCCGCGCGAGCTGTGCTTGCTCGACGCCGCCGCGGAGATCAGCAAGATCCCCGCCATCAAGGGCAAGGCGGCGACGGGCCTGCGCGATTTCGTCAAGCTGATGCAGGAGCTGCGCCAGGTGGCCGATGCCACGCCGGACGAGGTCATCCGGCAGGTGCTCGACCGGTCCGGTTACCGCCATATGCTCGCGGGCAGCAGCGACGCCGAAGACCAGGAACGCCTGGCGAACATCGAGGAGCTCATCACGGCCGCCAAGCAGTTCACCGCCGAGGACAGTCGGCGGACGATCGGCGATTTCCTCGAGAACATCACGCTCGCCAGCGACCTCGACGGCTGGGATGACGAGCAGGACCTGGTGTCGGTGATGACGATGCACGCCGCCAAGGGCCTGGAGTTTCCGGTCGTCTACATGGTGGCGGTGGAGCAGGGCCTGTTGCCCCACGATCGCAGCCTGCAAAAGACGGAAGACGTGGAAGAGGAACGCCGGCTCGCGTTCGTCGGCATGACGCGGGCGAAGGAAGAACTCTACATGTGCCACGCCCGGCTGCGTGAGTTCCGCGGCAGTGCGGCCTACGCGGTGCCGAGCATGTTCCTGGAGGAGCTGCCGGAAGACGGTGTCCAGCATCAAGACCTGTCCTCGGGCAGCGTGCAGGCGATGAACGAGTGGCGCGACGGCGGCAGCGCGGCGGAGGCCGGCTGGCGCGACGCCGGCGTGCGGCCGATGGCCGAGCCGCGCCGCGATGCGGCCTACAGCGGCCCCGGATATGTCGAAGGCATGGCCGTGCGCCACGACACCTATGGCCTGGGCCGAGTCACGGAGATCGGCGGCTACGGAGCCCTTCGCAAGGTCAAGATTCGCTTCGCGACGCACGGTGAGAAGACATTCATTGCAGACAAGGTCAAGCTGACGATTGTCCAGGGGAGTTGAGTTGCTACGATTTCCCTGGGAACGCTCTGCAACACTCCTCGTTCCCAAGCTCCGACTTGGGTACGTGGCGGAACTCGCCAGAGTTCCGAGCGGGATCCTGTGGCACGGAAGTCTGGCGACTTCCGCTACACGGCGCGCGACAGCCCGTTTGGCAATGAGTTCTCAGGCGCTCCGCTTTGGGAACGCACGGCCGGGAAGCTCCAGCTTCCCGTCGCGAATGACAGTGGGCAGTCAGTGCCATTGCGGGCCCGCGAAGCTGGAGCTTCGCGGTCGTGCATTCCCAAGCCGGAGCTTGGGAACGAGGATAAGGACACGTATCTCTCTCAAGAGACTCCCATGTTTCGCATTTCCGCGTTTGCCGACGAAATCGATCCCGATCCGCAGAAGCAAATCGACGTCCTCAAGCAGTGCGGCATTCGGCACATCGAGTTTCGTTCGATCCTCAAGACCAACGTCCTCGATCTGACCGACGCGCAGATCGCCGACTTCAAGTCGCTGCTGGACAAGCACGGCATCACGCTCAGCGCCATCGGCTCGCCCATCGGCAAGATCAAGATCAGCGATCCGTTCGAGCCGCACCTGAAGCGCTTTCAGCGCGCCATCGAGTTGTGCAAGGTCTTCGGCACGCCAAACATCCGCATGTTCAGCTACTACCTGCCCGAAGGCGGTGAGTGGGACAACTGGCGGCGCGACGTGCTGGATCGCATGTGGGAGAAGACGAAGCTTGCCGAGAAGGCCGGCGTCCGCCTGATCCACGAGAACGAGCACGGCATCTACGGCGACAGCCCCGACCGCGTCGCCGACCTGCTCGATACAGTGACGGAGCAGCTGAAGACGCCCTGTTTCGCCGCTGCTTATGATCCGGCCAACTTCGTCTTCTGCGGCTACGACCCGCTGGTGGGTTGGAAGAAGACCAAGGAATGGACGGTCCACTTCCACATCAAGGACTGGGTGACGGGCGAGAAGACGGGCCGGCTTCCGGGTGAAGGCCAGGGCCGCATTGCCGAGGTCATGGCCGATGCGGTGAAGCGCAATTACGACGGCTTCGCCACCCTGGAACCGCACCTGCTCGGCGGCGGACCGACCGGCGGCGTCACCGGGCCGGAGTTGTTCCCCAAGGCAGCGGCGGCGTACAAGAAGATCCTCGACCAGGTCGGGGCAAAATACCAGTGACCGGCCCGCTGCACACGGTCCATGTACGCATCAACGATGCCGCCAGCGGTGAACCAACCCCCGCGCGCGTCCGGTTCCATGGGCCGTCGAAGGAACAGTATTACGCTCCGTTTGGCAGGCTCCAGCAGCCGGCGCCGTCCGATCACTCCGGCGGCAACCTCCAACTTCGCGGCGAACAGTACGCCTACATCGATGGCAGCTGCGAAGTCGCTCTGCCGGCGCATCCGGTCAACGTCCGCATCACAAAAGGGCTGGAATACCGTCCCATCGAGCGTGAAGTGACGCTTGGTGCCGGCAAGCTTACCTTACGCCTGGCCCTGGAGCGCTGGATCGATCTGCGCCAGGACGGTTGGTACTCGGGCGACACGTCGGTGTACCTCCTTTCGCCGCATGCAGCGCTGCTGGAAGGCGGCGCCGAAGACGTGGCGGTCGTCAACTTGCTCGCCGCCGAGTGGCCGCCCGCCGGCGAGGCGCGGTCCGCGGGTGCGGCGCTGCACGTCCCCAACATCCTGGCCTTCAGCGGCCAGCGTCCCATTCTGGAGACGCCTGGCCACATCGTCGTCGTGAACACTGCCAACAACGGTGCAATCCTTGGCGCGCTCGACTTGTTGAATGCTCATCGCGTGGTCTACCCGTTGAGCACCGGTTGCCGTCCCGATGGGATTCACAGCTGGACCCTGGCGGACTGGTGCGACCAGTGTCATCGCAAGAGTGGACTCGTCCTCTGGAGCGGTTTCGGCCGCCGTTTCTCGGGCGATCCCGACAGCCCCAACGACGGCTACGGCGGCGAAGTGCTGGCCGACCTGATTCTCGGCAAGATCGACGCCGTCGAGATGGACTGGCTCGACTGGCAGCAGCACATGCAACGCGACGAGTGGTATCGGCTGCTCAACTGCGGATTCCGCGTGCCGCTCGCCGGCGGGAGTGCCAAGAGCACCAATGTGGAAGCGCTGGGCGGTCTGCGGACCTACGCACGGCTCGCGCCGGGGCAGGTGTTCGATTACAAGACCTGGATCGAAGCGGTACGCGCGGGCCGCACGTTCGTCACGAACGGGCCGCTGCTCTCGTTCACGCTCAACGGCCAGGATCCGGGCTCGGAACTTTTGCTACCCGCCGAGGCGAGGACTGTGCGCGTCCGCGCGGAGGCGCGAGGCATCGTGCCCTTCGAACGACTCGAATTGATCCTCAACGGCGAGGCCGTCGCAGCCGTGGAAGCCAGCGGAGATCCATGCACTGCACTGCTGGAAGGCGATTTCGAGGTGCCAAGCAGTGGCTGGCTGGCGGCACGCTGCTGGGGCACCGGGCCTGCCTTCGCCGCGTGGCATCCGGAGCGGCAGCACGCCGCGGCGCATACGTCGCCGATCCATGTGCAGCGCGAGGGGAAGCCAATCCCCCCTGACCTGATCTCGCTAGCCCTGCTCATCGAACGTCTCGATCGCATGCTGAGCTGGGTCGAGAAGGAAGCGCGGTTCGTCAGTGACAAGCCGCGCCGCGATTTGACAGAGACGTTGCAGGCCGCTCGCGCCGAGTTGGTGCGACGTGCGGCTCCGGCGTGACACGCCTTTGTTCGTAGTTCCGCCTTCAGATGCTATGAGAGGAAAAGGCCGCTGCTGGTAAGCTCCGTCAAGGAAGTCCG
>JAIEMG010000202.1 GCA_019752375.1 Gemmataceae bacterium | reverse complement strand
GCCTCGCGGGCAGTGCGTGACCGGGCAGAGCCCGGTCACGAGGGAAACGACCGCGCTGATGGGCGCAGAAACGGGTTCGCACCCCGTCCTCTGTTCAGAGTCTGTAGGCATCTACCCTTTTCGGACACGTAGGGTGCGTCAAGCATACTCGCGCGGACGCACCGGAATACAGATGCGTCGGCACATTCATCCAGCCGGTGCAAGGGGCGGTGCGTCCGCGCGAGTACGCTTGACGCACCCTACGACTACCACCCTGCTCTCAGGTCCGCTCGCGATGCTCGATCATCTGCCACACCTGACGGCAACGCGGCCCTTGTCGCACGTATTCTTCGGGGCCGCCCGTCAGCGGCGGTCCATCGCGCGGGGCGGCGCGCATGCGAAACTCTGTCGCCCACGGGGCGCCAACGTCTCGATACGTTTGCCACAAGGTGACGCCCAGGTCGCGGCCGGTGGTGCCGTTGTACTCCCAGTCGCGGGCACCCAGCCAGCAGACGTTGTCGGCGGCATCACTGACGCCGTACATCAGCTGGCCGTTGCTGCCTCCTCGATAGTAGACACGCAGTCCGTGCAACAGTCCATAGAGCGCCAGTCCCTGGCTGAATCGAAGCCAGGTGGAGCGTGCCCGGCGGCGATCGAACCACTCACCCCACGGCGCTGCACGGCGTTCCAGCATTCCAGCCGGCCACGTGCCCTCATCGGCAGTTTCGCCGGATTCGCCCTCGGTCCGCAACGGCATGAAGTACGCAGCCCGAAGCAGTCGGCCGTCGAAGATCCCATCGCGCACCGTCCCGCGCAGGATGAAGGCCAGGCCCGGCGCCAGCGCCAGCGGCATCGAGAGCAGGCCGCCCTCCTTCATCTGTACGATCCAGGCGGGCTCCACGTCCGGGGTCGCGGCCGTCGCCAGGATGCGGTCGTAGGGGGCCGCGTCGAGAAAGCCCTCACGCCCGTCGGCATGGTGGAGTTGTACGTCGCGATCGGGGAAGCGGCGCAGGTGCGCCCATGCCTCGGAGAGCACGTTGCGATCGACGTCGATGGAAGTCACCCGACCCGGTCCGACGACGTGGGCCATCAATGCTGAGTTGTACCCAGTACCTGCGCCAATTTCCAGGATGCGCAGGCCCGCCGATAGGCTCAGGTCCTCGAGCATCTGCGACATCAGGGACGGCTGGCTCGAGGAACTGATGGGCACGGGAGCCTGGCTGCCGACGGCAGGGCTGAGGCGCGTGATGAGGGCGCGGTCGGCATAGACGATTTTCAGCGCTTCCGGATCAGGATCGCGTGTCAGCACCTCATGCCAGTGGTTGGTGCGCGGCTGGAACTGAAAGACGCGGTCGAGGAAGTGGTGGCGCGGCGTGGCGCGAAAGGCGGCGATCAAGGCCGGGGACCAGAGAGCGCCCTCGGCAATCAGGCTGTCGACCAGCTGTTGATTGGCCTCGTCGGCGGCGGTGGACATGACACCTCCCGGCGCCGCGTACGGCTTCCCCTGAACTTTTCGGTATGTGCGGACCGTGCAGACCGCAAGCAGCGAAGCCCGTGGAGCCGAGCGGATTTGCGCTTGACGAACCAGCGATACAACCCTACAGATGATAGGACAAAACTCCATCGGCAACAAGGAGTTTCGCTGCTTCCTCCAGACGCCCCAACGGCGGAATGGGACAGAGGAAAAACGGGGAACAGGCGAGAAACCGGGCATGCTGGCGCGCTTCCATTACCCTTCCTCTCCTCGGTCCTTTCGCCCTTAGCGTCTTTCTCGGCCCGCGATGCCGCGGGATGGACACACGGAACGGATCGATCGCGTCATTTGCCGGGCATGGGCGCTCGCCCGAGGCGGCAGTTGACCTTCCAGGAGATGCCTTTGATGGCCAAAGGTCTCGCGGCTGAACTCATGGAAAAGTGGAAGATCCACGATTCTCTCGAAACCTACCGCATTCGCCAATGGGGCAAGGGCTACTTCAACATCAACAAGGCCGGCCACGTCACCGTTCATCCCGGCAAGCGGGCCGACCAGTCCGTCGATCTGAAGACCCTCATCGACGACATCCAGGCGCGCGGCATTCAACTGCCGATCCTGCTCCGCTTCACCGACATCCTCCGCCATCGCGTCGGCGAGATTCATGAAGCGTTTCAGAACGCGATCAAGGAGTTCGACTTTCAGGGCGGCTACAGCTGTATCTACCCGGTCAAGGTCAACCAGCAGCGCCACGTCATCGAGGAAATCCTCGACTGCGGGAAGGACATGAAGTTCGGCCTGGAAGCGGGCTCCAAGCCCGAGCTGCTGGCCGTCCTGGCCATGACCAACGGCGGTACGCCGATCGTCTGCAACGGCTTCAAGGATGACGAGTTCATCAAGATGACTGTACTCGCCCGCAAGCTGGGCAAGAACGTCATCCCGGTAATCGAGAAGTTCACCGAGCTGGAAACGCTGGTCCGTTACGCCGAGGAGCTGAACGTCACGCCGGTGTGCGGGGTGCGCGTCAAGCTGGCCGCTCGGGGGGCCGGGCGCTGGAAGTACAGCGCGGGGTTCCGTTCCAAGTTCGGCCTGACCGTCACCGAAGTCCTCGAAGCCCACGAATACCTGAAGCAGCGGGGCATGGCCGATTCGCTCCAGCTGGTCCACTTCCACCTGGGCAGCCAGATCACGAACATCCGCAACATCAAGAATGCCCTGACCGAGGCAGCTCGCGTCTACGTGGAGCTTGCCCGCATCGGCACCGGGGTGCGCTACATGGACGTCGGCGGTGGTCTGGGCGTCGACTACGACGGCTCGCAGACCGACTTCGAGTCATCGGTCAATTACACGCTGCAGGAATACGCCAACGACGTGGTGTTCCGCATCAAGAGCGTCTGCGACGAGGCGGGCGTCGCCCATCCGACGATCTTCTCCGAGTCGGGCCGTGCGGTGGTGGCGTATCACAGCGTCCTGGTTTTCGACGTGCTCGGTACCTCGAACTTCGACAGCTACCAGGCGCCGCCCGAAGTGCCTTCGGACGCACCGACGCAGCTGGACGACCTCATGTCGATCTTCCGCGACCTGACGAAGAAGAACGCGGTGGAAAGCTACCACGACGCCGTGCAGGCCGTGGACGAAGCACTGAATATGTTCAACCTCGGCTCACTCAGCCTGGAGCTGCGTGCCCTGGCCGAGCGCCTGTTCTGGGCCGTGTGCAATAAGCTCCTGCGCCTCGTCCGCGAGATGGACTACGTGCCGGAAGAATTGCAAGGCCTGGAATCGCTGCTGTCGGATACCTACTTCTGCAACTTCTCGATCTTCCAGTCGATGCCCGATGCCTGGGCGATCAAGCAGCTGTTCCCGATCATGCCGATCCACCGGCTCAACGAGGCGCCGACGCGTCGGGCCGTCCTGGGCGACATCACCTGCGATTCGGACGGCAAGATCGATCAGTTCATCGACCTGCGCGACGTGCGCAACACGCTGGAACTGCACCCCTACGACGGCCGCCCTTACTACCTGGGCGTCTTCCTGCTGGGCGCCTACCAGGAAATCCTCGGCGACCTGCACAACCTGTTCGGCGACACCAATGCGGTCCACGTGAGCCTCCACGAGGACGGTGAAGTCAACCTCGACGAGTTCATTCGCGGCGACACCGTGCGCGAGGTGCTGGCCTACGTGCAGATCAATGCCGACGAACTGCTCGCCAAGATGCGCAAGGAAGTCGAAAAGGCGGTCCGTAACGGCAAGATTTCGCTCAACGAATCGCGGCAGCTGCTGCGGTTTTACGAGAGCGGGCTGGAAGGGTATACGTACCTCGAAGAACCGTAATCAAATCGCTTCGTTCCCGCGCTCTGAGCCTGTGAACGAAGCGAGCCACTTGGCGAGCCGGGAGCGTGAGCGACCGGAGTTCTTCAAGAGTTTAGACCTTTGAAGAACTCCGGTCGCTCACGCTCCCGGCTCGCCATATGCTGTAGTCATGACTTGATGGTGCCGCATGGACCTCTCAGCCACACTCGGTCGCCTCACCCTTCGCAACCCGATCCTCGTCGCGTCCGGTACCTTCGGTTATGCGCGGGAGATGGCCGGTCTTGTAGACTTCAGCAAGCTCGGCGGCATCGTTCCCAAGACGGTCACGCAGAAGCCACGTCCGGGGAACGCGCCGCCGCGGACGGTCGAGACGGCATCCGGCATGCTCAATGCCATTGGGCTCGACAACGACGGCATCGACCATTTCATCGCCCATCACCTGCCTTACCTGCGCACGCTGCCGACCGCGATCATCGCCAACATTGCCGGCAAAAGCGAAGACGAGTTCGTGCAGATGGCCGAACAGATCGGCAAGGAATCAGGACTGGCGGCACTCGAATTGAACCTGTCGTGCCCAAATGTCTCGGGCGGTGTCGATTTCGCGATCCATCCCGAGGTGACGCATCGCGTCATCGAGCGCGTCCGCGCCGTATGCCCATTGCCCCTCATCGCCAAGCTGACGCCGAACGTGACCGATGTCGTCGCCATTGCCCGTGCCGCCGCCGATGGCGGCGCCGATTGCGTTTCGCTGATCAACACGATCATGGGTATGGCAATCGACTGGAAGAAGCGCCGGCCCATCCTGGGCAACACTACCGGCGGCCTGAGCGGGCCAGCGATCAAGCCGGTAGCGTTACGAATGGTCTGGCAAGTGGCCCGTCAGGTGAAGGTGCCAGTCATCGGCATTGGCGGCATCGCGACCGTGGATGACGTGATGGAGTTCCTGGTCGCCGGTGCCAGTGCGGTCCAGATGGGAACCGTTAACTTCTACGATCCGTCCGCGGCGATGCGCGTCGTCGGGCAACTTCCCGAAGCGCTGGGAGTGCTGGGCGCGTCGAGCATTCGCGAAGTAGTCGGCACGTTAGATTGACCGAATCATCTCTTCGGCCCGCTCCGCGACGACTTCAAGCATGAGAGGATGCCTGCCCAGCGGTTCCGCGAGTCGGAATTCAATCTCGGGATGACGCACTGCCAATCGCTGGCGTGCCGCGGTCAAATCCCGTCGCACGTGGATTCCCGCCGACAAGAAATATGGCAGCAGCACAATGCGCTGCGCCCCCTGCGTCACGCACGATGCGGCGCCGTTGTCGATGTCCGGCTCCGCCAGTTCCAGAAACGCGGCTTCCACGATGGCGAAACCGCCGCGGCGGCGCATGGCAGCGACCATGTGGGTCAGGTCCGCGTTGGCTTCTTCTTGCCGGCTGCCGTGCGCAATCAAGAGCAGGGCGGTCTTCAATTCCACCGCGCCACCTCGCTTTTGGCCCGATCGAGCAACTCCTGCACCGCAACGACGTCGGGGCCGTCAGACAGCGCATTCAGATAGGCTTCCAGATGATCGATGGCTGGCCCAGGCTGGCCGGCTTGCAAGAGGGTCGCTCCCAGATCGCGGCGCTGCACCACGTCTCGCGGCGCCAGCTGACGCAGCCTTCCGAGGATGCGCAACGCTCGTGGGTAGTCTTCGGCTTTCAGGTAGATGCCCTTCAGGTTAATGAGCATGCGCTGCGCGATCAGGCCCACGGGAAGCGGTGCCAGGTGCAAGGCGCCGACCTGAATTGGCTGCTTGGTCACCTGCTCCACCAGCTGCTCGCACTCTTCGAGCGTCAAGCGCCGGCCGCCGTGGAACGGATCGAAAATCGCCTCATCGCCGTTATTGACCGCTTTGGCGACGAAGTGCCCCGGCAGGCCAACGCCGACAACTTCCAGGCCCGCCCGTGCTCCGACGGCGATTGCCACGATGGACAGCGTGATCGGAATGCCGCGGCGAAGATCGAGCACTTCGTTGAGGTAGCTGTTGCGCGCGTCGTAATAGTTTTGGGTGTTGCCGCGAAAACCCATCTCGTGGAACAGGTAGCGGCACAGCCCATTTACCTGGGCGTCGAGGTCTCCGCCAATGTAGGCGCGGGCCTCGCGGGCCATGCCGTCCAGCTCGCTCAGGTACGCCTCGACATCCAGATCGGGATACTCGTCCGCGGCCAGACGCAGCGCCAGCTCGGCGACGTCGAGCGGCGCGGCAGGGTCTTCGGCCAGATGGGTCAGGATCGTGTCGAGGTCCATCCCACCATTATAATGGGTGGTCGCGAGGATGACTGTCGGATTAAGGGCGCAAGCACCGCGACGCAGGATAGGAAAGTTGAATTCAGTCCCGCGCTGCCGGTGGTTTCGCGGTACGGGATGTCTGCCGGCATAGTTCGACCTTCCATATCTTCACCGTTCCGTCTCGGCTCGCCGAGACAATTTCCTCTCCGTGGGCGCTAATCGCCACGCTCGTGACCGAACCACCGTGCCCGCGCAACACTGCTTCCTCCCGGCCAGTCCCGACATCCCAGATCCGCACCGTTCGATCGTGGCCTCCCGAGACAACGGTTCGGCCATCGGAGCTGACGGCGACGCTGTGGACCGGGCCATCGTGTCCGGCGAGAGTGTGGATCTGGCGCGTCGTCGCGTCCCAGACATTCACCTTGCCATCGAAGCCGCCGGAGACGACGCACTGGCCGCCCGGGCCCATGGCCACGGCGTAGACGAGACCAGCGTGTCCCGTCAGCGTCCGCGGCGCGTCCTCAGTGATGTCGCAGACAAACTTGACGGTTTGGCCGGCCGCCCACGCAACGCGCTGACCATCGGCCCTCATGGCCACCGCGATGACCGCATCTGCGCCGCCGGTGAAGCAACGCATTTCCCGGCCGGTCGCCGATTCCCAGATTCGCACTGTGCCGTCCGCGCTACCGGAGACGACGCAGGCGCCGTCGGCACTGACCGCCACGGCGAGGACGGTACCGTCAAGTCCTCGCAGAGTGGCCAGTTCGTTGCCGGTGTCGGCGTCCCACGTCCTCACCGTCCTGTCGTCGCTCGCCGAGAAAATCCGGCGGCCATCGGCGCTGATCGCCACGCTGCGCACGGGGGCGGTATGGCCCGTCAAGGTCTGCTCCATTTGGCCGGTCATGGCGTCCCAGATTTTCAGCGTCCGGTCTTCACTTGCGGAGACGACGTGCCTGCCGTCGGCGCTGACCGCCACGCCGGCGACTGCATCGGTGTGCCCGATCAGCGCCAGGCATTTGCGCCGGCACATCGCGCGCAGCGCGCATGCTTCTTCGCCACCAGGGCCGTCGGCGGCCGCGGTGTCGAGGATGGCCGCGGCACGAACCAGGTCGTT
>JAIEMG010000339.1 GCA_019752375.1 Gemmataceae bacterium | reverse complement strand
CCATCTTCATGCTTCCCAGACTACCCAATTCCTCCTTCGACAGCTGCGCCAGTTTCCAGGGTTATTGAGAAGTTACCCGCAGGGATGTAAACCCGCTTCGGCGCAACGAGATACAACGAGGCGCCCGAAGACGGACTTACAGCGGACCTTCAGTACTTGTCACAGAATGCGATTGCCGGCGAATAGGAGTACGAATCGCTTCCCACTGCTTTGTCAGTGGGCATCCAAAAATAACGTCCAAGTTTCCGGCGTGCCCGTCCGAAACATCTGGCTACTCAGAAAAATTGAACCACGGATAACACGGATACCACGGATAAAGACCCCTACGTGAAGCAGCGATCCATGAGGGTCTGGAATCATTGCCATTTCTATCCGTGTTATCCGTGTAATCCGTGGTTCATTTTCTTGATGGAAATCTTGGAAGTAGTTTTTGGACGGCTACTAAGTGGCGAACGGCGTAGAGGCGACGGGCGTGGCCGTTGCCTCGACTGGTATCCGGAAGCGGAGGTCAGGCATGGAACTTTGGGATGTCGGTGTGCTGATGGCTGGAATGATGGGTGGACTGGCTGGCGGGTTCGCCGTTTGGATGATTGGGCTCGCGGCAGCTCGTCGAAGCTGCCCGGAGTGTGGGCAGTTCCTTCCTCGCTGGCGCATTCCGGCCAACAGGAGGCAATTGCTGTGGGGCGGCGATACGTGCCCGCAATGCCACTGCGAGGTAGACCGCCACGGGCAGAAGGTGGAGTGCTCTCGCTAATTCAGGTCGCGACGCGCCGCCGGCCAAGAGCAATAATCGTCTCCGGGGCGCCGGTCGCGGCAACTTGAAAATCTCAACTACTTCGCCTTGAGTCTCTCGATGGCGGTGGCGTGCAGGATGCAGTTGCTTGCCAGAAGGCCGGAGCGTTGCCAGGCGCCTTCGGTGCCGTACTGGATTTCCTCGCCGGCCAGGCCCGTGACGGTGCCGCCGGCTTCTTCCACGAGGACCTGGCCGGCACAAATGTCCCAGTCGTGGAATGCCAGGTAACGATTGACGTAAAGATCGACTTCGCCACGGGCCACCAGCGCGAGCTTGATGCCGGCGGAATAGGTCTCCACGACTCGTGCCGGCTTCAGGGCCTCGACCTGGCCGGAGGGAACTCCCGGATCGCGCGAGCGGCTTTGCACCAAGGCGGACATGGACAAGTCCGCGGTGGCACTGACCTTGGCCCGCGTGGCGGCGGTGGCATTGCCGTCGCGCACCCAGCAGGCGCCGCCGCGGACTGCGTACGTCAGTCGTTCGCGGGCCGGTTCCAGGACGACGCCCACCGCGGATCGGCCCGCGTCGGCGAACGCGACCATGATCGAGAACTCGCCATTCTTGCGCGCGAAGCCGCGCGTGCCATCGATCGGATCGATGATCCACAGCCGGGCGCCCATCCCGGCGACCGCGGTGCCGCTCTCGCTCACCTCCTCGGCGCAAAAGGCATCGCCGGGGAAGCACTGGCGCAGGTGCTTCAAGATGGCTTCCTGCGACAGACGATCCGCCTCCGTGTGGATGTCCGCCGGTGCATCGGGGATCTGCAGGAATTTCGAGTAGAGCGGCAGCACGATGCATCGCGCCAGCTCGGCGGCATCCAGGGCGGCTTTCAATTCCGATTCGTACATGGCGTGGGTCCCAGCCGACAATGCGGATCGCTTCACCACGGTTCACTTTGCAGCATGATTGTACGGAAAATCGGCACCGCGACGATCAAGGAGCCATGGTACGAGCAAGACGGTTGCGGGGCGCACGACATGGTCCGTAATTCATCAGCTGGCTCGGCGGTAGCGGCGCTGTCCGGTCGCCGCCACTTCCCGGCGCGACCAGAACGCCTCCAGCGGGGCGCCGTCACTGAGGTGGTCGGCCCGCAGTTGCAGCAATGCCTCGGCGCCCGCCTCCGACCAGAACTTTTCGCTGCCCTTGACCCGCTGGTTCACCTGCTTCACCGCTGATTCCATGAGGCTGCTCGTCAGCGGCAGCCCTTGCTGCCGGTAGCTGGCATAGGCCCTCTGCTCCTGGTGATTGCGCAGATACGTCAGCGTTCGCTGCACCACCTGGCGCGGACTGGTGGTGGGCTCCTCGGCGGTCGGTTCGCCGAGTTCCTGCACGCGCCCTTCCAGGGCCGTGATGACTTGGGCCACGTTGCCCTGCCAGACCCATTGAATCCACTGCCGGTACACCGCCCAACCCGCGGCAAACGGCCGGCCCGCGACGGCGGCCGCGAACACGTAGGACAACGCATGGATGAAGTTCAGGACCGGCACGAAGGAGCCGAAAAACCGCTGCTGCACGGCCCAGTTGTTCGCCGAGCCATCGGCCACGAACACCTTGCGCGCCGCGCCCTGGAAACCTGCGGCGCGGGCGGCACAAGCCACGATGTCCCCCAACGTCGACCAGTGGTCGCGGGACGCGAGCAACTGCCGCCGCAGGACCACGGGCGGCTGGTAGGTCGGCTCCTCCGCCAGCGCCGCGCTGGGAAGTTCGGGTTCGGGGCTGTCCGCGGCCGCATCTTCGCCGGCCGCGGCGAGCGGCTTCAGTTCGCGCACCAGGCGAGGAATCCGTGTCGCGTCCAGAAAGGCGGCGGGGAGGATCTCCGGGCAAGGATCATGCTCGTGGACCCCGCTCTGCATGGTCAGCAGCAGACCGATTTTGTCTTCCCGCCAGTGTCCGACCCGCTTGGCGGGATTCGTGCCGGGCTTGATGGCGTCCGCCGCGTCCCGAATCTGCAAGCGGCCGCCGTCCACCATGACGACCGCCACCTCCGGCGGCGTCACGTCGGCGGGCACCGCGAACTTGTCCACCAGCGGCAAGGAGGTAAACGCGGCCACGTCCGCCGTCCGTTCGGCGACCCGTTCTGCCCCGATGCGCCGGGTCAGCCGTTCGACGGCCTTGGTGGCCAGCGGCAGATCGGCCAGGCGCTGGAGCAAATCGCTGGCCTCGGCGAACGAGCGCGCCACCGTGCCGGCATAGACGACCCGCTGCTGCACGGCGGGACTGAGTTCACTCCGATCGATCCCCAAGCTTTGCGCCTGAGGGAAAAAAAGCCTGCCGGCAGCGGGGGCAGTAGGCTTCCGGCTCGGACCACTCGGCCTCACCGACCCGCGTTTGCAGCAGCCGCGGGTTGCGGTCGGTGCAGGCCAGCGGCTGCTGACAGCCGGGACAGGCGTGGGCCGCTACCCCGGACGCGG
The DNA here is from genome assembly GCA_019752375.1 of Gemmataceae bacterium. Taxonomy (GTDB): domain Bacteria; phylum Planctomycetota; class Planctomycetia; order Gemmatales; family Gemmataceae; genus JAIEMG01. The sequence goes on along the minus strand of JAIEMG010000339.1, from coordinate 3,947 downwards.
GGTCCGGAGCGGCTTGGCGAGCCAGCACCTGGGCGAGTAGTTCCTCCGTCAGCACCTCGCGGAGTTCCAGGAGGAGGTCTTCGATCTGCGTCAGCTTGGTGCCCCAGGGTGGGCCGTGGGGGCCGTAGCTTGTCGGCAAGATTTTTGGCGACGCCTTCGAGGTAAGGCCGGGCGGATTCGACCGGTGCGGAACGCGGTGTGGCACGTGCCATCCCTGGCTCCTTGCAGGAGTTGGGTGAAAAGAGAAGGGTGAGTTTCCTTCCGCCAGTGTACGGAAGTCTCAGCGCAGCTGCAAATCGTGTCGTGCGCCCGGCGGACTCTAGCAAATCAACTTGGCATCGCAAAGCAGTTCATGACCTCCCCCTGTTGTTTTCGCAGGAACGCAACTTGTCTGCTGTCCGCGCAAAAGCTAAAATCAACCCAACTGGACCGTGCAGCAGGTCATGCACGGGACTTGCGAGAGCATCCCGAAACGCGTAGCGGTCAAATTTTTTGGGGAATGGTGTAACGGTAGCACAGCAGACTCTGGATCTGCTTGTCTAGGTTCGAATCCTAGTTCCCCAGCTTCTCTCGGCACGAAAAGCTGAGCTGCAACTCTAGGAGACAAAGGCACTTGGGGAGACGATCCTCAGGTGCCTTTCTTTTTGGACCCCTGGTCGGGGACAAATCGGGGACACCGTTTCGGCTGCGTTGCATCTGTGCCGCTGGTCCAGGAGGCACCCTCCACGCTACCTTCGCGACGGAGGGAGTCATGGCTTCCGTGGAGCGTCATTACGGACGATTCCGCATTGTCTTCCGGTTTCAAGACCAGAAACCAGAAAGTACCACCACGCGCTGAACACCGACGACCCCAAGGAAGCCGAGGGATGCCGCCTGCGGCTCGAAGAGAACCTGCGCCTTCTCAGGCGTGGCCGGCTCAAACTCCCTCCGGACGCGGACCTGGCGGTCTTCCTGCTCAGTGACGGAACGATCAACGGAGAGCCGATCGTCGAGAAGTCGGTGAGCCTGGGCGAGATGTTCGACCGCTACAAGAAGGAATTCCCTGACGGGGTCAAGGAGGCGAACACGCGCTACATCGAGTCGGTCCACCTGCGCCACCTGCGGAAGATCTTGAAAGCCCGGACGCCCGTGACGAACATCACCACAGCCTCGCTACAGCACTACGTCGATGCCCGCTCGAAGCAGAAGGGCCGGAAGGGGCGCAATATCAGCCACGAGACGATCCGCAAGGAGATTGGCACTTTCAGCAGTGTCTGGAACAAGTTCGGTTTACCTATGAACCTCGTCCACGTACCCGCCCCGACCAAGGGACTGATCTACCGAAAGGTCGTACCGAAGCTGCCATTCCGGACCTGGGAGCAGATCGAACGGCAGATCGCGCGCGGTGGCTTGACGACAGCCCAGCAGGAAGAGCTGTGGGACGGCCTCTTCCTGTCGCTGGCCCAGGTTGACGAGATCCTCGACCACGTCCGCAAGCTGGAGCGGCTCCCCTTCCTCTACCCGATGTTCCTGTTCACGGCACACACTGGCGCTCGGCGCAGCGAGATGCTGCGGTCGCTGATCGACGACTTCGACTTCGGCGCCAAGATGATCCGTATCCGGGAGAAGAAGCGGGACAAGTCGAGAGAGAGCACCTTCCGCTACGTGCCGATGAGCGACCGCCTGGCCGAAGACATGGCCGCCTGGTTCGCCCAGCACCCCGGCGGGCAGTACACCCTCTGCCAGAAAGCAAACGCGCCGCTGTCAATGATGATGGCTTACCACTACTTCGTCGATGCCGTCGCTGGCAGCAAGTGGGACAAGCTGCGGGGCTGGCACGTCTTCCGACACTCGTTCATTTCGAACTGCGCGGCCAAGAACGTCGACCAGCGGATGATTGACGAGTGGGTGGGGCACCAGACAGACGAAATGCGCCGGCGGTACCGGCATCTCTTCCCGGACCAGCAGCGCCAGGCAATTCCGTCGGTCTTCCCAGCGAAGGATCGAAGTTGTCTATGATCCTTACGAGATGGGGAGCTTCGGATCAGGGAGTAGACCGTGGCTCTGGTAACGAACCAACTCGGCATGCGAGATTTTCCACTCGCCGCACTCCCCGCGACCGGCATCGCGCTTCTCCGCGAAAATGCGCCGGTGGCGACACCACTCACGTACCGTGAACTCCGCTCGACCAACAATGCGCGCGAAGTCGCCAGTGGAGTACCAGTCCTGGACCCTGCGCTGCTCGACAAGCATTGCCAGCGTACGCTCTATCTGATCGAGGCGTTGGATCACTCCTTCGACTGCTTCGGCCAGAGCGTCCACGTGACCCTCCTCATTGCACCCTTCTGGACCGCCTGTCATGGCGCCGGCGGCCGCTTGCCAAAGCGCGTCACTTCCGCGACCGTTACCTTACCCATCGCTTCTGGTTGCGATCCCACCTGGCCTCGGTACACAATCTGCACAGGTCGGGGCTCGCTCCGGGCTCTCCTTGTTGGCAAGGAACCCAGCCTGGCCCGTCCGGATTGCGCCTCGAGTACCATCCGAATTCCCGCGCCTCCGCCACGCCGGGCCACTCGCCAGACCACGGAATACGATCGGAGTCAGGTGGCGGAGCGCCCGTCCCGAGAAAGAAATGCTCGCAGCTCAACAGCTGCTGACCGCAGTAGGGACACGGTTCGACATCGCATTTCAATCGGTGAAGTTCTCCGATTTGCACACCGCAGTCTGGACATTCTCTGTTCTTCTGCGCCAGCGCGCCCGCAAGTTCCTTAATGCGAGAGTTGATGCCCTGGACTGTGCTGAACACCACGGGGAGGTCCAGAGGTGAAAACGAGAGCGATACAAGGCCATCGATTTCAAGGACCGAAATATCGGATCCCAGTTTCTTGATTGGATGAAACGAATACTGCCACGATGATTGCTCGTGGGAACCGACGGACGACACGAAGATTCGCTGGTGCAGCTCCTCGGGACCGAACTGCGCAATCACATTCACGAACGCGGCCATCTCCGAAAACCCATCGAACGTGACCGTGACCCACGTTGATCCATCAAGCCGTGGAGTAAGGGACGGTGATCCCGGTCCACATCCTTTCTTGATCTCGGCGTCGAGCAATGCGACAGCTTCGTCGAGATGCAACTCCTTACCCCCGATCGAAATCGTCAGTGGCGCGGGATGGTTGTTATCGCTCATGTTTCTTTCCTTGGCTCCTTGTCTCACAGTGATTGGCAGAGCACTGCGCTCGAATCACCAGGTTCGTCGTTACGAGCGTCTCATGACTTCACCTCCGTGTGTCCCGTGCTGACCGGCACGTCAGCGCGATTACTCCGATGACTAACGTTGCGTCTACGAGCGCCTACCCCGCTCGCGCCTACCCCGCTCGGTTGTCCAGTTCTTCCTCGGAAACCGCAAGCACGACGAGCTGTCGATTCAGGGTGGGCTCGACTTGGAGCTTTAGCTCGGCCACCCGTACCTCCCCGAGGAGTGCGACGAGTTTGTGGTACGTGAAGCGGTGGTCGCTGTGCTCGTGAATCAAGGCGGTCAGCCGGCCGTCGTCGATGGTGGCGCCGGCATCCAGGCGATCCACGATCTGCTGGCGAAGCGCTACTCGCCGTGCGGTTGCCTGGATCAGCGCTTGACACTCCTCAAGCATCGCCTGGGTGATTGGCTCCGGCCGGACCTCGGTGGCCGCGCTCGCCGCGGGCTCTTTCACAATTGACGACATGACGCGATTCCTTTCGACTGGGATTGATGGGCGGAAACTCGATCATTCAGTGAGATCAACTGCGCTCGCTTCCACTGCTCCACTCGGATAGCCCGTGGGGTACGACTCAAGGGGCGATCAGTCAAAGCAAGAAGGAAGCAAGTGGATACCGCGGCGCTGAATTAGCCCTCAAATAAGCGATGGCCGTTGGCTTTTCTGCCCTTTTTTCCGCACGCCAATGGCAACAGATTCCTGGGACGCACC
>JAIEMG010000330.1 GCA_019752375.1 Gemmataceae bacterium | reverse complement strand
CACGTAGGACGGATTTCCAATCCGTCCCTAGAAAACCGGACGGATTGGAAATCCGTCCTACAGAAGTTGCACAAGTTATTCTTGCGCGGATCCTTACTCGCAAGACACCGACGCCGAGAGGCTTGCCGCCTCTCGGCGTTTTTCTTTCCAAAGGACGGTAGAATGACTTTGCCGCGTCAAACGAACTCTTGCGGGAGACGTGCCGATGACCGAGGCTGAATGGCTGGCATGCGACAACCCGGATGTCATGCTGGATTACGTGTCCACCCATGCCTCGGACCGCAAACTGCGCCTGTTCGCTTGCGGCTGCGCGCGTCGGGTCTGGGACTCGTTGACTGAGGCATCCAGCCGCACGGCCGTGGAGGTGAGCGAACGCTTCGCGGATGACCAGGCGATGCAGGACGAGTTGGAGCGCAGCTGGTCTGCCGCAGCGCGGGTGGCGCAGGGAGCGATCGCGCGTCTGTCTCGATGGGACCTGCTCGCGGCCGCCAAGGCCGAAGCGCGCGATGCCGCCCGCGGCGGCGCCTGGGCGGCGGCGCATTCGGTCGTCGGCGATGAAATCAGCGCTGCCGACCGACAGGCAGCCTGCGATTTGTTACGCTGCGTCTTCGGCACCCAGTCGTTCCGCCTGGTCGTCCTCGACCCCACGTGGATCACGCCTGCCGCTGTCGGCCTTGCCGAGACCATCTATGCCGAGCGGGCCTTCGACCGACTTCCGATCCTGGCCGACACCCTGATGCAAGCGGGATGCGGAGATGGCGACGTGCTCGACCACTGCCGAAAGGCCGGCGAGCATGCGCGCGGGTGCTGGGTTGTCGATCTGATCCTGGCGAAAGCGTGATCCCGAAGAACGCCAACGGGCATGGCAACAAGATCGCGGTTTCTCAACCGTTCAGGGATCGCTTTCCCGCCCAGGATCTTCCAGGTGGTATTTTTCAATGAAGCGGTAGAGGGACCGGCGGCTGATTCCCAGCGTTGTCGCCGCATGGACCTTGTTGCCTTTCGCCTGTTCCAGCGCCGCCCGAACCGTTCGACGTTCCATCTCGCCCAGATTCAGGGGGTCCGTGCTGGAAGTCTCCGCCAGGGGCGGCACCATGACCTGCATGTTCTCGGGTAGGTCGTCCAGGGTGATGAGGTTGCCTTCTGCGAGGATCTGGGCGCGTTCCAGGACGTTGGCCAGCTCGCGGATATTGCCCGGCCAGTCATAGTTCAGCAGCGCGCGCACGGCATCCGGATGCACCTTGCAGGGCACCGTGCCGAGCTGACGGCTTGTCAGCAGATGCTCCACCAGTGCTGGAATGTCCTCTCGCCGCTCGCGGAGCGGCGGAAGCACAATGCTGACGACATTCAGGCGGTAGAAGAGGTCTTCGCGGAACCGCCCCTCCTTCTGCTCTTCCTCCAGCGGCTTGTTCGTCGCTGCAATCACGCGAACGTCCGCATGGCACTCCTTGGTGCTGCCGACGCGGCGGTAGTGGCCATCCTCCAGCACCCGCAAGAGCTTCGCCTGCAGAGCGGGAGCCATTTCGGCCACTTCGTCGATAAACAGGGTGCCGCCCTCGGCGACCTCGATAAGACCGGGTTTGGCTTGCAGCGCGCCGGTAAAAGCGCCTTTCTCATGGCCGAACAGCTCACTTTCCACCAGGGCCTCCTGCAAAGCAGCGCAGTTGACCGTCACCAGTGGCCGGTCGCGGCGCATGCTGTTGCCGTGCACGGCCCGGGCCACGAGCTCCTTGCCGGTGCCGCTGCGGCCGCGCACCAAGACCGTGGCATCGGTGGGAGCCACCTTTTCGATCAACTGCACCACTCGCTGCATGGCCGGGCCGGAGCCGATCATCTGGTAGCGTGGCGATTCGTAACTGAGACGCTCGACGTAGTGGCGCAAACGGAGGTTCTCCATCCGCAACCGGCGCACGTCCATCGCCCGAGCCAGGATGGGCAGCACGGTCTGCAGATTGAAGGGTTTCGTCACGTAGTCGAAGGCGCCCAGCCTCATCGCTTCGACCGCACTCGGAATCGTCCCCTGCCCGGTCATGATAATGCCCACGAGGTTCGGGTCCGCTTCCAGCGCTTTGCGGAGCAGCTGAATGCCGTCCATGCCGGGCATCATCAGATCGGTGAGGAGCAGGTCGAAGCCATCCTTCGCCAGCGCCTTCAGGCCCTCCGCGCCGCTCGTCGCGCCCACGGTTTCGTAATCTTCTTCGCCGAGTGTTTCGCACAGGGCGTTGTTCAACTCGACCTCATCGTCGACAATGAGCAGGCGGCCTCGCTTCGCCGCGGCCATGGTCCCCTCCTTCCCGTGCTTCTTCCCTTCGATCACTCCACCGCACCGCTGCCGCGAATGCTCTTCACGTTGGCGCCCGACCTGACGGGCAACACGACGCACACCGTGGTCCCTTTGCTCACTTCGCTGGAGATCTGTATGGTGCCCTGGTGCTCCTGCACGATGCGTCGACAAATCGCCAGACCGAGCCCCGTGCCCTTGCCTTCCTCCTTGGTGGTGAAGAAGGGGTCCATGACTTTCTCCAGGTGTTCGGCCGGAATCCCGACGCCCGTGTCGGAGAAGTCGATCCGTACGGCGGGCTCGCCGCCTTCCAGTGCGGCCCGTGCGGTGCGCAGAGTCACCGTGCCGCCCCGTGGCATGGCATCGCCGGCATTGGTCAGCAAATTCAGGAAAACCTGTCGAAGTTTCTGACGGTCGGCGTAGATGGTGGGCGTGTCCGGGGCCAACTCCTGCACAACGGTGACAAGCCGCTTGCGAAGGTGGTGGTGGATGAGCTCAACCGCCTTGCCCAGTTCCTGACGCAGGTCCACCGTCGAAATCTTCTCCTCGCCGCGGCGGGAGAACTGCAACAGGCTGGCCACCAGCTCGCCCATCCGTTTGGTCTCTTGCTCGATGACCTCCAGGGCCCGGCGGCGGGGATCATCGGCAGGCGTTCGTCCCAGGACCGATTCAATCCGCAGACTCACGGTTGCCAGCGGATTGTTCAGCTCATGAGCGATACTGGCCGCCAGCTCGCCGACGCTGGCGAGCTTGGCGGCTTGCCAGAGTTGCTGGGTCATGGCCCGCACCTCGTCGTTGATTTTCCTTTGTTCGGAGATGTCTCGTTTGATGGCGGAGACACCAAGGACCTTGCCCGCAGCATCCTTGATCGGGGAAATGGTGACGGAAACATCAATGGGCCGGCCATCTTTCCGGATACGCACCGTTTCGTAATGGTCGATGCGCTCACCCCGTTTGATTCGTTCGAGCATGGCCGCAAAGTCGCAGGAAAGGTCTGCCGGCGCGAGCATTGAAATGTGTTGCCCCTTCACTTCGCCAAGTGAATAGCCAAAGCACCGCTCCGCCCCCGCGTTCCAGGTCACAATCGTCCCATCCAGGGCCGTGCTGATGATCGCATCGTCCGAGGACTCCACGATGGCTGCCAGCTGGGACAGCGATTCCTCCGCCCGTTTCCGCTCGCTGATATCGCGGATGATCCCCACAAAGATCTGCTCGTCCGCCAACCGGGCTTCGGCGACCGACAGGTCCATGGGGAACGTGGTCCCGTCCTTCCTCCGACCGACCACTTCGCGGCCAATGCCGATGATTTTCTTCTCTCCCGTGGCGACGTAACGAGCGAGATACCGGTCATGTTCCTCTTGATACGGCGATGGCATCAAGCCATTGACGTTCTGACCGATCACCTCCCGCGCGGCATAGCCGAACAGCCGTTCGGCAGCGGGGTTGAACGTCTGGATGACGCCTCGCGCGTCGATGCTGATGATGCCATCGACCGCGGCTTCAAGGAGCGCACGCAACCGGGCATCGCTGGTTGCCAGCATTCCCTCTCCTTCTCGGCATTCGGTGGGGAGTTCAAGGGTCTTCGAAACAGGTGAAGGATACCAGATTTGCATCATCCAGCCACCATGTGCGACCGTGCGTCCGTTTGAGCGATATCGCACACCCGAGCCGCATTTTCGCTGGAGAAAGGGATGCCGGAATGTCGCAAGGGTCAGTGTGTAATCTGCTTGCGTCGGTGGGTCGCTCTGCGAGAAAGCGTTGGTATGAGACTTGCACCCCACAGCGGGCCGAAACAGCGAGAAGAACCATGAAACGAATGTGTGCTTGGTGCGGTCTTGCGCTGGATGAATCCGAATGCCATGCGGACTCACCGGTGACCCACGGTGTCTGTCCGGCCTGTCGCCGCACGTTTTTCGCCGCGCCCAAGGCGAAGGACGCCGCCCCCCCGTCCACGCAGGGAATGGTGGACGATGACAGCGGGAGGAGTAATGACGAAGGACGAAGGACGAATGCCTAAGGAATGACCAATACCCCAATGACGAATGAGCACCACGACCTTGTCGTCCGCTCTTGGTCTATGCGCGATAGGTTGGGCCTTGGGCCATTCGTCATTGTTTAGACATTCGTCATTAGGAATTAGGCATTTGCGTGCCCTTCTCTTCCAGCCAATACCGTTCGGCGCCTCTTGGCGTGCGCCCCGGATCGTTCTCCCGCTTCAGGCACCTCCCTAACGGCCGGTCGGTCCCGAACCAGGTATCGAAGTGCTGCAACACCCGCTCCGCCGTCAGATTGCACTTCCTGGCAATCTCCGCAACCGTCTGCGGTTGATCGGTCAGTACGGCATTGATCTGACCGGCAGGCGCATTGAGCAGGTGTCCGAAACGGTCGGTCGCGGGCTTGTTCACTCGTTTGGGCTTCGGCTGGGACGCCTGCGCTCGGGCCGCGACGAAGTAGCTGGCCCGGTTCTGTTGCATGGCGAGTGCCTTCTTGAGGAAGGCAGCATTGTTCGCGTGGCTTTGGATGAAGGCATTGACCGCCGGGTCGAACGCCGGATTCACCGTCCAGCCCGGCACGTCTTTCGCGTCGATGATCGCCGACAACTTGCTTTCGAGGGCACGCACATACTCGTCCGGCGCCAGTCTGTCCCTGTTCGGCGGCTCCCAGGGCATGGATTCAACGTCCGGCTTCTCGGCCACGGCTTGTTCCTCCGTCAGCAACGGACTGAATTTACCTCTCACCCACGTTCTTACTCTGCTTTCCGCCAGGATGACGTTCGCCGTTCCCTTCGCCGCAGCCAGGCGAATGGATGAGCCGCAAACATATTAGTATGAACCGATACGTAGAAACGGCGCAAGCTTTGCGACTCTTAACGATCCTATTGAAGGAACACTTCCGAGTTTGTCATCGCCTGATCAAGAAGGGGCATCCTATGTTTCATAGATTCAACCGTCTGGCCTGGGGCAGCGCCCTGGCGTCGCTGATGCTGCTGAGCCAGCATCCGGCCGGCGCCGCTGACGAGGCCGGCATTGCCGTGCAGGCACGAGGGCCTGTGCACGAGGCGTTTGCACAGCCCAACAATGCCAATCCCGCTCCGACACCCGTGGTGCCCAAGAAACCACCTGAGCCGATTCCGGAAGAGCCGCCAGAGCAAAAGCCGGAGGGCGACACGGTCACGTGGATGCCAGGCTACTGGGCCTGGGACGCGGATCAGAACGACTTCCTCTGGGTCAGCGGGTTCTGGCGGGTGCCGCCGCCGCAGCGACGCTGGGTGCCCGGCTACTGGAACCAAGCCGGCGACGGCTGGCAGTGGGTGCCGGGTTTCTGGGCGTCCAACGATCAGGACGACCTGCCGTACCAGCCGGCGCCGCCCGCGTCGCTGGACCGTGGACCGGCCACGCCGGCGCCGGATGACAACCAGATCTATGTGCCCGGTTGCTGGGTCTATCGCCAACTCAGCTATGTCTGGAAACCCGGTTACTGGATCGCGGCGCAGGCCGACTGGGTCTTCACGCCCGCATCGTACCGGTGGACTCCTGCCGGTTCCGTCTTCGTGAACGGTTTCTGGGATTATCCATTGGAGGACCGGGGCGTCCTGTTTGCGCCGGTTTTCTTCACTCAGCCGCTCTGGAACAACTCGAACTGGCGCTTCACGCCCCAGTATTCGTGCAACCTGGCCGGCTTGCTGGGATCGCTCTTCGTCCAGCCGGCGAATTACTCGTACTGTTTCGGAGACTACTACGGCGGCGGGTACGCGCAGCGCGGTATCGTTCCCTGGATTGGTTGGGGTGGAAACACCTTCGATCCGCTCTACAGTTATTACAACTGGGCCGGCGGTGGCTCGCGCGGCTGGTTCGGCGGCCTGGGTAACATCTACGCCGGCCGCATGCGCGGAGACATCGATCGTCCGCCGCGGACGTTTGCTCAGCAGCAGAATATCTTCAATCAGACCAACATCGAGCGCAACAACACGTCGATTCGCAACAGTATCGTCAACAACGTGAGTAATGACGTCAACATTCGAAACAACAACCGTGTCAATATCGACAACCGCGAGCGGCTCAGCCAGGTGGTGCGCGGCAACACGCTCCAGACGCTGGACCGCAATCGCGGCTCCGATGACCGCAATGGCCGCCAGACAAAGCTGACGGAGACTCAGCGTCGCGACCACAACTCGGCGGCGCGGCAGACACGCGAGTTCGCGCAACAGCGTTCGCAGACCGAGAGGCAAGCGGCCGCGCAAAACGATCCGCGCGGAGGTCGCGGTGATGGCAGTCCGGCGCGACTGAAGTTGCCCCCGGTAGGGGATGCATCGCGCGCGAACGGAGCGGGCCGGTCACCAAGCGTCAATGGCCGACCTGCCTCGCCTGGTGCAGTTCCCTCTGTCCCGCGTGGCGATCGGTCCAGCCGACCCGACCCCAGTGCAGCACGGCAATCGGGGCCTCGTCCAAATGGAACGCAAGGCGGACCAAATGGACGGCCGACGGCAGCACCCCGGCCATCAACGAATGCAGCAGCGCCCGCCAGTACCAACGCGATGCCGCCGCGGCGTCCGACGCCTCCGGTAGCATCGCCGGCGGGTCAGGCAGGACGTCAGAATCCATTGGCACAGCGACCAGCAGGTCAAGCGGAGCGGCCACAGACTCGGCCGGCGCAGCCCGAGGCTCCGCGTCCGACACCAGCGCGTCCCGCTGCGGCTCCGCAAACCCAGCGACCAGCTTCGGCTCAGCAACCGGCAATTCGGCCGCCCGCCGCAGCGGCACGGCTACCACAAGCGGCACCAAGCCCGGCTGCAAGGCCTAATGGAGCCCAACCTGCGGCAACACCGAGGCCTGCACCGCAGCCGAACCGGCCAGCCGCAGCGCCGCGGCCCGCGCCACAGGCGGCACGACCAACCGCTGCTCCCAGGCCTGCAGCGCAGGCGGCACCGAGGCCTGCAGCG
>JAIEMG010000048.1 GCA_019752375.1 Gemmataceae bacterium | reverse complement strand
AAAACGCGATTCAGGCGTGATCGCAATTCCAGGATACCCCTAGTTTCAAGCGTTTCTTTGCAGATAGACTCTAAGTGTCGGACGCTGACGCGGGTGAAGTTAAGGTCCAAGCAAATCCGGAGGGCTTCGTCCAATGAGCACGACGGCAATTGCGGAAGGCCGGGCAATCATGCGGAAGTACCCGACCGGGATTGACGGATTCGACGAAATCTCGCTTGGCGGGCTCCCGGAGGAACGGCTCACGCTCGTCCTCGGCAGCCCCGGCAGCGGCAAGACAGTCTTTGCCCTGCAGACACTGGTCAACAACGCGCGTACCGCCGGGCGGCCGGGCATCTTCATCGCCTTTGAAGAACGGTCCGAGCTGATTGTGGCCAATGCAGCCAGCTTCGGCTGGGACCTGCCGGCCTTGCAACGCGAGAAGCTATTCTTCCTCGACGCCCTCGTTCCTTCGGACATCGCGACGGCGGGAGACTTCGACCTGCTGGGTCTCTTGAGCGGGATTGCGGCCAAGGCCCGCGAAATGGGGGCCCGCCATGTGGTCTTCGACGCCGTCGACGTATTGCTGACGCTGCTGGCGAACCCGGATCGAGAACGGCAGGAGTTGTTTCGGCTGCACGAGTGGTCGGTGGAGCATGGCCTCACCTGCATGCTGACGGCAAAGACCCTGGATCAGGACCCGCTGGCTGCCATGTCCTATTCCTTCTTGCCCTTCATGGTGGACGCGGTTGTTCTGCTGCGGTCCCGCATGGAGGATCGTGTGGCGCTGCGGGAACTTCGCGTGTTGAAGTACCGCGGGTCGGCCTTTGCCGGCAATGCGTTCCCCTACTGCATCGATTCCACGGGCATCGAGGTCGCCGGCACAAGTCAGGGGCAGTCCCGTCACCCCGTCTCCCAGGAACGTGTATCGACGGGCATCGCCCGGCTGGACGCCATGCTTGGCGGGGGCTATTACCGCGGTTCCAGTGTGTTGCTTTCCGGGAGCCCCGGCACGGCGAAGACCAGTCTCGCCGGCGCTTTCGCCGCCGCGGCGTGTCAGCGCGAGGAACGCGTCCTGTATGTCAGCTTCGACGAGGTGGGCGAGGAGATTGTGCGGAACCTCGCGTCGGTTGCCATCCACTTGGGGCCATATGTCCGCGCCGGCCTACTCCACATGCATGCCGCACAGACGGATGATATGAGCGCGGATGAGCACCTGCTCACCATCCGGTCGCTGATCCGCCAGCGGAATCCGCGCCACCTGATCATCGATCCAGTTTCGGCGATGCTCAAAGCAGGTGGCGTCGTCGCGGCACTGGGCGTCACGCAGCGACTGGTTCGGCTCGCCAAATCGAGCGGGATCACCGTCCTGGTGACGAGCTTGCTGGACCCCACCGACCGGAGCCTGGAATCCACGCCGATTCACGTTTCCACCCTCGCCGACACCTGGACCCATCTGAGCTATCTTGCCCAGGGAGGGGAGCGAAACCGCGCGCTGACCGTGGTCAAGTCGCGCGGCACCAAGCACTCTAATCAAGTGCGCGAGCTCATCCTCTCCGACGAGGGCATCACGCTCGCGGACGTCTACATGGCTGGCGGCGAGGTGCTGATGGGCACGGCCCGGTGGGAGAAGGAGGCGGCGGAACAATTGAAGGCCACTCGCGGTCGGGCGGATATCGAACGCCGCAAACGAGAACTCAAATCCGCCGAAGTCGAAGCGCTGGCGCGGCGGGTGGCGGCGGAGCACGCCGCGGAGGCGAGCCGGGAAGACCTGGCCCTGCTGGAACAAGAGAAAGAAGTCTGGCAGCGTCGGGTGGCCGAGAAACAGCAGGAATTGAAGCACCGGCGAAGTGCGGATTGCACGGAAAACGGCGCAAGCCACTCTTCCCCGGAATCCGCGGCCGAGTGAGGGGCACTCCGGAAGCACAGAGGTCTTGCTAGTGACAAACGCACCGAACCCGACGGAGCCCAACGGCCTGCTCGTCCTGCGACTGTACGTGGCCGGCGATTCGCCGAATTCGCTGCGCGCCGAGCACAACTTGCGGGCCATCTGCCAGGAACGCCTCGCCGGCCTCCATTCCCTGGAGATCATCGACGTCCTCGAAGAACCGCTGCGCCTGCTCAAGGACGGCATCACGGCGACTCCGACACTGGTGAAGCTGAGCCCGCTACCCGTCCGGAGGGTCATTGGCGACTTGAGCAATACCCCGGCCGTGCTGCTGGCCCTTGGATTGAATGGGTCGGACAGTCACAAGGCAACGAAAGCCCCCTCTTGAAGAGCAGCGGAAGCGCGGGGCTCGACGTGTCTTAGGATCCGCGCAAGAACAACTTGTGCAATTCCTGTAGGACGGATTTCCAATCCGTCCGATTTTCTATGGACGGATTGGAAATCCGTCCCACGTGCAATTGTTCAACTTATTGTTACGCGGATCCTTACAAAAGCTTCTGAATCCCACGCAGCACATCGCCATCGCTGGGATAAGCGGAAGGAAGCACGGTTCGCAGCGGTATGGGAACGCCGTCCATGCGGTAGGCGGTGCCGGGTTGATGGACGCCGTACACCGACGTGGTGAAGCGAACGGTGGGCGGAAGGTAAGACGGGACGGTCGGGTAGTCCAGTGCAATCGTCGGGATGCCGCGCAGGTGGGCCATCGCCGGCTCGGAGAAGTGGACGATCCCTTCGCTGCCCACCAGCAGGCAGGCATCGACGTCCTTTTGTTCCAGCATCGATGGGGCGGAGAACTCGCCAGGGTTGTAGCGGGGGTAGCCGCGGGCCATGTTGACGGCAAACGGGTAGCCGGTTTGCCAGGTCAACACCGTGTCCGCGCCGGCCACGTCGCCTTGAATACGCATGCGACGGGCACAGAAGCGCGTGTGCGCGTTCAAGTCCGTGACCAGCAACAGCAGCGCTTCGACGTTGTGCTGGCCCCGGCCGGTCATGCTCAGGCCCAGGCCAAAGAACACCACGCCGTAACGGCATGCCTTCATCCGCTGCGCCAGGTCTTTCAGTTGGTGGATCGGAGCGCCGGGCGAGTTCGTCGTTACCGGCGTGCCGCGGACCAGGCTCCGGAGCGTTGTCAGCACCTCGAAATCGCGGCCGGGTTCGATCGTCAGGAACACATCGGCAAGATGGGACGTGGCGGTGGGTTTCACGTCCGCCACGACAAGCGTCCGCCCCGCTCGGCCATCGGCGGTGCAGCGGCCCTTGGGGAAAAGCGAATAGCGTTCCAGGTGGCGCGGGTGGCTTTCGACCGGATTCGATCCCCAGAAGATCACCAGGTCGGCCCGATTCTTCGCCTCTCCAAGCGTGCAGGTCGATTCGCCAACTTCTTGAAGGGCGCTGATGGACGGAGCGTGGCAGAGCGCGGCGTTGGTGTCGATGGTCGCCCCGGCGAACTCAGCCAGGGACACCGCGGCACGCTGACCATCGGTGCTGCTGCGAGCCAGGCCGTAAATGAGCGGCGAAGCAGACGATCGGAGGATTTCCGCAGCCCGTTTCAGGGCGGCTTCCAGCGGGACGGATTGACCTTCAATCTCGGCAACCGGCGGCTGACGGGTGTCCTGGCCCAGAAACCACGGCTCGGCCAGGGAGCAGGCCCCGGCTGCCTGGACAATCCGCCCTCGATCCACCGTCACGCGCAAATCATCGCACACGCAGCCGCAGACGGTACATGCGATGTTCTCGAAGACCTCCATGTCACTGCTTTACAGATGAGGTGCAGAGCCGGCAACGCGGAGGCCTAACGGCCCTATCGAAACGACGCACCGCGCCGGTGGAGCTCGCTCGGCGGGGTGCGTCGTTTGTCAAAATCGGATTACTTCTCCGACGTCACCACCTTGGCCGCCGGGGCTTCGGCTTCCAGGTCGCCCAGGACATACTGGATGCCGGCCAGGTAGTGCTTGAGAATGACCGGGTTCCAGAAGATCTCTTCCCGATGGCCCAGCGAGCAGTAGAACGTCCGGCCCTTCCCGTAGGTCGCCACCCAGCTGATCGGATAGAGCCCGTCCTTGCGGCCGCCCTTCTTGACGTCGGCTTCCGACATCTTCGCCGTGTCCATGCTGAGCAGGAACTTGCGGTCGCTGGGCAGTGCGGTGTCGGCGCGGAACTGGTAAATCTCGTCGTTGATTTCGAAGTCCTTGCCGTCGAAGGCGGCATTGAGGGGGTGCTTGGGCTCCTGGTTCTTGACGGGGATTTTCTGAGTCCACGGGTGGCCGGCAAACGTCCCCCCCATCATCTGGTTGTATGCCTTCCACCCGCCGTAGGTGTCCGTGGCGGAATGGCAGCCGGCGAGCCCCTTGCCGCTGGCCACGAAGTCCGCCAGCGCGGCCTTGAGCGCCTCCTCGGCTTTGGCATCCGGCGGAATCTTCTTGGCGCCGGCAATTTCCTGGCCCTTGGCATCGACGATGGCGTTGCGGCCGCCTGTCTTGCCTACCTTCGCATCGGGAATTGGCTTGTCGTTCGCATCCACCACCACGTCCTTGCCGTCGATCTTGGCGATCTTGGCCCCTTCGATCTCCTTGCCCTTGGCATCGACGGCAATCAGCTTCTGATCGACCTTGGCTTCCTTGGCTCCCGGAATGTCCGCATCCTTCTCATCGACGTAGCGCGTCGCGCCGCGCAAGCAATCGCCGGTCGTATTGAGCATGAAGACGGCGTCGAACGTCTTGAGCTTCTCCGGCTCGAAGAACGACTCATCCTCGGTGTGGTGGCCGAGGTACGCTCCGGTCTTGTCGCCCATCATGATGAGCGCCTTGGCGCCGATGACGATGGAACCGTGGCGGAAGCCGTTGGTCTTGGAGTAGATCAAGATCTTGCGTTTCGCTTTGGGCTTGGCCGGCGCCGACTCCGGCAGGGCCGCGATGACTTTTTCGATCATCGACTGGTTCTGGCTGCTGGCGGTCGGACCGCTGGCCAGAAGCACGGCAATGACCAGCGCCAGTGCGACGAGGAGAATGGGACGTTTCACGCTGCACCTCTTTCATGCCAAAGGGAGGTTTGGGGAATCACGGCGCCGGTGTGGATGGCAGGGCGGCAGCGCCGCGGCTACACCAGGCGGGATTGGTATCATCGGGGCAGCCAGGAGAGGCGTCAAGAGTCTGTCGTCGCTCGAGCTTCATCGGCCGGATGCAAGGTCCCAGTCCAACGCAGTCCCGTCTCGGCCAGCAGGGACAAGGGTGCGACCAGCCGGGCCGAAGGTCAAGGCCCGGACCCGCTGCGGTGCCAGCCTTGACGCGTAATGACTACTGATCGCTGCGCGGACAATGCGACCGAACGGGCCCCCTCGCCCCTGTACTCGGGGGAGAGGGGATGGGGGCCCCCATCCCCTCTCCCCCGAGTACAGGGGCGAGGGGGCCGAATGTGACATTGACCGCGCAGTCATCAGTAATGGCAATGTCCGTCCGCTTCGGGAATCTGCCGGAGAGGTTGAGGCTTGAGCCATTCGTTTGCATCATGCTATCGCCGTTGCCGAATCGCGTAGAGGTACGACTCAGTCGCGATGTAGAGCACGCCATCGGCCGCCACGGGTGACGTGCGGATGGCCTGATCCATTTCCATCTTGCCCGCCTCTTGCTTTTCCTTGCCATGCTTGAAAATCCAGACCTCCCCGTCCTCGGTGCAGAGATAAACCTTACCGTCCACCCAGTACAGGGAGCCCCAGATCGCCGCTCGCACGTCGTGGGCCCAGTAGTGCCTGCCGGTCACGGCATCCAGGCAGTGCAGGTATCCGGCCAGCTCGGCGGCGTAGACCAGGCCGTCGTGGACGGCGACGGTGCTCATCGTCCGACCAAAGTAGTAGTCGCGACCAATCTTGACAGCGTCCTCCTTGGACACAAGCCCGCCGTAGTGCCAGATCAGCGCGGACTTGGGGTTGGGCTTGGTCTTGGGCGGGAAGCGTCGGGCATCGACGACCAGTTCCGGGGACACGTCCCCGGTCTTGGTGATGTTGATGCACCACAGATGGCCCACACCCTCGAAATGCTCGGGATCCTGGCCGACACCAATGTAGCAGCGGTCGCCCACGATCACCGGTGCGGCGATGAAGTCGCTTTTGGTGCCCCTGCCGCCCAGCTCGTACTTCGAGTCCTTGGGATTGCAGTCGAACTTCCAGATCAGCTTGCCGCTGGCGCGTTCGAAGGACCGCAGCCAGCCGTCGCCGCCGGGGACGATCGCTTGCACCGAGGTGCAGGCCGCGTTGGCCCACTGACCGTGCATGATGTCGGCGCCGGGTGAGTTGTCGGACCACATCGGCCGGCCAGTCAACTTGTTGAAAGCAATGAAGCTGGGAGCGTTGGGAGAAGGGACGTTGACGTGTTCCTCATCCACGCCGTTCGACGTGCCGACGAAGACCTGACTACCCACCACGACCGGCGAGCCGTTGGACATGTTGTGCGGATACACGCCCAGGGTGGTCATCATCGGCAAGCGCCAGAGGATGCGGGGTTCCTTCGTGGGAGCGAAGCTCTCGACATCCGCGCAGACCAGCTCGCAGGCGTTGCTGACGTAGTAGATGCGGCCGCCGTCGACGCAGGGGGTGGAGCAGATCCCTTCCTTGGGCCAGTCGTTCACCTGGCCGCTCGGCAGCTTGGGGTGAACGAGCTGGCCGAGAAACTGGCCGTCGACCGCGCGGAAACCCATGAGGACGCCACGATCGCCGCGAATTTTCGGATCGCGCGGATACTCGTTATTGGTGCCGACGAAGACCTTGCCCCCGGCAACGATGGGGCCGCCGTACGAGCGCGAACCGAGCTTTGCTGCCCATTTCAGGTTGGTCGACTTCTGAAGATTGATTTGCTTTTCTCTCGTTCGAGCGTCGACCGTCCAGGCAATTTCCCAGGTGGTGGGCAGGTTGCGCTCGACGGTGTTGACCATGTTCCGATGGGCCGTACCACCGAGCATGGGCCAGTCGCGGTAGACGACCGCCTGCGGGACCGGCGCCGGCTCGACGCTGCCGGGAGCGCGAATGGTTGTCAGGACGATGAGCGACGCGAATACCGCCACGGTCAGGGCCGCGGGGAGGCAGCGTTTCCGGCGCGTGGGCGAGGGGTTCATGAAAGGTGTCCTTGTGAAATGAGAATTTCCCGGAAGCGCTGCTGGTTTACATTTCAGGTAACGATCCGCGCAACGTCTGTCGCCACAGGCTTCAGCCTGCGGAGTGGCGTCGCGGGGGTCGGCTTCCATACTCCGCAGGCTGAAGCCTGCGGCTACAAACACTCATGCATTTGCCATTCTGTAGCCGCAGGCTTCAGCCCTTAAAGTTCTACACGAATTCTATGGTGTCCAGGCAAGGGGTCACTTTTGTAGT
>JAIEMG010000127.1 GCA_019752375.1 Gemmataceae bacterium | reverse complement strand
GGTCCGCCCCCGCACGACGGCACGAGAAAAATCAGCGACGGAGCTTGACAAAAGCGGTCTCATAGAAGGCGGTTTTGCTGCTGAAAACCGCCTGAAGGCGGAACTACGAACAAAGGCCACCTATCGAGAAGGTGCCTGGTTCGGTGTGTCGCTGTCACTCCACCGTGACGCTCTTCGCCAGGTTGCGCGGCTTGTCCACGTCGCAGCCGCGCAGGACCGCGATGTGATAGGCCAGCAGTTGAAGCGGCACCGCCACCGCCAGGGGCTGCAGATAGTCCGGCACGTCCGGGATGTGGATGACCTCGTCCGCCTTGGCGGCCACGTCCTCGTCTCCCTCGCAAGCAATCGCGATGACGGGACCGCCGCGCGCCTTGATTTCCTCGAGATTGCTCATCACCTTTTCGAAGACCGCGCCGCGCGGAATGAGGAAGACCGACGGCGTGTCGGCATCGACCAGGGCGATGGGGCCGTGCTTCATCTCCGCGGCCGGATAGCCCTCGGCGTGGATGTAGCTGATCTCCTTGAGCTTCAAGGCGCCTTCCAGTGCCGCCGGGTAGAGGTACTGCCGGCCCAGGTACAGGAAGTTGTTGACGCGGAAGTAACGCTCGGCAATCTGGCGCACCGTGTCGTGACAGCCAAGCGTCGCCCGGATGATGTCCGGCAGCGAGCGCAACTCGCGGATCATGCGCGCCCCCTGCTGCGTAGACAGGTGGCGCATCCGTCCGAGGTAGAGCGCCAGCATCGCCAGGACCGTGACCTGCGATGTGAATGCCTTGGTGCTGGCCACGCCGATCTCCGGGCCGGCGTGCAAGTACACGCCGCCGTCGGCTTCCCGCGCGATGGTGCTGCCGACGACGTTGCAGATTGCCAGCGTCGAGTGCCCCTTGCGTTTCGATTCGCGCAGCGCCGCCAGCGTGTCGGCCGTCTCGCCGGACTGCGTGATCGCCAGCACGATGGTGTTGCGATCGATCGGCGGGTTGCGATAGCGGAATTCGCTGGCATACTCGACTTCGACGGGAATGCGCGCGAACTCCTCGATCATGTATTCGCCGACCAGGGCCGCATGATAGCTGGTCCCGCAACCGGTGAGGATGATGCGGTCGGCGCGGCGCAATTGCTGGGTGTCCAGGTTCAATCCGCCGAAGTGAGCGCTCGAATCGGCATCGACGAGCCGCCCGCGCATGGCATTTTCCAGCGCCTCGGGCTGTTCGTAGATCTCCTTGAGCATGTAGTGCTCGAAGAGGGCCTTGTCGGCTTCACCGGGGTCCCAGTCGATGAGGTGGACCGACGCTTCGACGCGGGTTCGTTCTTGATCCTGGATGTGCCAGCCGTCCGCGGTCAGCACGCACGTTTGATCGTCTTGCAAGTAGACGACCTTGTCGGTCTGCCCCACGAGTGCCGCCGGGTCGCTGGCGAGGTAGTGTTCGCCGTCGCCGACACCAAGGACGAGCGGGCTGCCCAGCCGGGCGCCAACGATGACGTCCGGTTGACGGGGACTGAGGACGGCCAGGCCATAGGTGCCCTTGAGCATCGGCAGGACGTGGCAGACGGCTTCGATGAGGTCGCCATTCAGATGGCGGGCGATCAGCTGGGCGATGACCTCGGTATCGGTATCGCTGTGAAAGACGACGCCCTCGGCCTGGAGTTGACGCTTGAGCGCCGCGTAGTTCTCGATCACGCCATTGTGCACCACGCTGACCATGCCGTCGCTGGACACGTGTGGATGGGCGTTGGTGTCGTTGGCGGGCCCGTGCGTGGCCCAGCGCGTGTGGCTGATACCGATGCATCCCGGCGCCGGTCGTTCGCGCAGGTGCAGTGCGAGTTCGGCGACGCGGCCGGCGCGTTTCCGAAGATGGAGACGCGCGCCGGTGAGCGTTGCGAGACCGGCGCTATCGTACCCCCGGTATTCGAGCCGCCGAAGGCCCCCCACCATGATCGGTTCCGCTTCGCGATGGCCGATGTAACCGATAATCCCACACATGGCGGCTGCCTCCTTGCACCCGGCGATTCGCTTCCCAATCCGTGGAAGACCGGAGTATAGCGGTGCGTTGTTTTCCGAGAAATGCCAGTTTGAAAAGGGGATCGGGGTAAGCGCCGGGATAAACCGGCATGGGGTAGCGGATGCAAGAGCCGTACCAGAAAGGCGTCGCGAGCTGCTTTGTAGAAAACCCTGGTTTCACGGAGGTCCCTCGTTACCGGGCTCTGCCCGGTAACGAGGGCGAGGTTTTCTACAAAGCAGTCGCGAACCCTCTTCGCCCCGAGTCATGCGCCGATGGCCGCAAGGTCGTGAGTGAAGCGTTGACAGGGGAAGACGCGGGCCAGCCATGGAGCTCCGCAATCACCACTTCGGCGTGCCGACCTTGTCCTGACAAGGAGAAGGCAACATCGGGGACCGCGCCAGGCGAGCGGTTCACGGACGCCGCGGAGTTTGAGACCCTGAGAACCGGCCCCTTGCTTCCGAATGGCCCGGTGTCGCACCACTTGTCCGTGCAGCTTGCTCGACTGGCTGGTAGAATTGCCGGCTACCATGCTCTACCTGATCGATGGGTACAACCTCCTGCACAACATCGGCGTGATGCGCGCCAAGATGGCGCCCGCCGCACTGCATCATGCGCGCGGGCGCCTGCTGTCGCTGCTCCAAAATTCGCTGAAGGACGATGCGGACAGCGTCACCGTGGTCTTCGATGCAACCAAGGTTCCCGCCGGTGCCACCGAAGTCCAGCACCATCGAGGCATCGAGGTCCGCTTCGCCGTCCACCACGACGAGGCCGACGACCTGATCGAGCAATTGATCAAACGCGCCGCCGCTCCCAAGAAGGTCGTGGTGGTTTCCGACGATCATCGCCTGCAGCGCGCCGCCCGCCGCCGTCACTGTGCGGTCATGGGCTGCGGCGACTTCCTCGACTGGCTGAATCGCAAGCAAGGCAACGACCGCCCACGTCCCTCGAAGGCCGCGCCGGACAAGCCGGAAAGCGTATCACGCGAGGAAATGCAGCACTGGCTCAAGGAGTTTGGCGACTTGCAGAACGACCCGGACTTCAAGGAAGCGTTCGATCCCTTCGACTTCGACGACGGACCAAAGGAGTGACTGACTTTGCTTGCGCTGCGCGCTCAATACGGTCACACCTGCAATACGCCCGTCTTGAACGGCTTGCCTTCATCGAAGCGCGTCGCCACTTCCAGCGCCAGCAGCAATGCGTCACGCGTTTCGGCGGGATCGATGATCTTGTCCACCCAGAGACGGGCGGCGGCATAGCGGACGTCGGTCTGCTCGTCGTACGAGGCTTGCACCTTGCGGCGCAGCTCTTCCAACTCCTGGGCGTCCGGTTCGTGGCCGCCGCGTTTCAGGGCGCCGACCGTGACGTCCAGCAGGGTGCTAGCGGCTTGTTCGCCCCCCATCACGGCATACTTCGCCGTCGGCCAGGCCATGATGAAGCGCGGGTCGAACGCCTTGCCGCACAGGGCGTAGTTGCCGGCGCCGAACGAGCCGCCGAGGATCGCGGTCAGCTTTGGAACCACACTATTGGCAATCGCATTCACCAGCTTGGCGCCGGCCTTGATGATGCCGGCCTGCTCCGAGTCGCGGCCGACCATGAAGCCGTTCACGTCCTGGAGGAAGAGGATCGGCATGCGCGTCTGGTTGCAATCCATGATGAAGCGAGCGGCCTTGTCGGCGCTGTCCACATAGATGACGCCGCCATACTGGAGCGGCCCTGCGGCGGACTTGCAGCGCTTGCGCTGATTGGCCACCACGCCGACCGCCACGCCGCCCAACCGGCCGTAGCCGCACACCAAGGTCTGGCCGAACTCCGCCTTGTATTCGTCGAAAGGCCCGTCATCCAAGATGCACGGTAAGAGATCGCGGATATCGTACTCTTGCCGGCCTTGTCCTTTGAATAGCGTGTCGATGTCCGCGGGCGGACGGCCGGGCGCGTGCTTGGCGGAAACGGAGGGACGGTCTGGCTGCAACTGGCCGATGAGACGGCGCAAGCGTTCCAGGCAAGTGGGCTCGTCGGGCTCGCGGAAGTCGATGGTGCCGCTGACGGAGGCGTGCATCGCGGCGCCGCCGAGGTCTTCGTGGCTGACCGTCTGACCGATCGCGGCTTTCACCAGTGCCGGCCCGGCAAGGTAGAGTCCGCTGCCTTCGGTCATCAACAGCTTGTCGCACAGGACCGGCAGGTAGCCGCCGCCCGCCACGCAGTTGCCGAGGATGGCCGAGAACTGCGGAATGCCCGTGGCGCTGATGACCGCGTTGTTGCGGAAGATGCGGCCGAAGTCGTCTTCATCGGGAAAGACTTCGTCCTGCAGCGGCAGGAAGACGCCGGCGCTATCGACCAGGTAGACGAGCGGCAGGTGGTTTTCGAGGGCGATGCGCTGGGCGCGGAGGACCTTCTTGCAGGTCATCGGAAAGAAGGCGCCGGCCTTGACCGTGGCGTCATTGGCGATGACCATGACACGCCGGCCGTGAACGGAACCGATGCCGGTGACCACGCCGGCCGACGGAGCACCGCCCCAGTCGCGGTACATGCCCCACGCCGCCCACAGGGCCAGTTCGAAGAAGGTGTCGGGGTCGAGAAGCCGCGCGATGCGCTCGCGCGCGGTCAATCGGCTCTTTTCATGCTGGCGGGCGATGGCCTTGGCGCCGCCGCCTTGCATGATGGCGGCTTCCTGACGACGCAGGTCTTCGACAAGTTGCTTCATGCCCGCATTCTACAGCGCCCGGTCACTTTCCCCGCTTGAGGAAATGACGAATGACGAAGCCCGAATGACGAATCAATGACCAATACCCAATGACCAAAGGGCGAGGTGTCGTGCTCTTCCTTGGAGCTTGGTCATTGGACATTGATTCGTCATTCGGGCTTCGTCAGTCGTCATTCATTCGACATTCCAGCGGTTCAATTTCAAGTATTGCTATGGCGTGGCACTCTTGAGCGCCCAATCCTTGCGCTGTCGTGACGACGGAATGTTGCCCATCTTCCGGTACTTGGTCACCGTGCGGCGCTTGATGGGATAGCCTGCCTCCTGGAGCTTGACCACGAGGTGTTCGTCGGACAGCGGGTCGGACTTGTCCTCGCCGTCAATGATCTCCATCAGCTTCTGCTTGATCGTCTCCCAGGCGACTTCCTCGCCGCTGGTGGTCTGCGTGCCGCCGCCGAAGAAGCGCTTGAGCGGAAAGACGCCGCGCGGCGTCTGCACCCACTTGTCGTCCACGGCCCGGCTCACCGTTGTCACGTGGACGCCGACCAGGTCGGCGATTTGCTGCATTTTCAAGGGCTCGATGTGCTCCGGTCCCTTGTCCAGGAACGCACGCTGGTGTTGAATGATCGCGCGGGTGACTTTTTCCAGGGTGTTGCGCCGCTGCTCGATGGAATCGAGGAGCCACTGGGCCGCCTGGATCTTGCGCTTCAGGTATTCCTTGGCCTTGGGGTCCGACGCCTTGTCGCGATACAGATCGATGTACTTGCGGCTGATGTAGATGTTCGGCACCCAGTCATCAACAAGGCGCACCGTGTACTCGCCGTCCTCGGCACGCTCGACGATGATGTCGGGGACCACGTAGGCGGTGTTCTCGGCATCGAAGGCAGCGCCGGGATGGATGTTGAGCCGCTTCACTTCCTCGATGCCTTCCTTGATCAAGGCGATGTCGAAGCCGGTGCGGCGCTGAATGACCGGCAGCCGGTTGTGGGCGATGTCTTCCATGTGATGGAGGATCAGCGTGCGGACCACGTCGCGGTGCGGGGTGTCATCGGTGACTTGCAGGAACAGGCATTCCTTGTAGTCGCGGGCGCCGACGCCGGGCGGATCGAGTTTCTGGATCAGCCGCAAGGCGTCTTCGACTTCGGAGACTTCCAGCGGCGGCGTGAACAGACGGCTGATGTCCTCCAACGGCGTCTTGAAGTAGCCGTGATCGTCGATGTGGCTGATGAGGATCTGCAACAGCTCGCGCTGCTCGCTCTCGTAGTCCAGGAAGCCGAGTTGATTGAGCAGGTGGTCGTGCAAGGATGGCGGCCGTGACGGGATGTTCACTTCCGCGTCGTGCTTCTTGTCGCCTTCGTCGTCCAGGCCATTGCGCGACGGCCGGTGCTCTTCGTTGAAGTGGTCTTCCCAGTCGCGGCTCAGGGCATCGAGGCGGTTGAAATCGAGCTCGTCGCCCGCCTGGTCGATCACGAGCTCGCCGTCGGTGGCCTTGGCGTCTTCCGCTTCGAGCGTGGCAGTGGTGGCCTCTCCGCCTTCTTCCTCGTTGGCGGCCGCGGCTTCCTCGGGAGTTGTCTCTTTCAGCTCCAGGACCGGGTTTTCTTGAAGTTCCTGCTGAATGCGTTCCTGCAAGGCCATGATGGGCAGTTGAAGGATTTCCATCGACTGGATCATGCGCGGAGCGAGCTGCATGACCATCCGCTGGTCGGTCCTGATCTGCATTCCGAGAGACATTCCGTTCGACATGGCCTGTTCTCCGCGAGACCGGCCGTTGCCGGTCGCAAGGGTCAGCGTCTGTCCGAAAAGGCGTCAGGTACCGTTGCCGCAACGGCCCCAAGGGTGTTGTGCACCACGGTGCTTGACCCCTTTTCGGACAGACTCTCAGAAGCTCCGTCGGCCCTCAAGGGCATCGGCCAACATCTGGTTGTTGGCAAACTCAAGTACAGAGCCGGACGGCAAACCGCGTGCCAAAAGAGTGATCCGGGCACCCGTTTCAGCCAGCAAATTCGAGATGTACAGGGCGGTGCCATCTCCTTCCAGGTTGGGATTCGTCGCGAGGATGATCTCTTGAACACCACCCGCCTGGACGCGGCGGAGGAGGCCATCGACCGTAAGCTGCTCCGGTCCCACGTTTTCCAGCGGAGCCAGTCGTCCCTGGAGGACGTGATACAGGCCCCGATAATTGCCCGCCCGTTCCAGGGCAGCCAGATCGCGCGGTTGTTCCACCACGCAAATCAGCGACGGGTCCCGACGGGGGTCGCTGCAGATACTGCACAAGTCGCCTTCGGTCAAGTTGAAGCACTGGCGACAGGGATGGATCGATTCGGCAACCGAGCGAAGCGCATCGGCCAGGGCGAGGGTGTGAGAACGGCCCGCGCCAAGCAGGTAATGCGTCAGCCGTTCGGCCGTCTTCGGACCAATGCCCGGCAGCCGGCCGAACTCCTGCATCAGGCGGGTGATTGCCCCGTTGTTGTCCACCGCCACGATCTGATTCCTTGCAAATCCGCCGGTTTGCCACCCGGCGAGCGTCGGGGCGGAAGCCCCACCGGGGGGTGGGTCAAAAAACTAGGGGGTAAGCGCCCCCGCGCGCCGGGGGTTAGCTGCCGAGCACCCCCCGG
>JAIEMG010000211.1 GCA_019752375.1 Gemmataceae bacterium | reverse complement strand
GCCAGTCCCGCGGGAGGACAGGGTGCCGGTGGCTCGGGTTCCGGCGCATCCGGCGGCGGCGCCTCGGGTGGCAGCAGTGGTGGCACGTCGGGCGGAAGCAGCGGCGGTGGTTCGTCAGCCGGCGGAAGCAGCGACGGTGGTTCGTCTAGTGGCAGCAGTGGTGGCTCGCCGGGCGGCAATGCGGGCGGGCCGCCGGGGGCCACGTCGGATGTGCCGGGATCGTCTTCACCGCCGTCTGAGCCGACCTTTGGCGTCGGTGCACGAACATCGGGACCGGCAGGCGGCGATGGAGACTCCGGGGAAGGTGGATCCAGCAGCTCGTTCAACAAACACGCGCCGACCGGACCACGCAGTAAGCGCGAGCCGCCAGCGCCCAGAGTGGCCAGTCGAACGCTGCCCAATCGCGACTTGTTAATTGCCGTGGAATGCACCGCGGAGGGCGTCATCGTGCCGGGCACGCCGATGATCTCGCCGTCGGCCCTGGTCCGCGGCAATGATCCGGACAATCCGCTGCTCAAGGCGGTGCAGAAGATCATTGACCGCCGCCAGACGACGCTCCGGCCCGGCGAAGCACCGTATCGAGCCCACATCCGCTTCCTCGTGCGACCGGACGGCCTGCGTACGTACTACCTGGCTTTCCCCGCCCTGGAAGGCCTCCAAGTGCCGATGACGCGCGAGAACCTGAAGGCCGACAACGCGGACAACGAATAGGTGACGTATGGGACGCCGAAGTCGCGGACCGCGCGAGTTCTTCAGTTTCGATTCGTTCCTCGACCTCGTGACCAACGTCGTCGGCATCATCATTCGTCTCATCATCGTCGTCTGGGTTGGGGCCCGCTCGTACCACAGCCTGCCCACCGCCCCGCGCCATCACGACAACGGCGTCCTTGTCGATCCGGTGGCCAGCGACGATCCGCTGTCGCAGGAACTGGAACGCCAGCGCCGCGAGCTGGCGGAGATGCAAACGCGGCTGCTCGAACAGCTTCGCCAGCTGGAAATCGTCGAAGCCGACAGCCAGAAGACCGACGAGGAGCTGACGACATTGACGCTGCGTCGCCACACGCTGGAAGAAGCCCGTGCAGAGATCCAGCAAGCCACGAACGCGCGCACCCGGGACGTGCAGGCCGCAACGCTCACGCTTGCCGAGATTCAAAAGCGCCGCGAGAACCTTCTGGAAGAAATCAAGCAACTGGAGAAGTTGCCCCCGCTCCAGAAGACGATCCGCTACCGCACGCCGGTCAGTCAGCCGGTCCGCGCCGACGAATGGCACTTCGAGTGCAGTCGCGGCCGCGTTACCTTTGTGGACATTCCGACGCTGACGGCCGACGTTCGCCGGCACTTCGAGGAGAAGGGCAAGGAGCTGCGCGACCAGTGGACCGTGCGTGACGTGACCGATGCGGCGGGACCGTTTCGTATGCACTACGTCATCGAACGCACCCGCGATTCCGGCGACACGCTTTTCTCCGGGAATCGGCCGCGCTCGGAGATGAACTACGGCTACGCGCTGAGCGAGTGGCGGCTGGAAGGCGTCGTCTGGGAACGCGGCGAACCCACGGCCAAGGCACTGGCCAATGGTTCGGAGTTTCGTCATGTGATCGACGGGCTGACGCCGGCGCACGACGTCGTCACGCTCTGGGTCTATCCGGACAGCTTCGCCCTCTACCGGCAACTGCGCGACTACTTGCAGGACCGCGACATCACCGTTGCCGGCCGGCCCCTGCCCGAAGGCTACCCGATCTCCTCGTCGCGCCGCGGTTCCGTGTCGCGCGGCCAGTGACTCGCAACGGTCGGGCTGCCATCCATTTCAATGCCAGGCGCTGGCGTCCAGCGCTGCCACTCGGTGCACTTTCCGCAGCATGGCGTCCAGGTCGTATTCCACGCGCCGGAAGGTAATCATGTCATCGTCGAGCAAGACGTAGCTGGCGCGCTTGTCGTCGTCGCGCGACTGGCCCACGGAGCCCACGTTGCAAAGCACCTTGCGGCCGCCAAGGCGATATCGGCCGTCGAGGTCGTCTGGATTGTAGAAGCCGTCGCCTTCGATGAAGATGCCGGGTACATGCGTGTGCCCCATGAAGCAGCAGCGCTTGACCAGCCAGAAGAGCACGCCCATCTTGGCTTCGTCCTTCGCATGGGCGGGGAACACGTACTCATTGAGCGGATCGCGCGGCGAGCCATGGACGAACATCAGGCCGCCTTCTTGGTGCTTGAGCGGCAATCCCGCGAGGAATTCCCGTCGACGTGTGACATCTTCGGATCCGCCAAGGGCCAGCTCATCGTGGGTCCAACGCAAGGCACGCTCCGCGGCGCGGTGGAACCCTTGCGGCGGGGTGAAGAGGGCATCGTCGTGATTGCCGCGAATCGCAACCGTCGGCTCGAGGTTGATCAGCAGGTCCACGCACTTGCGCGGGTCCGGGCCGTAGCCGACCAGGTCGCCCAGGCAGTAGATTTCTTTCGCACCATGGCTGGCCGCATCCTGGAGGACCGCCTGGAGCGCCTCCCAGTTCGCATGAATGTCGCTGAGAATGGCTTTCATGGTGTTTCACGGGGCGCGCCAGCGGCACGGCGGAGCAGTGGAGGGCCGCTGCGTAAAGTATATGTATCCAAGGACGGAAACAAGCGGGTCTGAGCCCTGCCTCATGCTTGTTTCTCAACTCTCCGTTCCTCCTGCGTCATGGAGGAGCTTGCCGCTTGCAGGAGGTCGCGCACGCTTGCCGGCAGCCACACCAGCCCCAACGTCAGGAGCGGCGTGTACATCAGGCCCCAGTACTTGTTGAAGTCCTGTCCGACCACCGAGAACGCGGCCAGGTAGGCGCCGACCGTCAGCAACGTGCGTGTGCCCATTGCGCCGCGCCAGCCGGCCAGGCCAAGCATCGCCAGGGGCAAATAGACGGCCGTCACCCATAGCGCCCCGGGGAGCGGAATGGCGGCAAGGAAGAAATTCATCCGCGTGGTGCCGAGCAAAAACCCCACGCCGCCGAAGCGCACCCAGTCGAGCACCTGTCCACTGCTTTGCTCCGGGATCAGGCGTGCCACCTCGCGACTGTGAATCGCCATGAACGCGCCATACGCCGCCAGTCCGATCAGCCAGCATGCCAGTTCCCCGATGCGACGCTCGCGCAGGGCCAGCAGAAAAGCAATCGCGCAGTACACCAGCGACAACTCGCGAAAGAAGAGCGCGGCCAACGCAGCGAGCAAGCCGACGGGCCACCAATCGAGGCCATATGCGGCAATCGACAGCGTGATGAGTACCGCGGCCCACATTTCCTGGGCATATACCACGTCCTGGAAGGCACACCAGGCAAGCCCGCCGGTCAGGCAGACGACAGCTGCGGTGGCTGGAAGCGCCCCGGAGTTCCAGCGCACCGCGGCGTAGGTCAGGCCCATTGCGGCGAGGGCGAGGATGCACAGGATCAATTGTCCCCAAACCGGATCGGGGAGCGAACCAAGGAACCAGGCATAGATCGGCGTACGGAAATTGAAGATCGAGAAGGGCGTGTACTTTCGCTTCTGGAATTGCGACGGAAGCACGTCGTAATAGCTCTCGCCGTCGTGGACGCGTTTCACCACGTCGCGATAGAAGGTCCAGTCGTTCTCCCGCTCTTCGCTGGGCTCTGCCGGGGCCTGCGGCTCGTCCAGCGGAGGCGATAGTGAAACGAAGACGCAGACCGCCAGAGCAATTGCCGCGAGCAGCAAGACCAGCCGCGCGGCCCAGCGGGGATAATCAGCAAAGCGGCTTGTCAGCGGCGGCGGGTTCATGCACGCTCCTCGGCGGCGCCGCCGGCTTGATGGGCCGGCTCGGCACGCCAGACCGCCGACCAGAGGTCGCGGAGCGCGGCGGGGGCCCAGAGCAGGCCGAGCGACAGGAGGGGCGCATACAGCAAGCCCCAGCATGCGTTGAACCACTGCCCGACAACGCAAAACGCTGCCAGATATAGCAGCACCGTGAGCCAGCAACGGACGCCCAATTCACTTCGTGCGCCGGAGAGGCCGAGTAGACCCAGCGGCAAGAGCATCGCGACGGACCACCACGGCAGCAAGAGCGCTACGAAGAAGTTCGACATCCCTGTCTCCAGCAAGAACGTGACGCCGCCAAACGTGATCCAGCTTTCCGCCCCCGTTCCTGCCCCCTGCGGCAAGCGCGGCAGTACCTGATGAACGTGGAAAGCCATGAACGCACCGTAGAGGGCGAAGCCGCTGAGCCAGGCAATCATCTCGATGCGTCGGCCCTGGTGCCACGCCAACGCCAGCGACACCACGCAGTAGAGCAGGGCCAGCTCTCGAAAGAAGAGCGCGAGCAGCGCCGCGGCGAAACCGATCGGCCACTGACGCAGTGCGTAAGCGAAGACCGAAAATGCGATCAAGGCGCCTGCCCACTGCTCGGCGAAGAGGAACACCGGCGGGACGAAACACCACCCTAGGCCGCCCGCAAGCAGCGAGACGCCGGCGAAAGCGGCGCCCGGTCCATGCTGGCGCGCCAGCACGACGGCGGCCATGATCTGCGTTGCCAGACCAATTGCCATCAACAGGAGGCGGCCGAACAGGGGATCGGGCGGCAGACCCAGCACCCAGGCATAGGTCGGCGTGCGGAAATTGAAGACCGAGAAAGGCCTGTAGCGGTATTTCGGGAAAAGCCCCGGCAAGACGTCGTAATACCAAATTCCCTCATGGATCCCTTGAACCACGTCGGAGTAGAAGTGGAAGTCCGAGAAGCTCTTCGCGAATGCCTCGCCATCGTGGATGGGACGCAGGGTATCGCCGTCATGAACGACCACGGCCGTCAAGGCAGCGTACAAACAGCCGACGATCGCCGCTCCGGTCCCTCCCAGGACGGATACCGCCAACCAGCATGGCAGAAACGCGAAGCGAGTGGTCAGACGTTGAGCGGCCATTGGCGTCCCGTGGCGGAAGCGGTTCAGCAATCGGAGCCATGATAGCGCGCCTTCTTTGGAGTGGCAATCGACCGAAAGTTTGCAAACCAGGGCTGCTTTGCTAAAATTTCCATCCGCTACCGCGATTCTTGCACGGAAGAGCCAGACCATGCGATGTCCGTTCTGCCGGGAAGGCGACTTTGCTGTGGTGGATTCACGCCACCAGGAGGGGAGTTTCCCCATCCGGCGTCGGCGCATTTGCTCCGAGTGCAAGCGCAAGGCGTGGACCATCGAGAAGCTGGAGGAGACGCCCCTCAAGGTGATCAAGAAGAACGACACGCGCGAGCCGTTTGACGTCGAAAAGCTCCGCGAAGGCCTGGAAAAGGCCTGTTACAAGCGCCCCATCACCGCCGAGCAACTCGAAACCACGGTCCGCCAGATCGAGAGCGAAATCTACGCCTGCTATCACGGCGAGGTGCCGACTTCGGTCGTCGGCGACCTGGTCATGGAGCGCTTGCAGCAGCTCGACCAGGTGGCCTATGTGCGATTTGCGTCGGTCTATCGCGAGTTCAAGGACGTCAGCGACTTCGTGCAAGAAGTGCAGCCGATGCTCAAGCGCCGACGGAAGATGACCCAGTGACCAACCAAATCCCGTGACCGCCGATTCATCCCCGCCATTGACCTGGGTCTCCAAGCGCGACGGCCGCCTCGTGCCGTTCGAGGCCGACAAGATCAGCCGAGCGCTGTTTGCCGCCACCGAAGACCTTGGCCACCCTGACGCCTTCCTGGCACGCGAGCTGACCGACGGGGTCCTGCATTTCCTGGCTGCCGAGTGCGAAGGCCGCACGCCGACGACCGCGCAAGTGGCCGACGTCGTAACCAAGGTGGTGCGCGAGCTTGGCCATCCCGCCCTGTCGCAGAGCTTCGCTCGCTTCACCCGCGAATGCGTGGCAAACGGTTCGGCAACGGAACCGCTGCCGGCACAGAGTGAGCCAACACCGCTCCTCTGGAACGAAGTGACGCGAGCTATGGATGCGGGGCTGCCGGCGGCGGCGCTGGCCTGGCGCTTGAGCGGCGCCTGTTTGCGCGAGTACAGCCGGCGGACGGTCTTCGCTCGCGATCTCATGGCGGTCCACGACCTTGGATTGCTTCGGCTGGAAAACCTGCACGCGCCCCTGGAGCTGGCTGCGGCATTGGTTCCGTCGGCCATTCAGGAAGGCGTCTGGGCGGACGACGTGCGCAATTGCGTGGGCGAGGGCGCGGTCATCGATAGTCCGGAATACACGCTGATCCAGACAGACGGCGACGCCGCGGAATACGTCCGCGGACTTCGCACGGGACTGCGAGACGCCGGACTGCATGCCGTGGTAAACCTGAACTGCGCTCAGCCGCCGGTGTGGGCCGGCGAACTCGCCGAAGGTCCGCTCTTTTCCGCCCAGCGCCAGCCGCCGGACCGCTTGCGCCTGGCTGCCACGGCGGATGCACTCGTGGATCAGCTCCCAGGAAACGATCTCGTCCGCATCGACTGGCACCTGGCCGAGGCCGACCTGGCGCCCGACGGTGCTGCGCGTCTCCATCGTCTGGTTCGCCGCGCGGTGGAAGGCGCCAACGTCGCCTTTGTCTTCGATCGTCCCAACCGGCCGGTGGCTCTTGCCGAGGGAATCAACCGGCGTCACCCGGCCGCGTTACTGCGTGTCGGCCTGAACTTGCCGCTGCTGGCCGAGCAATCGGGGACCACGGCCGATGCGGGGTTGTTCTTGCAAAAGATGGCGAGCCTGGCCCGCATGGCGCTCAGTGCCGCGGCGCAAAAGCGCGACTTCCTCCGACGCCAGAGCACGGCGCGTCCGGCGCTGGCGCGCGGCTTCCTGCTGGACCGCGCCCGCCTCGTCGTCGTTCCCATCGGACTGGACGCGGTCGTGACGACGATCGCACAGCGTCGACTTGCCGAGGGCGGTGCGGCACTCGAGCTTGGGCGGCAGATCGTCCAGCGGTTGCGCGAAGTGCTCAGCCACGATGGCAAGGGCCGCCATCTGGACGCCTGCGTCGACGGCCCGGCGGCGTCCGGTCTTCTGGACAGCGTGAAGGGAGTCGAGGGTCTGACGGCGTGGGACAGTGAAGCAACGCCGAAGCAGCAGCTCCGCACGGCCGGGGGGCTTCACGGCATTGCCGAACACGGAACCGCCGCTCTACGGTCGTCGCCGGAGCGTCCGCTCTCGGCGGAAGCCCTGGTAGAACTGCTGCATTATGTCTGGCACAAGACGGACGTGGTGCGGCTGCGTTGCATTCGACCCGTTTCCATCAGTCATCAACTGACCGCGTCCTGGGCGACGGGCTGAAAATCCGCGCAAGAATCACTTGTGCCATTCCTGTAGGACGGATTTCCAATCCGTCCAGGTTTCTCTGGACGGATTGGAAATCCGTCCTACTTGCAATCCCTCGTTACCGGGCTCAGAGCCCGGTAACGAGGGCGAGGTTTTCTACAAAGCAAATCCGTCCAGGTTTCTCTGGACGGATTGGAAATCCGTCCTACTTGCAATCCCTCGTTACCGGGCTCAGAGCCCGGT
>JAIEMG010000324.1 GCA_019752375.1 Gemmataceae bacterium | reverse complement strand
ATTCACGGTTACAGAACCTCCACCCACTCCGGTCGGTCGCGCTCCCGGCTCGCCAGGTCAGGACTTCGGTCGCTGACGCCACGCGATCGTTTCAACGCTCACGCGTGCCCGTTACGCTGAGCGCGAAAGCGCGCCACCTGGCCTTCAAGCATCGCTCGGCGTTCCGCGTCGATCTTGAGACGATGGCGGCGCCCGTAGCGCCGAATCGCCCAGATGTCAAACGCGGCGAGGAAGACGATGGCGAGCAGCACGACCAGCGCGGCGATCCAGTAGATGCCGTAGAGCCGGCGCAGTTCGCGTTGCTCTTCATTGAGGACGACTGTGCCGTCCCGGCGGTACTGCTCGTCGATCTGCTCGGCAAGCTCGCGGATACGGCCTTCGAGTCCGAAGAGATAGGCGCCGCCGACCTGCGCGCCCAGGAGCACGAGGAGAAAGCAACCAAAAAGGCGTAGCCAAGCCTGTCGGCGGACGTAGCGACGATCCTCATCCGGCAACTCGGACGGAGTACGCAGCGCCTGCACCTGCTGGCGGCCGAAGTAAATGGCCAGGGCCAGCAGCACGCTGAAGATCAGTGCCGCGAAGGTTAACTCGGTGGTCACGCCCAGATGCTCCCGCGCGGCAAGGTGGTCACTTCACCCGCTGCATCCACACGCCCAGCACCTTGGCCACCTGCTCCAGGCTGTCGGCGGAGCACTTGGACGGCACGTCAGTCAGCTTGTGCCAGTGTTCGTAATCGAAATCGATGATGTCGATGGCGGGAATTCGGCCGAATTTGTTGAGTGCGATGTGATCGTCGTTCACTTCCAGATCGCCGCGCCGCTGCTGGAATGCGGTGCATTTCTGCTCCTGGGCGATCTTCCAGACCTGCTCCACCAGGTCGCCCGCCCATAGCGATGAGTTCGGCTCCTTGGGGAACTTGGCGCCCTTGCCTCCCACCATGTCGAGCAGGATCGCGCCGAGGTAGACGTGCTTCGGCTTGGTCTGCCGATAGTTCTTGGCGAAGTGCTCCGACCCGAAGAAGTAGTGATCGCGCTTGTCGAAGACGTACTCTTCGCCATCGAAGAAGACGAAATCCACGCCGACCTGCGTCTTCAGGTCCTTCATGTGATGGGCTAGCTCCATCATGAGCGCGACACCGGAGCCGCCGTCATTGGCGCTGAGGAATGGCAGACGCCAATCGCGCGGGTCGGGCTCCTGATCGGCGATGGGCCGCGTGTCGTAGTGCGCGCAGATGATGATGCGGCGTTGCTGGTCGGGGAACCAGGAGACGATCATGTTGGCCATCTCGATCGGCTTCTTCTGGCTCTCTTGCTTGGCCATGAACTTTTGATAGGCAACCTTGGCGCCATGTTTCTCGAAGTGGCCCTTGAGGAACTCCTGCTGCTTCTTCATGCCGTCGGTGCCGCTGATGCGCGGGCCGAACTTGCAGACGTCTTCCAGGTAGCCAATAGCGCGCTTGCCGTCGAACGGCACGGCCGCCGTGGGTGTCGGTTCCTGGTCCGCGGCAAAGGTGTCGCGGGCGCTGGCCAGGGCGGTCGATTCCTCGGAGTCCCCGGTGGAAGCCACGGGAACGCAACCGGCAAGCGAAAGGAGTGCCAGCATCAGGACCGCCGCCTGCCGCGAACCGATCCGCCGATGGGAAACAGACGTCATTGCGTGGCCCTCCGCCCAGGACGAGGTGAACCCGCGCTCATCATACCGGCGCACCGGCACTGACGCGAGTCTGCTTTGTTGGGGACGCCACAGGCAGCTTGGGATGTCTGCGCGGACAGGGCAGGACTTCTGTAGGGTGCGTCAAGCGTACTCGCGCGGACGCACCGGACCTTGCAATGCCGTGAGGCTTCCGCGCGGGACCGGTGCGTCCGCGCGAGTACGCTTGACGCACCCGACGCGACTGTAGGGTCCGCTGTACGGACCACGCCTCCCACAGGCGTGGTCCGCACAGCGGACCCTACAAGCTATTGATCAATATTTCGCCATTTCACTCTTCTGCTGATCGAGACCGACGCCCTTGATGATTCGCGCGGTGCCGTCGAGCATCATCTTCAGCTCGCTGCCGATGGCGAGGAACTGCCAGCCGTCTTCAATCCGGGCGCGGGCTTCCTCGGCGCTGCCGCAATGCACGCCGGCCGCGACTTTGTGCTTCTTGCACGTCTCCAGGATGTGCTTCATGGCCTGACTGGTCGCCTCGCCGCTCGGCGGCTTGCCGTCCTTGGCGCGCATGCTGGCAGCCAGATCATTGGGGCCGACGAAGATGGCATCGATGCCCGGCACGGAGAAGATGGCGTCGGCGTTTTCCACCGACGTGATGTGCTCGCACTGGAGCACGATGAGCAGCTCTTCGTTGACGTGTGCGTAATAGTCGGCGGCGGTGGTGTCGAAGTTCAGTGCATGGACGCTGCCGCCGACCGACCGATTGCCTTGTGGCGGATAGAGGCACGCGGCGACGGCATCCTCCGCTTCTTGCTTGCTGTTGACCATCGGCACCACGACGCCCATGGCGCCATTATCGAGAACGCGCTTGATGTGATCGTGCCGATTGGCCGGCACGCGCGCCAGAGCGACACAGCCAGCCTCCGCGGTGGATGCGAACATGTGCGTCGCGGTTTCCCAGTCCACCAGGCTGTGTTCGATGTCCACGGTAAGCCAGGAAAACCCCGAGCGCGCCATGAAGCGCGTCGCGGTAATGCTACCCAGCGACAGCCAGGTGCCGATCGATGGCTGTCCCGCCTTCAAAGCCCGCTTGACCGGGTTCGGTCGCATCGCAGTCTCCGGATGTGCCTCGATGAAAAACCTCGGACCATTATATAGAGGAAATGTCGTCGCAACCCGAACCGCGATTTCGGGTTTTGCTGGACCGCGCGTGGGAGAGTCTTAGAATGAGGGGGCGCCACCGTCGCTCAGGCCCGTCGCAGTGGTTTTTTTCGACCTTCCGCGGTCGAGTCGTCAAATGTGGGAAGGAATCAATTCATGGAAACTGCCAAGCAGGTATCGGTCTTCCTCGAAAACAAGCCAGGGCGTCTGGCCAACGTCCTGTCGGCCCTGGCCAAGGAGCGGGTCAGCGTCACGGCCTTGACGGTCATGGATAGCAAGGAACACAGCGTCCTCCGCATGGTGACGGCGGACCTGCCGAAGACCGTACAGGTGCTGAAGACGCTGGGCACGCCGTTCGCGGAAACCGACGTCCTGCTGGTGGAGTTGAAGCACCAGACCGGTGCGCTGGCCCACGTTTGCGAGCAACTGGCGGTGGAACACATCAATATCGACTACTGCTACGTCAGCTCCGGCGGAAAGAATGGAAGCGTGTTCGGCGTCTTCAAGGTCTCCAACCCCGAGAAGGCCCTCAAGCTCCTGGGCAGCACGACCAACAACAAGAAGCGGCCGGACCGAGCACTCCGCGACCAGCGCACCTACCGGGCGCCTTCGGGACCGCGTTAATCTCCCCCACCGGCGAGCCGAGGGGCATGGGCGCCCGGGTGGGGAAACTCAACCGGGAGCTCACGCTCCTCGGCTCGCCGCATTCTCTTTATGCGCAAGATCCCGGCCCCGTATACCGACCCGACGCCGTTGTTTCGCCACGGCGGAGCCCCGCGGACCGGCATGCTCGATTTCAGCGCGAGCATCAATCCGCTGGGGCCGCCCGAATCGGTGTTGCGCGTGCTGCGGCGGGAACTCCCGAGCATTACCCACTATCCCGATCCAGAATGCCGCGCGCTAACCGAACGCTTGGCGAAGGAGCATCAGGTCGAGCCGAATCAGATCGTCGTCGGCAACGGCTCCAACGAATTGATCTACGCCATCGCACGGGCATTCAGACCGAAGCGCGTCGCGATCGCGGAGCCGACGTACACGGAATACTTGCGAGCCTCGCTCCTGGTCGGTGCAACCGTCGATCACTGGGTGGCCGAAGACGACGATTTCCAACTGCAGGCATTCCCGCCCGACGGCGCCGACGTGGTTTGGCTCTGCGAGCCCAATAGCCCCACCGGCGGCCTCTGGGCAGACGACCTGGAACGCTGGATCACCACGCATCCGTCGACGGTGTTCGTCGTGGACGAGGCATTCCTGCCACTCGTTTACAAGAAATTCTACTCGTCGGATCCTTCGTTCCTGGCCGATACACGGGTTCCCCGGATTGCGTCGGCGCCAAACCTGATCGTGCTCCGCAGCCTGACGAAAGTATTTGCACTGCCTGGCCTACGGCTTGGCTACCTCGTGGCTCGGCCAGAGTTTGCGGCTTCCGTCCGGACCCAGATCCCGCCCTGGTCCGTCAACGTCCTGGCGCAACAGGCAGGCTTGGCCGCCCTGGATGATAACGAGTTCGCCGACCGGACGCACGACTGGATTGGGGAGGTCGTCGGAGCGTTTGGCGATGACACGCTCGTGTTCGAGGACGCGCTGCAGGCCTCATCCGATCGTCTCCATCCGCTCCGGACCGTTGCCAACTTTGCGCTGGTGCGCGTGGACGGATTGAGTTCCACCGAACTGGTAGAGCGGCTCGCGGGACGGGGCATCGCCGTGCGCGATGCGTCCAATTTCGTGGGCCTCGACGATCGATACGTTCGCATCAGCATGCGCACGGCGGCCGAGAATCGGTTGCTCTGCGCCGAACTGACTTCCGTCCTGCAAGGATGAACGCCGCAATGCCCCGCGCCTTGATGATCCAGGGCACCGCCTCGCACGTCGGCAAGTCGATCCTGACTGCCGCGTTCGGCCGCTGGCTGCGCGACCAGGGGCTCCGCGTGGCCCCGTTCAAGGCGCAGAACATGTCGCTCAACAGCTTCGTCACCCTGGGCGGCGAGGAGATCGCCCGCAGCCAGGCAACGCAAGCCGAAGCGCTCGGCATCGAGCCGACCGCCGCCATGAATCCGATCCTGCTCAAGCCGATGGAGAAGGGCTGCCAGGTCGTCGTGCAGGGACATGGCATCGGCATCATGTCGATCCACGAATACTACGCCTACAAGCCGCAAGCCTGGCAAGCAATCACGGCGTCCTACGATCGGCTGGCGGCAACGTACGACGCGATCGTGCTCGAAGGCGCCGGAAGTCCGGCGGAGATCAACCTCAAGGCGAACGACCTGGTCAACATGCGCATGGCCGAGCACGCCGATGCAGCCGTCGTCCTTGTCGCCGACATCGAACGCGGCGGCGTCTTCGCGCAGCTGATCGGGACCTGGGAGCTGATGGAAGCCTACGAACGAAGGCGCATCGTCGGCTTCCTCATCAACAAGTTTCGCGGCGACGCAAGTCTGCTGGACTCCGGGCTAGACTACATCCGCGAGCGGACCAGACGGCCCGTGCTCGGCGTGCTGCCCTTCGACGCCACCATGCAACTCGACGAGGAAGACTCCCTTGGCGTGGAGAACACGCAGACCAACAGCGGCGCGGTGGACATTGCGGTGCTGCGGCTGCCTGGCCTGAGCAACTTCACCGATTTCGCCGCCCTGGCCCGCGCGCCGGGCGTCTCGGTGCGCTATGTCGGCGGCCCCAGTGAACTGTTGCAGCCCGATCTCGTCATTCTGCCGGGCACGCGCACCACCATTCGTGCCCTGGAATGGCTGCACTTCACCGGATGGGCCAAGAAGCTCTTGCAATCGGCTGCGGATGCAAATGGTCCCTACCTGCTCGGCGTCTGCGGCGGCTGCCAGCTTCTGGGCCGGACCATTCGCGACCCCGACGGCATCGAGGCGGCCTGTGCCCACGTCGATGCGCTGGGCCTGCTCGATATCGACACGCAGTTTCAGCACGGCAAGACGCTGTGCCGGGTGGAAGCGGACGTGATCGCGCCGGGGAGCCTGTGTCACGGCTGTCCCGTCGTCGGCTACGAGGTGCATCAGGGCGTCAGTCTTCGTCGCGCCGGGGCGGTGCCGTGGCTGCGCTTGCGTCGGCAACCGGGGGGCGAAGTCGTGGAGGACGGTGCCGTCAGCTGCGGCGGCCGCGTCTGCGGCAGCTACGTTCACGGCCTGTTCGACGACGCGCGCTTCTGCCGAAGCTTGATCGATGCGCTGCGCAAACGCCGCGGTCTGACGGCACTGGTTGAGCACGAGTGGCTGTCGCAGCGGGAATTCTGGGCCCAGCGCTACGACCGGCTCGCCGGCTGGCTGACGAGGCACTGCGACCTGCGCCCCGTCGGTGCGGCACTGGGATTGCCGTCGTGACATGAACCTCCTGATCGCGCTACCACTCGGCTTCCTGCTCGACCAGTTGCTGGGCGATCCGCCGTCCTGGCCGCACCCGGTGCGCTGGATCGGCCATGTCATCTCACGACTCGAACCAGCCCTTCGTCGCTGGTTTCCGGAGCGCGTCGGCGGCGTCCTTCTGCTGCTGCTCACAATCGCGATTGCAGGCCTGAGCGCGTGGGCGATGTTGTTTCTCGCGGCGCTGTGGCATCCCTGGGCGGAAACGGCGATCGCGACGTGGCTCATCTACTGGGGCCTGGCCGCGCGCAGCCTGGCACGCGAAACCGAACTGGTCCTCGAAGCATGCGCCACGGAAGACTGGCCCGAAGCCCGTCGTCGGCTGTCACGCATCGTGGGTCGCGACACGGAACAACTTTCGCCGCAGGCGATCTACCGCGCCTGCATCGAGACGGTCGCCGAGAACACGACCGACGGTGTCGTGGCGCCCCTGCTTTGCGCTGCACTGTTCGGGCCCGTGGGGCTTTGGGCCTACAAGGCAATCAGCACGCTCGACAGCATGGTCGGCTACCGCACCGAAAAGTACCTGTATTTTGGCTGGGCCTCCGCACGGGCCGACGACGTTGCGAACTTCTTACCGGCCCGCTTGGCATGGCTGCTCATCGCACTCCGCGGCGGACGTGCGGCCTTGCGCATCGGCTGGCGCGACGGCCGCAAGCATGCGAGTCCGAATTCGGCGTGGGCGGAAGCGGCGATGGCGGGCGCGCTTGGCGTGCAGCTGGGCGGGCCGGCGACATATGGCGGGGTGCCATCCGACAAGCAGCCCCTTGGCGATCCGGGGGATCCGCTCTCCCTGGAAAAGGGAAGACAAGCGATTCGCCTGATGACGCGCACCGCGTGGCTGGGACTGGGGATTGTGCTTCTACTTGCCCTTGCCTGGCATGGCGCCGACGGCAAGGGCATGGGCGCCGCATTCCTGCATCGCGTCGAGCAATTCCTCGAAGGCTTCCGTCGGAGCGGTGCCGAGGTCGATGGTGATCCGGGCCGTGCCGGAGCGAAATTCCGGTCCGGAAAGCGAATGCACGGCACCCCGCTCGTGTTCCGACAGCCCCGGCCGACGATCGTCCGCGTCGAACCACTGATGAAACCAGTCGATCAGCGGCTCGAGGTCGCCCTTGGGCGGAATGCCGAAAAGTGTCAGCTCGCATTCGTCCCAGCGAAAGGGACAAATGGGTGCAGCTGCTAATTCTACAGGATGAGCTTGAGTAGCAGATGCCCTGTTTTTCAGGGTCTTCTCAAAGCT
>JAIEMG010000341.1 GCA_019752375.1 Gemmataceae bacterium | reverse complement strand
AATTCAGACCCCTTGTTGTGCGGGGCGGTACTTAGGCCTGTAGCCTGTAGGGCCGGCTGTGCCGGCCGCAACCTCCGCGAAATCGGGGTTTTCTCCAGAGCATGCCGGACCCCTTTTTGGACCATGCCGAACATGCTTGCCGTCCTCATCAGCGGTGGTCTCGACAGCGCCATTCTCCTGGGCGAGGCACTCCGCGGGGATTCGGCCGTTCAACCGCTCTACGTTCGCACCGCGCTTTCCTGGGAAGAAGTGGAACTCGCTCACCTGCGCCGCTTTCTGGAAGCGATCCAGCGCCCATCCCTGCGGCCCCTTCACGTGCTGCAGATGCCGGTGGCCGACCTGTACGGTGATCACTGGAGCATCACCGGCAAGGATGTTCCTGGAGCCGACACGCCCGACGAGGCCGTCTTCCTGCCGGGCCGCAACGTGCTGCTGCTGGCCAAGGCACTGCTCTGGTGCCATCTCCACAACGCGGGCCGGATAGGCCTGGGAGTGCTGGGATCCAATCCGTTTCCGGATGCGACGACCGAGTTTTTCAACGCCTATTCCCACGCAGTGAACATGGCGGTGGGCGGCCGGGTGCAGGTCTGGCGGCCCTACGCGGGGCTGCACAAGGACGAAGTGATGAAGCGCGGCCGCGACCTCCCGCTGGCACTGACGTTTTCCTGCATTCGTCCCGTGGACCACATGCACTGCGGCCGTTGCAACAAGTGCGCCGAGCGCCGCCGGGCCTTCGCGGACGCCCACATGCCCGATGCGACGCCCTATCACGGAGGCTGACCATGTATCGCGTCACGCGCGAGATTCACTTCTGCTACGGCCATCGGCTGCTGAATTACGACGGCAAGTGCCGCCACCTGCACGGGCACAACGGCCGCGCCGTCATCACGCTGGAGACCGCCGAGCTCGATTCCCTGGGCATGGTCGTCGATTTCTCCAAGCTGAAGCGCGTCATCGGCACCTGGATTGACGAAGCGCTCGACCACAAAATGCTCCTGCACAAGGACGACCCCGCCCTGGCGATGCTCCGCCAGCAGGGCGAACCGGTCTTCGTGATGGACGTCAACCCGACGGCGGAGAACATCGCCCGGCTGATCTACGAGAACACCCTCAAGCAGGGGTTCCCGGTCGTGGAAGTGAAGCTATGGGAAACGGAGAGCTGCTTCGCGACGTACACGGGACCGCGGTAAGTTCGGGGCCCGACGCGCGAGCAAGGGTCTGCGTCTGCCCCTTGCTTGCGCGTCGGGCTCCGGGATAAATGGCCTATTCCGGCAGTTTGAACGGCTTCAAAAACATGATGGGCTTGGCGTCCCCGTCGTTGATTTTAATCATGCGCTGCTCGATCACTTCCACCGGCTGATTCAGCGTGTAATCCGGCTGCTGGTTCTTCGCATCCTTGTCGGCCTTCGTCCAGTCCTTCATGGGCACATTGACCCACAGCATCAGATCCCCAACCTGGGCCAGGACGCCCTCTTCGCCCGCCGTGCCCACGAGTTGAAAGCGAACTCTTTGGCGCAGGTCCTTGTCGCACAAGTAGCCGATGTGGCCGACCTCCAGCTTGGCGATGCTGATGTTCGGGTAGTCCCAGGTTTTCTTTTTGAGATCCATGAGCTTTGCCTTGTCGGCCTCAAGCTTCTCCAGCAACTTCTCGCAATAGTCCTGCTTGATCTTGGCGGTGCGAAAGCGATAGCCCGTCTTCTCGGCATAGACGAAGCCCGCCGGATCCTTGACGCCGGCGTCCACCATTCCCTTGGTCGCCGTCTGATATTCGGTCTTGCGCGCCTCGACGGCGAACTCGAGTTCCTTGAGGTGGCCGGTGAACTGCTTGGCGCCTTCCTTCTTCATGGCCTCGATCTGCTCGGGCGTGGCCGCCAGGGAAGCCGACGCAAGAACGGCGCTGAGCGCAAGCAATGCCATCGAACGCGAAAGCATGACTGCCTCCAGAATACGGACGGGAAGAATGGGAGTGGTGAGAGTTGAGGATACCCTTGTCGCGGCGCCGATGCACGCCAAAAGCGCAAGGAAAGAGCCCGGCCTCCGCATCTTGGGCGGGGACCGGGCTCGACCGAGATTGCCGACAGCCTTCGCGGCAGGGCAGGCTTGCCCTACTCTCGTTGGTTCGAGAGCACTCGGTCAGAAGGTTCCTTCTTTTCCACCAGATGGCGCACGCGCTGGTCGATGGTCCTGCATGTCTCTTTTGCGCCTTCCAGGATAATTGCAGCCTGGGCACGCCACAAATCCACGCGCTCGGAACGCCTTGCGTCAATGGATAGTGATCTTCGGTCCATTGGTTACTTCCCTTTCCAGTTTACCGGAAGCGCTCTTCTCGATTCCAGGGACGTAGCACGATCGCAACCGGGTAAGGAATTAGAGAGCAACTCCCGTACCGGGGGGCATCCACCGCCCGCGGGAAAATTGCTGGCCGCTCGGCTGCAAACCCGGTATTTTGCGAACAATCCCCGATTCCGGTGAAGGACGCACCCAAGCCATGAGCGCGACGGATCGCCAGACGAACGAGCAGCTCTTTCACGATCGGCAAGCGCTCCTCCGCGCCGCCTGGTTTGCCCATCATTCGCTTCGGTTTGCCGACTCGGTCTACCTCGACCACGAAACGTGGATTCGTCCGGCATTCGCGCGGCTGGGAGATGTGCGCGGCAAGTGCGTACTCGACTTCGGCTGCGGCCACGGCATGGCAGCGGTCGTGCTGAGCCGGGCAGGCGCGCGCGTTACCGCCTTCGATCTCTCACTCGGATACCTGACCGAAGCACGCCGCCGGGCCGACGCCAATGACGCGATGGTCAATTTCGTGCAGGCCGACGGGGAGCGCTTGCCGTTCGCGAATGCCACATTCGACCGCATCTGGGGCAACGCGGTCTTACATCATCTCGACATGACCATCGCGGCAAACGAACTGCACCGCGTGCTGCGACCCGGCGGCATCGCCGTCTTCTGCGAACCGTGGGGCGAGAACCCGTTCCTGCGCTGGGC
This sequence comes from Gemmataceae bacterium, assembly GCA_019752375.1. Classification (GTDB taxonomy): domain Bacteria; phylum Planctomycetota; class Planctomycetia; order Gemmatales; family Gemmataceae; genus JAIEMG01. The sequence goes on along the minus strand of JAIEMG010000341.1, from coordinate 4,465 downwards.
GCGTGGCCAGCTTCCCTACGCGGGCAAGGAACGCACGCGGGACGAGCAGCCGTTGCGGTCGGAGCACGTGCGTCAGCTGCGGCAGGTCTTCCCGAACCTGGAGATACAGGGCTACCAGCTGCTGTCGATGGCACGGCGGGTGTTGCGGCCGGGCCGCGTCATTTCCCTGTTCGATCGCGCCGATGCGGCGCTGTTGACGCAGCTGCCGATTTTGCAGCGATTTTGCCGATATGTTGTTCTCATTCTCCAGCGCGCCGAGCTATAATTGATGGACTTCGAGATGTGCTTCAAGGATGTTGTGTCATGGACGCCCCATCTCCGCCCCACGTGTCTCCACCTCCCAGTGCTTCCCCTATTTCCACGGCTTGGCCACGCTCCGCGCAGCTGACGACGGCGTTTCTGCTCGGCGTCTGCGTCACCTTGCTTGCTGTCCAGCTGACGGGCTCCCTGCGCTGGAACAGTCGTCCCGCGGAGTTCGAACGCGGTGCCCTGCTGACCTATCGCATCGACCTCAATCACGCGGAACGCGCCGAATTGTTGCAATTGCCTGGCGTTGGCCCCGCGCTGGTGGACCGCATTGAAGATCATCGCCGGCAACGCGGCCCTTTCAAGACCGTGGACGAGCTGGCGCACGTCCACGGCGTCGGCCCCGCGACGATGGCCCGGCTGCGACCCTGGATTTGCGTCAAGTTCGACGAGTCTGAAGAAGAAAATGAACCTGCCGAGACGCCGTCACCGGTGCTGCGCAAGCCGACTACGTCTGCCATGGGAAGCGGCAAGAAGGAGCTGACCGGCACGATCGACGTCAACCGAGCCACACTGGAAGAGTTGCAGAAACTGCCTGGCGTCGGCCCGAAAACCGCGCAAAAGATCGTGGATGAACGCACCAAGGCGCCCTTCAAGACGGTCGACGAGCTGCGTCGGGTGAGCGGCATCGGTCCGAAGACGCTGGAAAAGCTGCGGCCCCACGTGCGCGTGCACACCGAAACGGTAGCCGTCGCGACCGAGTGATCAGCCAGGCTTCACCGGCATCAGCAGCTGTCTCAACTGGTCCTGCGGCAGGTTGCCGCCGTTCGGTTGGGCCCAGCACAGATGGCGGATCTGTTCGATGCGTCCCTTGGCATACTCCGCCAGCCAGCCGGAAGGGCCGCCCGCAAGCGTTGTCACCAAGGTCAGTGCGTCGATGGTCCGGGTCACGAGCAGGATCTCGATGCCCTGCTTCGCTTGCTGGCACGCACCGCGACCCCGCGTGATGATCGTATCCACCCGGCGCATCATCTCCAGTGAAGGATTGCTTGCCAACGCTTTCTGCAGCGCTGGTTCGGCTGCCAGGCTGAGCTTCTCCAGCTCCTCGGTGGCGCGCTGCCGGACATTGAAGTGATTGCTGTCCAGGTCCGCGATCAGCCGATCGATGCGTGCCGCATCGGCCACCACCATCATCGCCTTGATGCGTTCCTTCAGGTAGTCTCCGCTCTGCTTGCCGACGCAGAGAAGCTGGAACGCCTGGGCCGCGATGTCCCCGTCCGTGCTGATGAGATTGTTCCAGGCCTCGTCGAGCTGGGCACGAGTGAGGTCGACCGTCGGCTCCGGCGGGGATCCGCGATGTGGGCGCAGTTGATCGGCGATGTGGTTGAGGCCGTCTTCCTGCCGGGCCCGGGTCATGCCGCCTTCTTCGCCGATCGCTCTGGTCGAGATGCCGCCCTCTTCGCCTTCGGCCTTCGTCGTCGCAAGGCCGTCCTCACCGCCCTTGCTCGTGGCCGGATTTCCCAGGCCGCCTTCTTCGCATTCCCTTCGCGTCGTTTCGAAATTCCCACCTTCCTCCCCCAGCGCCTTGGTCGAGGCGTTTGCCGACGCTTGCAGACCCACCAGGCCCGCGGCAGCCACCACCATGCGTTCCAGCGCCGTGCGGCGCGTCGGCCGATCGGTGGTAGACGAGCTTTCAGCACCTGCGATACCGTCGAAGGGATGTTGCATGGTCGTTCTGCCTGTCTGCTTGGAGCTTGGTCGTCAGCCCGACGCGCAAGCGAGGAATGAATTCTCCCTCGCTGGCGCGTCGGGCTGACGAACGCGTAGGCGGACACGTTACAATGAAAAGACGAAGCACCCGTGGTCGTGGATTGCGCGAGGAACCAATGCATGGTGGCGCATTTTGAAGTGGTCAGTCCGTTCAAGCCGGCCGGCGATCAACCGCAAGCAATTGAAAAGCTGGTGGCCGGTTTTCGCGATGGCCGCAAACAGCAAACCCTGCTTGGCGCCACCGGTACGGGCAAGACGTTCAGTGCCGCCCACGTGATTGCCCAGATTGCCAAGCCGACCTTGGTCCTCTCACACAACAAGACGCTGGCGGCCCAGCTCTACAAGGAGTTTCGCGCGTTCTTTCCTCGCAATGCCGTCCATTACTTCGTCAGCTATTACGACTACTACCAGCCCGAGGCGTACATCCCGCAGCGCGACATCTACATCGAAAAAGATGCGATGATCAACGAGAACATCGACCGGCTGCGCCTCGCAGCGACCAGCGCGCTGGTGAGCCGGGAAGACGTCGTCATCGTCGCCAGCGTCTCGTGCATCTACGGCCTTGGTTCGCCCAGCGACTACAAACGCATGATGGTGCACCTGCCCAAGGGAGGCACCATCGAGCGCGATCAGCTCCTGCTAAAGCTGGTGGACATCCAGTACAAGCGCAACGACACGGTCTTCGAGCGCGGCACCTTCCGCGTGCGCGGCGACGTGATCGAAGTCTGGCCGGCCCACGAGGAGTTCGGCTTTCGCATCGAGCTGTTCGGCGACGAGGTCGACGCCCTGGCCTACATCAATCCCACCAGTGGCGAGACGCTGCGCGTCGTGGATGAGGTCTACGTCTACCCGGCGAAGCACTTCGTCACGCCCGAAGAGCGCACGCGCGAGGCCGTCGAGGGCATTCGCGGCGAACTGGAAGAGCGGCTAAAGTGGTTTCGAGAAAATGGCAAGCTGCTGGAAGCCCAGCGGTTGGCAGCGCGGACGCGTTTCGACCTGGAGATGATGCTGGAAGTCGGCCACTGTCCCGGCGTCGAGAACTACGCGCGCTGGTTCAGCAAGCGCAACCCTGGCGAGCCGCCCTACACGCTCATCGACTTCTTTCCGGACGACTTCCTGACCATCGTCGACGAATCGCACGTGACGCTGCCCCAGGTGCGCGGCATGTTCGCCGGCGACCACAGCCGTAAGATGACGCTGGTGGAACACGGCTTCCGCCTGCCCAGCGCCCTGGACAACCGGCCGCTGCGGTTCGACGAGTGGGAGAAACGCATCCCGCAGGTGCTGTACATGTCGGCCACGCCGGCCCAGTACGAGCTGGAACGCACGGGCGGCGAAGTCGTGGAACAGGTGATCCGGCCGACGGGGCTGGTCGATCCGGTCTTGCACATCAAGCCCGCGCGCGGCCAGGTGCCGGACCTGATCATCGAGATCAAGAAACGGGCCGAACGCCACGAGCGCGTGCTGGTCACCACGTTGACCAAGCGCCTGGCCGAAGACCTGAGCGCCTATCTGCGCGAAGCGGGCCTGCGCGGCAAATGGCTGCACTCGGAGATGGACGCCATCGAACGCGTGCAGGTCCTGCGCGAGCTGCGCCAGGGCGCCTTCGACGTGCTGGTCGGCGTCAACCTGCTGCGCGAGGGCCTGGACTTGCCTGAAGTGTCGCTGGTCGCCATCCTCGATGCGGACAAGGAGGGATTCCTGCGCAGCGGCACCTCGTTGATCCAGACCATCGGCCGTGCGGCGCGTAACGTGAATGCGGAAGTGATCCTCTACGCCGACAAGGTGACCGACTCGATGCAGCGTGCCATCGAGGAAACGCAACGCCGCCGCGTGCTGCAACTGGATTACAACGCCAAGCACGGCATCACGCCGGAAACCGTGCGTTCCGCCATCGGCGCGGGCATCGAAGAGGAGATCGAAGCCCGCAAGCTGGTGCAGGAAGCAGCGGGCCTGCCGGCGGACAACTACGTGACCGAGGAATACCTGGAAGAACTGCACAACGAGATGCTCGCCGCCGCCGCCAACCTGGAGTTCGAGCGGGCAGCCCAGTTACGCGACAAGATCGGCGATCTAAAGGGCCAACCGAGCATGGCGCCACAGACCAAGAAGCCGCGACGACGAAGGCGGTGAAACCTAGCCGGGCTGTTTTAGACTGGCGCCGGCTTCGGCTGGGGGTCGGCACGTTGGGACCAGGTCAGATGCCGGTTTTATCCAGGAAAGCCCGGAGCAAGGCGCCATACTGGGCCTTGGCTTCCTCATAGATCATGCCGCGCTCGTCACGCAACTCCGTACCCGCAATGAGCGGGTCCGCAGCGAGCTTCGCGTCGTCGCCGGCTGCGAGGGCAACGAGATCGCTCGCGAGGGAGCAAGTAAGGATCCGCGCAAGAATCACTTGTGCAATTCCTGTAGGACGGATTTCCAATCCGTCCGGTTTTCTCTGGACGGA
>JAIEMG010000189.1 GCA_019752375.1 Gemmataceae bacterium | reverse complement strand
AGCTGAAAAACGTCAGGAGCCCGAGCTACTCCCGCCGCCCCGGCCGGCGCTGGAAGGTTCGGCACCGGTGCTGGCGCCGTCGATCCTTAACGACGCCGCCAGCCCGATCGACCTGGCCAGCGCCTTGGAACTGGCCGGCGTCGAGAACCCGGAGATCCTCATTGCCCGGCAGCGAGTCGTCGAGGCAGTGGCCCTGCGCCAGCTGGCCGCTGCCCAGATCCTGCCGACGCTCAACCTTGGCACGAACTTCGACAACCACAACGGTCCACTCCAGCGTGCCAATGGCTCCATCCTCGAAGTCAATCGCAGCGCCCTCTATGTCGGACTCGGGGCCGGTGCGGTGGGCGCCGGCACCGTCAACATCCCCGGCCTGGTGTGGAACGGCAATGTCTCGCGCACGTTCTACGGCGTGCTGGTGAGCCGCCAGATCGTTCAGGCCCGCGAGTTCGGCAGCGATGCGGTCCGCAACGACACGCTCCTGCGCGTCGCCCAGGCTTACCTGGAACTGCTGCGAGCTCAAGGCCGTCGCGTGGTCGCGATCCAGATTCGGGAAGAGGCACGCGAGGTGGCTCGCGTCACTGCCAACTACGCGCAGACCGGCCAGGGCCGCCAGGCCGACGCCGACCGAGCAGCGACCGAGCTGGAGCAGCGCAACAACGACCTCTTGCGTGCCGAGGGGGATATCCTGGTTGCGTCGGCCCGGCTGTGTCAGCTCCTGCACATCGATCCGTCCGTTCGACTTCACGGCATGGATGGCTGGGCAGTGCCGGCGCCGCTGGTGCCAGACCCGATTCCGCTGCCCGAGTTGATCGCCATTGCCCTGACACAACGACCTGAGCTGCGCGAGCGCCAGGCGGTGATCCGCGCGGCCCTGCTTCAGCTCAAGGACGCAAAGTGCTTGCCCTTTTCGCCCAACCTGATCGTCGGCTACAGTGCGGGCACCTTTGGAGGTGGCAGCAATCTCGCTGCCGAGGGCATCGCTCAGCCGGACGGCACGGTCCTGCGCCAGCCCCGCTTCGACAGCTTCGCGGGTCGCCAGGACTTCGACGCCGTCGTCTACTGGTCGCTCCGCAACCTCGGCGTGGGCAACGTGGCCATGATCCGACTGGCCGGCAGCAACCTGCGCAGCGAACAGCTGCGCGAGATCGTCGTCCTCGACCGCGTCCGGGCCGAGGTGGCTTCCGCATATGCGGCGACCCATGCCCGCTTCGCCCAGATTGAAACGTCCGAGCGAGCGGTCCAGTCCGGCCAGCGGGCCTTCCGGGAAGACCTGATCCGGACCCGCAACCGCGAGGGGCTCCCCATCGAAGTGCTCGACAGCCTGCGCCTGAGCGCCCGCAGCCGGTATGCGTACCTGGACGCGATCATCGACTACAACCGAGCCCAGTTCGAGTTGTACGTGGCGCTCGGCCAGCCCCCAGCCCACTGTCTGGCACGGCCCGTGCCGCCGGAACTGGTGGCACCGCCGCCGCCGCCGTGTCCTCCGGCGCCCTCTCGTTGATGAACCGTCGCAGCAGGAGGGCCGGACCATGAATCACCGCGCGTTCCGACGATGGCTGTCCACGATCGCCGTGCCTCTGGCGTCCTCCGTGAGTTTGTCCATTCTGTGCGGATGCCAGACGGACGAAGGAGCGAAAGTTGGCCGCACGGCGTTGCTTGGCGGCACGGCACCATCCGAAGTGGTGGTCGCGGCAGAGAGTGGATTGATCCAGACCGGCTTTGCGCCCGCGCCCAGCGACGCGCCCTCGCCGTCAGCGGCGACGCCGGACATTCCGCCGTCCGCGGACGAACGGCCGATCGACCTGGCGACGGCGCTGGCGCTGGCGGGCGCCGACAACCCCACCATCGCCCTGGCGGTCGAAGCGGTGCGCGCCAGCGAGGCGGACTTGCTCCTCGCTCGCAGCCTGCTGTTGCCATCCTTGAATGCCGGCTCGAGCTTCAATCTCCATCGCGGCAACCTGCAATCGTCCCAGGGCATCATTCTCGACGTGGACCGCCAATCTCTCTACGCGGGCGCCGGCTCCTTCGCCGTGGGCACCGGCACCGTCGGCATCCCCGGCGTCCGCCTGACCGCCCACCTGGCCGATGCCCTGTACCAGCCCGCCGCCGCCCGCCACATGGTGCAGGCGCAACGCTTCGACGCTGCGGCCACCCGAAATACGATCCTTCTCGAGGTGGCCACGCGTTACCTCGACCTGGTCAGCGCCGAGGCGCGGCTGGCAGCCCTGCGGCAGTCGGAAGCCGAAGCCGCCGAGGTCGTGCGTCTGACGGCGAACTTCACCAAGGTCGGCCAGGGACGGGCGTCGGATGAAGACCGGGCACGCAGCGATGCCCTGCTCCTGCATACCCAGGTCCAAGGTGTGGAGGAAGAAGTCGCGGTGGCTGCCGCCAACCTCGCCCGCTTCCTCAGCCTCGATCCGTCGGTGCGACTCCTGGCGCTCGATCGTCTGCCACCCATGATCCGGCTGGTAGATCCGTGCGAGGACATCGAAACGCTGATCGCGATCGCGCTACGCAATCGCCCGGAGATGGGGGCTGCCGCGGCCTCGATTGCCGTCGCAGAGGTCAATCGACGACAGGAAAAGGCGAGACCGCTCCTGCCGTTCCTGTCCGTCGGCTACAGCGCGGGCTCCTTCGGCGGCGGCAGCGACACGGCCGACAGTCGTTTTGGCCACTTCAACAATCGCACGGACTTCGATGCCCTGGCCGTCTGGTCGCTCGACAACCTCGGCTTCGGCAACCTGGCGGTACAACGGCGGACACGTGCGGTGGTGGGCCAGTCGGTGGCGAACCAGGTTCGCGTCGTCGATCGAGTGCGCCAGGAGGTCGCCGCCGCCAGGGCCCTGTCGATTTCAAGATTGGAACAGATCGAGGTGGCCCGCCGTCAGCTCGCCAGCGCGGAGTCCGGTTATCGTCTGGACGTGATTCGCACCCGCAACCTGGAAGGCCGCCCGATCGAGGTCCTCAATAGCCTGAACCTGCTGGCGACGGCGCGCCAGGACCTGATCCGCGCGGTGATCGGCTACGACCAGGCCCAATTTCAACTGTTTGTGGCCCTGGGTCAGCCGCCGTCGGTCATGCCTCCGGAAGACGGGGCCTGTCCTTGAATCGATGACGCAAGCGGGCGGACGGGCTAAGGATTAGCGAATCAACAACCGTCGGGTTTACTGAGGACTCCGTCAATGCCACGTTCGGCCCCCCTCGCCCCTGTACTCAGGGGAGAGGGGATGGGGGTGAGGGGTTTTTCACGCCGTCCTTGCAGATTCCGCCCCCTCACCCCCATCCCCTCTCCCCCGAGTACGGGGGCGAGGGGAGCCCGTTTGGTCGCTTTATCCGCACACTCATCAGTAAATCGAGCGCCGCCGAAGGAGCAAGCGCCCAAGCAAACAGCTTGTGAACCCGACAGTTGTTGATTCACCGATCCTAAGCTTGGTGGCGGTAATCATCGATGGACGAGAGCGTTTCCGTCTGGGGCACGCCGACGCGGCAAGACGGACGGGACTCCCCCGGTACCTGTCGGTGTGGACCGATAGCAATCCTGGACCGCCGAGCGAGCGGATCCTTCACTTCACTCGTCGATTCGACCTTGCCGTGTCGTGGCGCTGGCCCTACGATTATGCGGAGATTCGTCACAAAACCATGCTGCCGGTTCGGGGGACCGGGCCAGTCAGGAACTCCCGCCAATGCCCTCTCGCCGAGCCTTTACCCTGATCGAGTTACTGGTTGTCATCGCCATCATCGCCGTGTTGATCGGGCTCGTGCTGGTCGCGATCCAGAAAGCCCGGGCCGCGGCCGAGCGGGCGGTCTGCAGCAATAATCTGCACCAGATTGGCATCGCGGTCCATCTCTACCACGACACGACCCAGGAGCTGCCTCGCTACCGGCAATGCCCGGATTTGAACGGCGGCACCGACCCGCATTGCGAAACCTTGACGAACGCGGGGAAACCCGGGACCGGCCCCAACGAGGTCTGGTGGGCCCCCTATGACAACACCGTCGATCCGACCGACCCGCCGACGGCGGCCCTCGATCCGACGCGGTCGTTGCTGTGGAACTTCGTCGAAGGGAATCAAAAGGTATTCCGCTGTCCGCGCGGCATCGACATCACACCGGGCAGTCCGACCTTCGCAAAACCGTACCAGGTTTCCTACGGCATGAACTACGTCACGGGCGGCCCTAACGGCCTGCGCGTGACGGACCTGATCAACGGTCGCGGCACGTCCAATGTGATGATCGTCTGGGAGCACGCCAAGACGCCGGGCTGTGCCAATTCGAAAATGGCGGCGCCGCGCGGTCCGTGGAAGCCGTTCGCGGATGCCGCCGCCCAGACGCACTATCCGTTGCGGCACAGCAACACCTTCAACGTCCTGTTCTGCGACGGCCACACTGCCTCGATGACGCAGACGGAAATAACGGACGGCCTCTTCTACGCCAATTGAGCGCAGGACGCCCTCGGCCGGCAGCACAGCCGCTGCCCCTCCGCGGCCGGACCGGGCAAGGAGTGGAGCGAAGCGGCGCAAAGCAAGAGCGAGGGGCACGGCCCCTCGCTCTTTGCGATGATCCGGATCGGCTTACTGCTTGTCCTTCACCTCATCCTTCGGGGCCGGGATCGGCTCGGCCTTGGGCTCGGTGGGGGCAGCCGGCATCGTCAACACCGGTGCACCGCATCCCGGAGGCGTGCAGCATGTCGGGCAAGTTTCCACCGGCACGTGGACGACTTCGCACTTGTTGTGCTGACACTCTTCGGTGACGAACTTCTTGACCAGCACGCGCTTGCAGCGCGGCTTCCCGCACTTGTGGCACGGTTCCTGGCAGCCGTCCGCGCACTCGCAGCAATCCTTCTTCTTGGCGCAGCCGAAGCCACAGCACTTGGGAAGGCAGTATTCGACGACCTTGGTGCAGTAGTTCACCTCGGTGTGCTTCTTCATCTCCCAGGTGGGCTGGCAGCATTTCTTGAAACACTCGCCGCAGCAGCCGTCTGCAGCGATCGCACCACCCTGGATCGCCGGGCCCTTGTCGACGATCACGACGCCCGCGGGGGGCTTGCCCATGATCTCGGCCGGAGCGCCGGGCGGTTGGGCCTTGGTCCGCGCACCGGAGACGGCCAGACCGCCGATCAAGGCGAGGCAGCCGATGATTCGCATCCAACTCATGCGCCTGAACATTGAGGATCCTCCTCGGTATCCGAATTTTGTACTTGGTCCTGGTAGGGATGAGGGGCCGACCGCCACTCGGTCGGCCCCGTTCGAGTTACAACCTGGCGATCGACCTAGAAGTCAAACGCGAACCGCATGCCGACGCCCTGAATGGAGCCACTGGCGGTGTTGTTCGGCACGTCGCGGTGCTCGTAGATATAGTTCCATTGCACCTTCGAATTCGGATTGAGGAACCAGTTCAGGCCCAGGGTCACGTCGTGGATCACGCCGACGCCGATGCCCTTGTTTTCCAGGTCCAGGTAGGAGTAGCGGGCACCAACTTGCCAGGCACCCGAACCCCGCGCCCAGTGGCCATCCTTGCCGCGGACGAGGAATGCATTCTCGTTTGGCACCACGCGGTCGAAGCGCGGATACTTCTTGTCGTAGATGCGATGCTCCCCCGTGAGGAAGTAGAGGACGTCCACGTATCCGCCCTGCGTGAAGGTCGTTCCCCGGTTGACCTGGGCGGAGACGGGGGTAATGGGGAAGGTGGACCCTTGGACCCAGCTGGCATACCATTCCGCCGAGACGGTCCATGGTCCCATAACCGCGACGAACTCCGGCACAAGCAGCGTCTCATTGGCGGACAGGAACTGTGCCTGGGCGATGATGTTGTGAAGCACGGCGGGACCGTTGCGGAGCAACGGACGCGAACGGAAGCGGGTGGTCTCCTCATCGGGATCGCGGTAGCGAGCACCGAGGCCAAGGTGGACGAGGCAACGTCCGTCATTGGAGTAGTACGGCAACGCGGTCACACGGCCGCAAACACCCCATTCGCCATCGCCGACGTTCCAGCCAAGAATGCTGCGCGTCGTCTTGAATGCACCAACCGCCCATGTGGCGCGCTCGTTCGGCAGCCAGTTGAAGAGCTGGAAGCCCTGTGTGAAGCCGTTGTCCTGATCTTCGACGTAGGCGTCGAACGCCAGCGATCGTTCCATGAAGTCGAGGAAGCGGCTGCTGGTCATGTGCTCAAACGAGATAGGCGGCTTCTGGTTGCCCACGCGGATATTGCCGAGGTAGGGGACGCGATTCCATTGGATCCACAGATCGGTCGGCACCGGCGTGTTTCCCACGTTATTACGCGCCGCGGGTAGTGTGGGATCGTTGTTGAGCGTGTTCAGGAAGTCATATTCACAGTTGAAGTCCATGACTTCCCAGAACGTGCCTTCCACGGCCAAACGGGCACGGCGGAAGTTGACGGCATCGTCAATCAAGCCCGTGCCATTGGGCGTACCGAACTGCACCTGCCGGTCCGCCGTCATCCACACGGTGTCGTACTGGGTGCGGCCGCCGACGTGGACTTTGAATGCCTTGTCGGCCGTCTCCAACCAAAGACCGTTTCTCCAACTGGCGTTCATCTTGAGGTCTTTGCCGACCTCGAAGCCCTCCAGCTCGGCCGCCTTGGCTTTCGCGTCATCTGCCGCTTTTTTCTGGCTCGCTTCCGATTTCAGGTAGTCACCGACGATTTTCTTGACTTCATCCTTGTTCAGTCCAGTGCCCGGCTCGGCCTGCCCGCCCTCCAGGACTGGGACCGTGCCACCCTGTCGCGCGGGTTCAATGGCTTCCAGTCGCTTGAGCAGCTCCTGGTTTTGCTTTTCCAGCCGTTCCAGGCGCTGCCGCATCTCCTCGGGGCTGGCGTCATCGGCACGCACCGTGCCAATGGCCAGCAGCCACAGGCCGCCGCCCAGAGCCAGCCAGCAGCCAGCCCGCTTCCACCATCCATGAACCATGGGCCCAACTCCTTTACTACTCGGGAGACCTCGTTGTCTCTCGGTCCCACTCCGCCAGACGCTCCGCACGGCATCCATACCGCACGGTTTGTCGAATCACTGGCAGCGCCGGGCGTGCGCGACTGCCGTGCAGCGGGCCGTTCCATGGCCCTGTCGGGAGAGCTCGCGGGGCGGGGCTTGCCCGGTCCACCCGGTCTCTCCCGCCTGGGCCGATTGCCGCTGCACGATTCACAACGTCAAGATCGTCAAGGCAGATAAAGCAGATTATGAAGATACAGGGGGGAAACGAAGAGTAGGCAGAACGGCTCGCCGGGGCGTTCCGCGGCTTCTGCCTATGCCGGGGCTAGCGGGGAAACCACCTGCGACGGTGATCCGGAAGAGTTGGCGCTTCGGGCGCCATGGGCCGGGCAAGGAGTTGCCACGACAGCTGCGATTTGCCCAGAGCCCGGTGCTTGACACGCACGCGCTTTTCGAGATTCGTAGGTGCGTCAAGCATGCTCGCGCGGACGCACCGGAATAGAGACTGCACGCGGGCCAAGTTGGTACCTGGCAAGGTGGGCCAGACACTCTTGTCTGGCCGGCCAGACAAGAGTGTCTG
>JAIEMG010000153.1 GCA_019752375.1 Gemmataceae bacterium | reverse complement strand
CGTGCCGTCGGCGTCCGTGTATTCGCCCCGCGACACCAGCTCGCCCGGCGGCTGCGTGTAAGGAGAATTGAGCACTGTCCACGGGCCGCCCATGCGCTCGGCCCGGTAGATGCGGTAGCCCTGCACATCGGCAAGCGGCTTCCAGCGCACGCGGTTGCCGGATTCCTGTCGCAGCACTTCGACGCCTTGCGGCAGTGCCGGTGCCGCCTCGGGACGATAGCGCGACAGCCCCGCCCGCAGTGCGACATCGGTCTGGAAGAAGGTCGTGACCTCGATCCAGTTCATGCGCTGGCCGGATTGGTGCCGGGCGTAGTAGCATGCGTCCGTCAGGCCCACGTCGCCTGCAGCAAGAAGGCCGAGGAACGGCGCGGCCGACCAGGTCTGCCAGCGGCGGTCGGAGCACTGGCCGCGGAAATAGTTGGCCCGATACCACCCCGACTTCGACGACATGCGCTGACACAGGTCGGCGTTGACGTCCACGCAATCGAAGTAGCGGCCAAAGGCGGCCGGGTGAATCCACAGGTCTTCGTTGCAGGCCAGCTCGATGTTGCGCAGGAAGAAATCGCTGGTGCTTGCGTAGAGGAAGTCGCCGGCGGTCCCGCCGCGCGGCGCGGAGGGATTGGTCCGCTGGGCGTGGCCGAAGACGTCCAGCACGTTCGGGGATCGAGCGCAATCGCGATAAAACTGGAGCAAGTCCGCATCGCCTGCCTTGCGCGCGCCGTGAATGCCCGCCGCGATCGATCCCATCTGCATGGTGAACGCGGAATGATAGCAATCGATGGACGGCAAGCCCTGGCCGTCCACTCGCCCATTGAACTGCCGCTGAGCCTTGCCAATGGCGAGGCTGATGCGGTCCAGCCGCGGCGACGGCTCCGCCAGGGCCGCCAGCGACACCATGGCACTGGCCGTGTACGTCAGGTTCCACGGATCGAGCGGTCCGGACGCCTTGCCCTTGTCGTCCTCGCGTAATGGCACCGTGCCGCCGCGCGTCGCTTCGTTGCGGGCGCTGATGGCGCCATTGAGCCAGTGTTCCGTCGTCTCTTCGCGCGGCTCGCCGCCGGCCACGAGCTTTCGCAGCGCTGCCGAATCGTCCAGGGTGTAGAGCCGGCCGGCTTCCTGCATCCAGCTGCGGGCGTGCGTATGTCCGTGCTGACGCATCAGTTCTTTGAGCAATCCGTGCAGGTCGTCCGCCGTCACGCCGGGCTCTTCGACGACCGCGGTCAATGGCTGGAAGTGGGCGCGGCCGGCTTCCCAGAGCGCCTCTTCACTGGTGGCACGCGTGAAGACATAGCGCACCTGGCCCCAGAAGGCACGCAGGTCGTCGCTGCCCGCGCCGGGTGTGCGGCGGAAGTCGCTGGTGCCGAGGAATGCCACGTCGCCATCTTGTTGAAGTTCGATGCCCTTCATGCCGCCATGTACGTGCGGGACCGGCAGCATGCTCACCCCGGAGCGCGCGTTGACCAGGGCCGCAACCGTGTGGCCCTGGACCGATCGTGTCAGCCGTCGCAACCCGGCCGGCACCAGCACGACGCGCTGGTCCACGGCCGAATCGCCAAGCACCAGCCGTCCAGCGAGCAAAGCATGACCGGCGGCGCCGACCACGTCGGCACGATCCGCGTCGTCGGTAAGCAGTCGTTCGCTTTGCACGAAATGACTGCCCCGCCGCGGCACCAGGTAGATGAACTCCGCACTGTCGGGGACTCCCGGTGGGCCGATCCGAACGATCAGCTTCGCGAAGAGGGGGCCGGAACCGAAGCGCAGATCGCGGACTTCAACCGACTCGTTGGCTCCATGGCTCAGTTCCGTCGTCCGGGTGACGTCCAGGTTGGCAGCCTGCCGTTGCAGCGTCAGTCGCGGTGCCAGCAGATGGTCCGACAGCGTTACTTTACCCAGCGTCGTCTGGATCGCCGCGATGCCGCCGGCGCGGGGGCCTTGGGTCCAGAATGCTAGTTGCAGGTCGTCGCCGGCAAGCGTGATTTTTCCGTCCTCACGACGCAGGGTTACCGGCTCTAGCTTCTTCCCCGGGTTCTCGCCTGGCGCCAGGACGAATTGCTGCCGTTCCCACGCCCGAAGATCCGTCATGAAGTAGATGTGCATGCGGCTGATGCTGCCGTCCTCGTCCCGGCGGACGTCGTCGGGCTGGTAGGCAATCGGCCGCTGGCGCTCGCGGTCGTCGGTTGCGAAGAGCCGGAGGCCGTGCGGATCCTGGCATTCGCCCTCATGGAAGAACAACGGCACCCGGACCAGTTCATTCGCGCGGGCGGTGCCGACGCGTTCCTCGACGACCAGGCGACGCAAGGGACCATTGGCGGCCGGCACGTCGGCACGGAGCCGCGGAACGTGCGGCGCGGGCGGTCCTTCGAAAACGTCATTCTGTCCAATCGATTCGGCGACTGGCGCAGTGGTTCGTTGAAATACCGACTGCGCAAACAGCCCAGTGACGGTGACCGCGCCAAGCAGCAACAGCACGCCGGCTGCGGCCTTCCACCGTGCCAGTCGAACGCCGGTCAGATAGCCTTGCGCCAGCGATACCGCCTGCTGCGACAGTGCCCCCGCTGCTTGGGCATCGCCGGCAAAGCGGAATGCGGCCTCGGCGGTGCCCTGGAGCAGAACGGCGCGCGGCGCAGCCTGGCTGGTGCCGTCGGCCAGCAACAATGACAGGAACGCCGTCGGCAACGCAAGCTGACGACGGCTCAGGCGGGAGTGCAGCAGTTCCCGTCCACGCTCCAGCCGGCTCTTGAGCGTCTCCAGCGGGCAGTCGAGGAGCTGGGCTGCTTCATCGCGCGTCTTGCCTTCCAGATAACAGAGCACCAGCGGATAGCGGAACTTGTCGGGCAGGTGCAGAAGTTCTTCGTCCAGCACGGTCCGCAGCTCGCGGATGGTCATTTCCTCGACGGGGTCCGGCGCGGCCCGCTCCACTCCGGAAACTCCAGCGACCTGTCGCTTGCTCTCCCGCAGGCGTGCCTTGAGCGCCAGACGCGTCGCCACGCCGTGCAGCCAGCCCGGCAGGGCATCAGGACGGCGAATGCTCGGCGCCCGCCGTGCCAGGACCAGGAATGTCGCCTGAAACACGTCCTCGGCCAGGTGCTCGTCGCGCAGCATGCGCCGACAGACGCGCCAGACAATCGGGCCGTGGCGATGCACCAGTGTGCCAAACGCATCCTCATCGCCGTGCTTGCAGAACTGGGCGAGCAACTCGGCATCGCTGGTCTCGCCGGCCCCCTGGGCAAAGAACAACCGGCGAATCTGGTCGAGGAAGGGAGATGGTTTCATCGGATTCGGTGCCTCGGGCGGACCGTGAGCTCCATCCACTATAGTTCCCCGTCATGGGCGGCGCGGGGGAAAAAATCTTGGCGGCCGCTTGTGCCGGTACCAGTGGTCTGCCGTACATTGGCTGCATGGAATTGCACCGTCTGGGTCGGACGTCACTGGGGGTTTCGCGCCTGGGCCTGGGTCTCGCGGCCTTGGGGCGGCCCGGCTACATCAACCTGGGCCACGCCCAGGACCTCCACCAGGACTACGACGTGGCCGCAATGGAGGCTCGCTGCCATGCCGTGCTCGATGCTGCGTGGGAACTCGGCATTCGCTATTTCGACGCGGCCCGCTCGTACGGCCGGGCCGAGGCTTTCCTGTCGAGCTGGCTGGCGTCGCGCCGGATCGCACCGAGAAGCGTCGCCATCGGGTCGAAGTGGGGTTATACCTACACCGCCGGCTGGCAAGTCGAGGCGGACACGCACGAAGTGAAGGACCATTCGGTCGCAGTGGTGCAACGCCAGGCGGGCGAAAGCCGCGAACTGCTTGGCTCCCACCTGGGCCTGCACCAGATTCACAGTGCCACGCTCGAAAGCGGCGTGCTGGACAACCAGGGCGTACTGACCGAGCTGGCCCGTCTGCGGGAGAGTGGCATTGCCATCGGCCTGTCGCTGAGCGGTCCCAACCAAGCCGACGTGCTGCGACGCGCGATCGATATCACCGTCGGTGGCCAGCGCCTGTTCGATGCGGTGCAGGCCACCTGGAACCTTCTGGAGCCCTCGGCGGGTATTGCGCTGAAAGAGGCGCACGACGCCGGCATGGGCGTCATTGTCAAGGAAGCACTCGCCAACGGTCGTTTGACCCCACGCAACACCGATTCCGCTTTCGAAGCAAAGCGTCGTCTCCTGGAAGCGACAGCCGCTCGATTGCAGACCAGCATGGATGCCCTGGCACTGGCTGCGGTGCTGGCGCAGCCGTGGGCGGACGTCGTGCTGAGCGGAGCGGCCACGGCGGAGCAATTACGATGCAATGCGACGGCACTGGAGGTTGGTTGGGATGAGGAGGCAGGGAAAAGACTCATAACATTGGCTGAATCGCCGCGAGATTACTGGGCGACGCGTGGTGCGATGCGCTGGAACTGAACGCCGCCGTTCGTCTTAACTGCTGCACCGGACGCGCGCCAAGTGCCGCGCCGAGTTCGGCCGGATCGATGCGCCGCTTTGGTTGATCGAAGATCTCAATCTTCCGCAGATTGGCTCCGACGACGTTGATGTGCTTAACCATGACCGTCTTTCCATGCTCCATCGAGCCCGCGTGGGAGTTCGGTAGAACCATACCATTTATTTCCAAACGAGTCCACCATAGGCTCACGAACAGTCTGTCTCTGAGGCTTGCTTCCCGGCCGTTGCCATTGGAGGTGCCGTGAACTGGCTGGCACATGTCTTCCTTTCCGAGCCGGACCTTGATTTCCGCCTGGGAAACCTGCTGGCCGACATCGTCAAAGGCCGCGATCGGCATGGCATGAGTGATGCGTTTCTGCGCGGTACCCGCTGTCATCAAGTCATCGACGCCTTCACCGACTTTCATCCTGTCGTGCATCGCAGCCGGGCACGGGTCCGGGATGCACACGGCCGGTTCGCGGGCATCCTGGTCGACGTCTTCTACGATCATTTCCTCGCCCGGGACTGGGATCGCTACACTTCCGAGCCGCTGCACGTCTTCACCAGCCGCTTCTACGCTTCCATCCAGGCTCAGCCGGTGGCCCTGCCGGGGGAGGCGCGGATGGCCGTCGAACGGATGATCGCCGACGACCGGCTTGGCTCGTATCGGCAAATTGAGGGCATCGAAGCGTCGCTGCTTCGCATCTCGGTGCGGCTTTCCGCCCGACTGGGACAGACGTTCGAAGTGGAGCGGGCCATCGCGGAGCTGACGGACAACGACATCGGCCTCGCGGCAGACTTTGCCGAATTCTTTCCGCAATTGCGATCGCGCGTGGACGAGTGGATCGCAACCCGAGAAGCCATCCAAGAATGAGTTCGTAGGACGGATTTCCAATCCGTCCGATAAACACGGACGGATTTCCAATCCGTCCTACGAAAATACGAACTTATTCTTGGATGACTACTGAGCCAACGATTCTGACACACCCGGTCACAGACGACGAAGTCGCGCGTATGGACTGGTGTTGACGCGGATTGGCCCGCGTCGCTCCATCCGGAAGCATCCAGTTGAAGAGGATTTGCACCATGCGCGCCTTCGCGGTTCTCTCCCTCGTAGCTGCAGCCACGTTTTACGCAACAATGGTTCGCGGCGGTCCCTTGGGCGGTTCCAAGCCGGCAGAGTTCGTCAAGCCGGACATCACGGCGGGGAAGTTCCCTGGGAGTATTGGCCCTGAATTCAAGAAGGCGGCTGGCAACGGGACGATCAAGCAGGGCGCGGGCGCATCGGGCGAGTCGGGTTGCGCCGCCAGGTCGGGATCGGGCGGCAAACCGAACGTGGCGGGTGGTGTCAAGATCAAACCGCGCTGACCTCCGACCCCCTTGCGCCAAGACGAAACCGGTATTTGCCCGGCAACGGGGGATTTGTACTATCTTGTGCGGCCCGGAGGGAGCTGGTGCCGGTTGGTTCCGGGCCGTCCGGTCGCGGAGGACACGGATGCGCCGCCGCCTGATCGTCCGGCTGACGACGCCCATTCTCATCTCCAGCTGCCTGCTCCTGGCGGTTGGCGCCCTGACCGTCTGGTATGTGCAGCACATGCAGCGGTCCAATTCCGATGTGCTGGCCGTCAATATCATCAGCATGCGTGCGGCCGAGGAACTGGAGATCGGCATCCGCGAAGTGCGCAGCCAGCTCGATCTCTTCCTGCTGACCGGGGACGCTAAGCACCTGGCCCGCATTCCGGACCTGCGCCGCGAAAGCGATCGCTGGCTCGGCGAGGCGGAGCGCACCGGCACCACGCGGCGCGAAAAGCAGCTGATGGCGCGCGTCAAGCAAGGATACGCCCACTTCTTTGCCGAGTTCGACCGCATCACACGCGAAGAGCCGCCACGCGACAAACCGCAGCACATTCACGAGTTGATCGACGGCGTGCTGACTCACGAGATCCTGGCTCCCGCGCACGAATACCTCGACTTCAATGAGGAGCAAATTTCGCAGACGATGGAGCAGAACCAGCGCATCGGCCAGCGCTTGATCTGGGGCTTGCTGCTGCTGGGCATCTGCGGCTGTGGCGTGGGACTGATGGCCGGCTATGCCGTGGCGCGTGGCGTCAGCCGCTCCATCATTCAGCTCAGCCTGCCGATCCGCGACGCCACGGGACGCCTGGGCGAGGTGATTGGCCCGGTCACCTTCACCGATCCGCAGGAATTGCACGACCTGGAAGGCGCGCTGCAGAAGATGAGCGGTCAGATCACCGTCGTGATTGATCGGCTGCGTCAGCGCGAGCGCGAGGTCCTACGCGCGGAGCAGTTGGCGAAGGTCGGACAGCTGGCCGCCGGCATCGCCCATGAGTTGCGCAATCCGCTGATGTCGATGAAGCTGCTGGTGCAGGCTGCCGCCGAGAACTCGGCCGCGTGCCTGGAAGGCCAGGACCTGGTCATCCTCGAAGAAGAGATCATCCGCCTGGAACGAGCGACACAGACGTTTCTCGACTTCGCTCGGCCGCCGCAATTGCTCAAGCAATCATTCGACCCCCGCTCCTTGCTGACGCAGACGGTCGCCCTGGTCAGCGGACGGGCGGGGCAACAGGACGTGCGCATCGAGTGCGATTTGCCGAAGGCGCCCAGCCCGTTAACCGCGGACCAGGGCCAGGTCCGGCAAGTGCTGCTCAACTTGCTGATCAACGCCCTGGACGCGCTGCCCCAGGGCGGCGTCGTCCGGCTGCGTCTGACGCGCGATGGGCAGGGCAACAGCACCTTCCGGGTCGAGGATGACGGGCCGGGATTGCCCGCCGAGCTGGGGCCGCGCATTTTCGAGCCGTTCATCAGCACCAAGACCACAGGGTTGGGTCTGGGGCTCTCGATCTGTCGTCGCATTGCCGAGGCCCACGGCGGCGAACTGACGGCGGTCGATCGACCCGGCGGCGGCGCGATCTTCACGTTTCGGCTGCCCTCGCCGGCCGGTCCCGCGGTCGAATCCAGGCGAAGTCGTTGTGCAGCCTGATTGCCCCAGTCGTTAGCCCGACGCGCCCCTCGCCTGCACGTCGCGCTAAGGCGATCGACAGGAGTTAGGCTCCCCTCTCCCCTGTACTCGGGGGAGAGGGGTTGGTGGTGAGGGGGCGGAATCCGCGACGACTGCGCGAAAACCCCCCCGAACCCCCCCCCCACCAAAACCCAAAAAAGACGGCGCGGGGGCGA
>JAIEMG010000187.1 GCA_019752375.1 Gemmataceae bacterium | reverse complement strand
CGGAAGTGCGTCGCAGGGCCGGCAGACGCCACTCCGCAGGCTGAAGCCTGCGGCTACAGACACGGACGCCGATCCTTCCAGTGGACGTAGCCTTGTAGTACTAGTCTCCCCAGGGTAGCCGCGAGTACGCGGCAACTCTGGGCTATGTCACGAAACCCCTTCGGGGTAAAGAAGCGACTCGGCCAATTCAAGCGAAGTACCAGGCCATGGCGCAACTTCAAAACTGGCGCGTCGGGTTCACGCCTGCGGGGACGCCGTCGATCGGCGGAGCCACGACCGATCCTTCCATCCAGCACTGAGGCGTTCGCACAGGACGAAGAACACCGGAACGAAGAAGATGGCCAGGACCGTGGCGGCGATCATGCCGCCGAAGACGGCCGTGCCGAGGGCCTGCCGGCTGGTGGCGCCGGCCCCGCGTGCGAACACCAGCGGCACGACGCCCAGGATGAACGCGAACGACGTCATCAGGATGGGTCGCAGGCGAAGTTGGGCCGCCTCCGCCGCGGCCTCGCGGAGGTCCTTGCCCTCGGCGCGCAGTTGCCGTGCAAACTCGACGATCAGGATCGCGTTCTTGCTGGCCAGCGCGATGATGAGCACGATGCCGATCTGCGTGTAAACATTGTTGTCGAAGCCGCGCACGGCCAACGCCGCCACGGTGCCCAGCAGCGCCAGCGGCACGAGCAGGATGACCGCTGCCGGCAACGTCCAGCTCTCGTACTGCGCCGCGAGGACCAGGTAGACCAGCAGCACCGCCAGGCCAAACACGGAGATCGCCTGGTTGCCCACTTGCTTTTCCTGGTACGACATGGCGGTCCACTCGTAACCGACGCCGGGCGGCAGCTGATCGCGTGCCATCTGTTCCATGATGGTCAATCCTTGTCCCGAGCTGACGCCCGGGGCGGCCTGGCCGGTGATCGACGCCGACGGGTACAGGTTATAGCGCCGGACCGTCTGCGGACCGAGTCGGCGCTCGACCGAGAGCAGCGTTCCCAGCGGCACCATCTTGCCGTCGGCGTTACGGACTTCGAGGCGCTCGATGTCCTCGATGCGGTCGCGAAAGGGAGCATCGGCCTGGAGCCGGACCTGGTAGGTGCGGCTGAACGCGTTGAAGTCGTTGACGTAGCTCGAGCCAAGGTACGTCTGCAGCGCGTTGAAGACGAGATCGAGGGGCACGTTCAGCGATTTGACCTTGGTGCGATTGATGGCGAGGTAGAGTTGCGGCACGCTGGCGCTGAAGGGGGTATTGAGCGATTGCAGATCGGACTGGGCGTTGCCGCTTTGCACCATCGTCCGCGTCACCTGCTCCAGCTCGGCCAAGCCGACGCCGCCCAGGTCCTGCACTTCCATCTGAAAGCCGCCCGTGACCCCCACGCCGCGGATCGCCGGCGGCGGAAAGGCAATGACCGTCGCCTGCGGGATCTTGGCGAACTCGCGCCGCAACCGGGCCAGGATGGCATCCTGGCTCTCGTCGCGGCCCCGCGCGCTCCAGTCCTTGAACGTCACGTAGCAGGTCGCCGCATTCGAGCTGACGGTCCCTTCCATGACGTTGGTGCCGCCGTTCGCGTTGACGTTTTCAATGCCCGGGGTCGAGCGGAGGATCTCAGCCAGGCGATCGACGACCTCGCCCGTCCGCGCCTGGGAGGCGGCGTCGGGAAGCTGGGCGCTCACGATGAAATAGCCCTGGTCCTCCGTGGGCAGGAATCCGGTCGGCAAGGCGAAGAAGCCCCAGGCGGCGATGGCAATCAGGACGGCGTACAGCCCCATGATGGGCCAGGGGTGGCGCACCAGCCAGTGGATGACGCCGGAATACTGGCGCTCCACCCAGCCGTAACCCGCGTTGAAAGCGCGGAAGAGCACGAACTTACGGCTGCCCGTTGCCGGGCGCAGCCACAGGGCGGACTGGGCCGGCTTGAGCGTCACCGCATTGATCGCGCTGATGAGAGCGGTGGCGGCGATCGTCAGGGCGAACTGGCGGTACAGCTGGCCGGTGATGCCCCCCAGGAACGACGCCGGCAAGAATACCGCCAGGAGCACCAGCGTGATGCCGATGATCGGGCCGAGGAGCTCCGTCATGGCCCGGATGGTTGCTTCCTTGGGCGCCAGGCCATGCTCGATGTGGTGGGCCGCGCCTTCGACAATGACGATCGCGTCGTCCACCACGATGCCGATCGCGAGCACCAGGCCGAACAAGGTCAGCAGGTTGACGGAAAAACCGAACGCGTACATCGCCCCGAAGGCGCCGATAATGGTCACCGGCACCGTCGTGGCGGGCACGAGCACCGCGCGCCAGTCCTGGAGGAAGAGCAGGATGACGACAAGCACCAGCACGCCGGCTTCGATGAGCGTGCGGTAGACCTCATGGATGGCCGCCCGGACAAAGCGGGTGGTGTCGAAGGGGATGTCGTAGCGCACGCCCTGGGGAAAGCGGCGTTCCAGTTCCGCCATCTTGGCGCGGACGCGGTCGGCCACATCGAGCCCGTTGGCGCCGGGCAGCTGGAAGACCGCGACGCCCGCGGCCGGCACGCCGTTGACCTGGAAGTACTGATCGTAGACCTGGCCGCCCAGCTCCACGCGCGCCACGTCCTTCACCCGCGTGATCCGCGGCGAGGGGCCCTCCTCGACCTTGATGATGATATCGCCAAACTCCTCCGGGCTGACAAGCCGGCCCAGCGTGGTGATGGTGTACTGAAAGCTCAGCTCCGGCGGCGCCGGCGGTTGACCGATCTGGCCCGCCGCGACCTGCACGTTCTGTTCGCGGACGGCGGCGAACACGTCTTGCGTCGTCAACCCATGTGCACGCAGCTTCTCCGGATCGAGCCACAGCCGCATGCTGTAACTGCCGGCGCCGACGACGTTGACGTCGCCGACGCCCCGCAGGCGAGCCAGCTCGTCGCGAATGTTGATCGTGGCATAGTTGCTCAAAAAGAGACTGTCGTACTTCTTGTCCGGCGACGTCAACGTGACGAACAGGATGATCTCGGTCGATTGCTTCTTGGTGACCAGGCCCTGGCGCTGTACCTCCTGCGGCAACTGGGGCAAGGCGGTCTGCACGCGGTTCTGGACCAGGACCTGGGCCATGTCGACATTGGTGCCGATATCGAAGGTGACGGTCAGCGCGTACGAGCCATCGCTGCCCGAGGTCGAAGACATGTACAGCATGTTCTCGACGCCGTTCACCTGCTGCTCGATCGGGGCGGCAACCGTGTCGGCGACGACGAGGGCATTGGCGCCCGGGTAATTCGTGGTGACGCGAACCGTCGGCGGCGTGATCTGCGGGTACTGTTCGACGGGTAATTCGTAAACCGTGACCAGTCCGAAGACGATCGTGACAATGGCAATCACGTTGGCAAAGATCGGCCGTTCGATGAAGAAGCGTGAGAACACGGTCGCCTCGGGTTCTTGGGGGGCACGTTTTTAACGTGCCTGGCCGGGTGTCGCCGTCACCGGTTGCACCTTGTTTCCTGGCCGGGCCCGCGTTAGCCCCTCAAGGACAAAGCGCTCATCGGCCTTCAACCCCGCTTCGATCACGCGCAGGTTTCCTTCCTGGCTGCCGACCCGGAGGGAGCGGCGCTCGGCGACGTCGTCGGCTCGCACGATCAACAAGAATGGCCCACTCTGATCAGTGCCCAAGGCCCGATCGGGCACGAGCAGGGCGTTGGGCTGGGTTCGGATGGGCACGCGGAGTCGGACGAAGAGACCCGGCACCAGGAAGTAGGGCGGCGCGTTGGCGAACACGCCGCGCAGCAGCAACGTGCCGCTGGTCGGGTCGACAGTGTTATTGGCGAAATCGACAACCCCCTTATGCGGGTAACCCGTCTCATTGGCCAGGCCTAACTCGACGGGATAACGGGACTGGATCGCCATGAGGCCCGCGATGCTCCCCCACGGGCCTCCCGGTGTGCCCGAGGAGCCAGCCGCGGACGCCGCGGTGGCGCCCGGCGAGTGTGGCGAAGCCCCTTCGAGCGTTCCGGACGGACGGTCCCGCAGACGCTGCAGGTAATCGAGGTATTGGCTCTCGGTGGCGTTGAAATACGCATACATGGGGTCGTAGCGCGTGATGGTCGTCAGCAGGGTGGCGTCGGTCGAGACCAGGTTGCCCACGTCCACGAGCCGGCGGCTGATCCGGCCGCTGAGCGGAGCGCGGACTTCCGTGTATTCCACATTGAGCAGGGCCTGCCGCACCTTCGCGTCCGCTTCGGCAATCGCGGCCTTGGCAACCAGCATGTTCCCTTTCTGAATGTCCGCTTCTTCGCGGGTGGCCGCCTGCGACGGGATGAGTGCCAGGGTGCGCTTGTAAAGCGCGCTGGCCTCGATGGCCGAGGCTTGTTTGCTTTCCAGCGCCGCCCGCGCCTGGTCAAGCTGGGCGCGGTAGGGGCGCGGGTCGATGACGAACAGCAGGTCGCCACGCGTCACCATGGCGCCGTCCTCGAAATGGACGCTCTCCAGGTACCCCTGCACCCGGGCGCGCACCTGGACGGAATCGCTGGCCTGGGTCGTTCCGGGGAATTCATGGTAGACGGTGATGGTGCGCTGCCGCGGAGAGGCGACGACCACTTCCGGCGGCGGCGGAGGCACATAGGCATTGCGTCCGGTACAGCCCAGGCCGATGGTCATGATGGCCAGACCGCAAGCCACGCATCGGATCAGCCTGTACGGCATAAGGATGGCGCTCCTCTCCAGTCCTTGAAGCCTGCTCACGCACCCCAACCCAGCCGTGGGGAAAGCGGCAAGCAAGAAGGCGTATTGCCATGCAGCAATTATTGGGCCGCGAGGGTGAGTGGAGCGGCGTTACTGGCTGGCGCGTTGTCCCTCCGGCATGGGCAGCAGTTCTGCTGTTTCATCGCGCCATTGCGCCCCGTCCCAGTATTTCCGCTGTCGGTCGGCCATGCGAGTGAGCAAGTCCTCGACGTCGTCTTCGTCGCGGCTATAGACCAGCTCGGCAATGTAGCGTTGCGTGGCTTCCGTATACTGCTGTCCGCACGGCGGCGACCAGAACATCCAGAGCCCGCCGCGATCCCCGGCCAGCAGCCGCAAGATCAGGTCCCAGCGCTGACTGGCCGGGATTTCCAGGGGCAGCGCGTCGATGCGCAGGTCTTTGTGCTGGACCTGGAGCCGGGCCAGCAACTCGGGACGGTGGACTTCAACGAGCCGATGGCACCGCCAGCGAACCTCCGGGTTCTCGGTCTGCCGCGCGGCTTGTTTGAGATGAGGGACCGCGACGCGGCCATGGATCGCCAGTTGCTCGTAAGCGGCCGCGCGCGTGCGAAAATCGTCGGAGTCCAGACAGAGGACCAGGAACGGGATTGTCAGCAGATCGAACATGGAGTACCTCGCGCATCAACGATGCGGGCTATGTGCAATCAGCCGGGGAAGTGAATCGGCGGTTGCACCGTTCCGTTGGGCACCGAGCGAGCCCGCGGCCCCTCGCCTGGCATCAAAGTCAGGCAATCTCCATGCCAAATACATGCGCGAAGCGGTGCGATGCGAAATCTTCGGGAGCCCTCACCGGCATTTTGAACAAGGGATCGAGGTGCGGCGGATGGATGCGCAAACACAAAGGAGTGGGTGGAATCCACGCGTGGATTCCACCCACTCCTGAATGCCAAGCGAACTCTCCGTGACACGGACGTTCTTGGGAAATGACGAATGAATGACGAAGCCCGAATGACGAATCAATGACCAATACCCAATGACCAAAGGTGCAGGCGCCGCACACATCCAACATCTATTGGAGCTTCGTCATTGGTCATTGATTCGTCATTCGGGTTTCGTCATTCGTCATTTCTTTCAACGCGGGAGAGTGAAGTAGCGTTGTAGAATTACTTACACGTCGCAAATCTTGAAGCCCTGTGCCAGCGACGTCAGCGGATCGCGCACGGGGATGTACTCTTGCCCCACATAGCCGGTGTAGCCCGTCGCCAGGATCGCTTTCATGATTGCCGGGTAGTTCAGCTCCTGGGTCTCGTCGATCTCGTGCCGGCCCGGCACGCCGCCGGTGTGGTAATGGCCGAACCATTCCTTGTTCGCCTTGATCGTGGCGATGACGTCCCCCTCCATGATCTGCATGTGATAGATGTCGTAAAGCAGCTTGAATCGCCCGGAGCCGACTTTCTTGCACAACTCCACGCCCCATGCCGTGTGGTCGCACATGTAATCCTTGTGGTTCACCTTGCTGTTCAACAGCTCCATGCAGACGGTCACCTTCTTTTCCTCGGCGTGACCCAGCACGCGTTTGAGCCCTTCGGCGCAGGTCTTCAGCCCCTCGTCATCGGCCAATCCCTTGCGGTTGCCGGAGAAGCAGATCACGCTGGGCAACTTCTCCTCCGCGGCAAAGTCGATGGCTGCCTTGAGCTCCTTCTCGCAGCGCTCGTGGTTCTCCTTGCGATTGAGACAGTTCTCGATCGGGCCGGTGCCCGCCAGCATGGCACAGGTCAATCCGACCTGCTTGACGACCTTGTACTCGTCGGGCTTGAGCAGCTCGATGGAGCCATACCCCATGCGGGCTGCCTCCTGGGCGAGTTTTTCCAGGGGAATTTTGCCGTAGCACCAGCGGCAGACCGATTGCTTGACGTTGCCTTTCGGCTTGTCGACTTCGGCGGCGGCATGGACGGCGGGGATGGCCAGCGTGGCGGCCATTCCGGCGCCGAGGGACTTCAGAGCGGAACGGCGGTTCGGTCGCATCGGTTTCTCCTTCAGGGAGGTGGCAATATCGTCGTACCCGGATCTCTTGATGGCTCGCTGCACAATCGCGCTCGGTTGTATAGAGTAAGCTCACCCGGCCGCACCCTGCAACAGCCGATCAGACCAACGCCCATTCCTCTTGCCGGCCGCCGGGAATTTTCATTTAACCGCTGCGCACGATGAAACTCCTCTTCTTTCCGTTCCTCTGGTTCAGTCGAGCGAAGCTTCAGAAACGGCTGGCGGGGAAGACCGTGCTGATCACGGGGGCCAGCTTCGGCATTGGCGAGTGCCTGGCCGAGCGTCTCGCCGAGACGAGCGCCCATTTGCTCCTGGTGGCGCGCACCGCGGAGAAGCTGCAGGACGTGAAGCGGCGGGTCGAAGCCCGCGGAGGGCGCGCCGACGTCTTTCCCTGCGATCTGACGAAGGCTGAAGAAGTTCAGGCGCTGCTGCAGCAGTTGCTTCAACGCCCGGATGGGATCGACATCGTCGTCAACAATGCGGGGAAATCGATCCGGCGTTCGATCTTCCTCTCGCTGGATCGCTTCCACGATTTCACGCGCACCATGAATCTGAACTATTTCGGCCCGGTGCAACTCCTGCTCGCTCTCATCCCCACGCTCGTTGCGCGGCGGGGGCATGCGATCAATGTCTCCGCGGTGAACGTCCTGCTGGCGCCCGCACCCCAGTGGGCGGCCTACCAGGCGTCGAAAACGGCGTTCGATCAGTGGTTTCGCAGCGTCGGGCCCGAGTTGAACGCACGCGGCGTCGGCACGACGTCCATTTACCTCCCGCTGGTCCGGACCCGGATGATTGAACCGACCAAGGAATACCGCAACATGCCCGCGATGCAGCCGGAACAGGTCGCTCAACTCATTTGCCGCGCCATCAACTCGCGCAGGCGAACGTACGCACCGTGGTGGCTGATGATGGGCCAGCTGGCGTCCGTGCTGCTGCGCTGGCCCTGGGAAGCCATCATGAGCAAGCGCTGTTAGAGTCTATCTGCAAAAAAACGCTTGAAACTAGGGGTATCCTGGAATTGCGATCACGCCTGAATCGCGT
>JAIEMG010000374.1 GCA_019752375.1 Gemmataceae bacterium | reverse complement strand
GGGGCGGGCGCCTGCGCGCCCAACCACACCCCCGCGGGGTCCTGGGGGGCCGGCCTCCCGCTCGACCCACCCTACGCAGCGCGATAACCCAACGATTCTTCTACACCTTTTCCGGCACCGCGAAACCCTTGCGATACTCGCGGCCCAGCAGCTTGTTCGCCTCGGCGTCGCCGACGATCGTTTCGGTCTTCTCGTCGAACTTGATCGGTCGGCCCAGGCGGTAGGCGATGTTGCCCAGGTGGCACAGGCGCGTGCTCTTGTGGCCTTCCTCGACGTCGGCGACGCACTTTTTCCCAGTGCGGACGCTGTCCACGAAGTTCTGGAAGTGCTCGCGATCGAACTTTGATGCCTTGTCGGACGCAGGCTTGTCCTTGTCGCCGTCGATGATGCGCCAGCCGGTGCCGTCCTTGCCGTCGAAGACCATCGTGCCCTTCTCGCCGTAGATCACCAGGCCGGACGCCTGTCCCTCGATGCCAGTCTTGGCCCAGATGCGGTGTTCCCACGTCACGCAGGTGCTGCCGAAATCGAACGTGGCGAGCTGCGTGTCGGGCGTCTGCCGGTCATCTTGGAGCAGGTAGATGCCGCCATCGCTGCTGACTCGCGTCGGTGCGTCGAGGCCCAGGATCATGCGCACGGAATCGAGGTAGTGGATGCCGTTATTGCCCAGTTCGCCGGTACCGTAGTCCCAGTTCCAGTGCCATTCGTAGTGGAAGCGATTGGGATTGAACGGCCGTTCCGCCGCCGGCCCGAGCCAGAGGTTGTAATCGACGTTGGCCGGCACCTCGGCGTCGGCCTTCTTGCCAATCGTCTTGCGATGGCCGGCAATCCAGGTCCGTGCGAACGGCACCTTGCCCAGCTCGCCGCCGCGGATGAACTCCGCCGCACTCTGCAGATGCGCTGCACTGCGCCGCTGCGTGCCGACCTGGACGACGCGGTTGTACTTGCGGGCCGCCTCGATCATGCGTCGGCCTTCGACGACGTTATGGCACAGCGGCTTCTCGACGTAGACGTGCTTGCCCGCCTGGCACGCCCAGATGGTGGCCAGCGCGTGCCAGTGGTCCGGCGCCGCCACGGTCAGGGCCGTCACTTCCTTGTCGGCGAGGGCTTCGCGAAAGTCCTTGATCATCTTCGGCTGGCGCTTCTGCTTCGCGTTGAGCGTCTTGAGCGCCGCGGGATAGAGGTTCTCGTCCGGATCGCAGATGTAGGCAATCTCGACGTTTTCGAGCGCGGAAAAGCCGGCGATGTGCGCCTTGCCGCGAATGCGCGCGCCCATGACGGCAAGCACGACCTTCTCGTTCGGCTCATCGGCCGCGTAAGTGGCGCCGAGGGCGCTGAGCGAAGTCACGCCGGCGGCAGTGCTTTTGAGGAAATCGCGGCGATCGAGGGTGTGCATGACGAAGCTCCGGCTCGGGAGAGGGTGGATCGTGAGAGTGTTAGGATAACGGGCCGGGCACGGGAGGGGGAGGAGAAAACGCCAGCACATCGGAAGGGCCGCCCTCCACCGGGCGAATGCGCAGGTCCGTGCACGCCGCCTGGTAGCTGGCTTCGAGGTCCAGCGGTACGGAAAAGTCCGAGGCGATCCACAGCGGGAGCGTCGGCAAGGGCAACCCCAAGGCGAGCGGCGCCGGCCAGACCTGAAGTTGTTGTGCCTCCTCGTCCTGGCCGACCGCCCGGTACGACACGGCAGAAAGGCCGGGCGGCAACGCTGCGGCATCGATTCCGAGGAGCGAAAGGATCACGGCATTCAGGTCGGCCCGGCGCGTGGTCACCGTGTCCACGACCACGACGCTGCTTCCTTGCTGCAAGTAGCCGACGCACTTCGCGGCAAACGTCTGTCGCGCCTGCGGCCGATCCTTGTTGCGCGGGCTGATCAGCTCGATGGCGGCCGTCAACCGCGGGTCGCCGTCATCGGCAAAAACTTGAACTTCGACTGTATCGACCGCAGGCAGTTCGATGGCCACCGCCAGGCCGGGCGCAGGTGGCACCCAGGGCTGCGGGCTGACTGCATCTTCCGATCCCGTGGCGGCCAGCTGGTCCCGCAGCGCGGCCACGTCGATCTCGATCGGTCCACTGTGATCGGCGAGGGGAACCGCATAATAGCCGGCCGGCAGCACGCCCTGGTTGAGCAGCCGAGCCATCGCGGCAGCCCAGGCGGCGTGGAAACTGCGCCACGGATGCGTTCGATTCAGAGGCGGATTGAAGTGATCCAGGAGCGGCATCTAAAAGCCCCCGAACTTGTCCAGCGCCCCCTGGGCCGCTGCCGTCGTCTGCTCGTCGTCATTGTCCCACAGCGCCGCCAGGTTCTGCTTGATCCGTCGATTCGTCAGGTGCATGAAGTAGCGTCCGGCAGCCACGTCGCGCTGCACTTCGGCGGGGTTGTGGTTGCCGTGCGTCAGTAGGTAGTCGAGGCGGCTCAGCGTGCAGCTCGCGGCGTAAAGGTCGTTGGCGGCGTCGGCGATGCGTTCCAGCTGGTACTGGCGTTCGAGGATGCCTTCGCGATAGTGCCGCAGCAGACTCTGCACCCCCAGGCCAAAGTCGCGGACGCGCTTGCCCAGCTCGCCGGCTTCGGTCTTCAGGCTTGCCGCAGCGTGGACGGGGACGTCGGGCGTCGAGAGGCGGGCTTCCACCTGGCTGCGGCCGAAGCTCCACAGCTTGCCGAATTCCTTGAGCGGGCTGGAGATCGCGCCCAGCACGCCCTTGAGCTGCTCGCCGACGCTGCGCATGCCGACCAGGGCGATGAACGCGCGCAACACGTCGTTGGCGCCCTCGCCGATCATGTTGATGCGTGCGTCGCGCATCATGCGCTCGTAGGGCTGATCGGTGAAATACGCCTTGCCGCCGTAGATCTGGATCGTGTCGTTGACGATCTGCCAGAGCGCGTCGGTCGACCAGACCTTGAGCATGGCGGTTTCGAGCATGTAGTCCTCGAAGCCGCGGTCGATGAACGAGGCGCACTCGTTGGTGGTCGCCTCCATGGCAAAGGCGTTGGCGGCCATGAAGGCGAGCTTCTTCTTGACCAGCTCGAACTCCTTCAGGGGCTGCTTGAACTGGACGCGAGTCTTGGCGTGCTGTACCGCGGCGCGCATGCAGGTCTTGGCGGCGCCGGTGCAGCTGGCGCCGAAGGTAATACGGCCGAAGTCGAGCACGGTCAGGGCGACGCGCAGGCCCTTGCCGACTTGCCCCAGTACGTTTTCGATCGGCACCGGCATGTTGTTGAAGGCCAGCCGCGCCGTCGCGGTGCCGCGGATGCCGCACTTGGGCATGCGCGCTTCGAGCACCTCGAAGCCGGGCATGTCGGGGCTGACGAGGAAGGCGGTGACCTTCGATTCGCTGCTGCCCGGCACCGGGGTGCGGGCCATGACCGTCAGCACCTGGGCGATGCCGCCGTTGGTGATGTACTGCTTCGTGCCGTTGAGCATGTAGGTGCGGCCATCGGCGGATGGCGTTGCGGTGGTCTGTACGTTGGCCGCATCGCTGCCGGCTTCGGGCTCGGTCAGGGCGAAGGCAGCCAGCTTGCGGCCGGCGATCAGGTCGGGCAGCCAGTAGCGTTTCTGTTCCTCGGTGCCGAACAGGAGCAGGGCGCGGATGCCGATGCTATGGTGGGCGTTGACGAAGACGCCGACGGCCGAATCGTGGCCGCCGAGTACTTCCATGATGCGGACATAGCCCTGCTGCGTGAAGCCGCGGCCGCCGAACTCCTGCGGCGCCGCCATGCCCAGCACGCCGATCTCGGCCAGACCCTGGATCACGTCCGCCGGAATGTCGGCGTTGCGGTCGATGGCGGCCGGGTCGATGCGCGCCTCGCAGAACTGCCGTACCTCGGCAACGCTTTTCTCGACCACTTCCTTCTCTTCCGGCTTGAGCTGCGGATAGGGAAAGAGCAGCGGGGAGTTGAAGCTGCCGAAGAACAGGCCCTTGGCGAACCCGAGCTTCTCCGGCTGCGCGCCCAGGATTTCCTCGGCCTGCTTCTGTTGCTGGGCCAGTTCTTCTTTGGTCAGCGACATGAATCACTCCTTCGGAGATGTGGTCTGTTATCAGTGGTCAGTGGTCAGCAGGAAGACGGACTTCCTGCTGACCACTGACCACTGATCACTGACCACTGTTCGTTCAATCCGCCTCCGCGATCTTCGCCTTGCTAATCGTATACAGAAACCCCTCCGGATCGGTCGCATTCAGCTGCAAGGTGCCGGTGATCTTGACCAGACCACGCGTCAGGGCCGCTGTTTTGCCGCGCGGCATTTCGACGAAGACGAGTGCGGTCATCTCCGGAATCTCGCAGAACCAGCAGCCGACCGGATACTCGATCAACATGAACGAGCTCAGCTCCGCATCCTCGCCCAGGGGCTGCATGAAGCCGCTCAGCGAGATTTGCTTGCCGTCCAGCTCCTTCAGGTACTTCGGGAACGTCGGCTTGAAGTCGCGGGCCACCTGCGTCTCGGCCAGGACGACCCAGGGCAAGGCGTTGACGCCGGTATCGCTGATGGGCGGCAGATCGGCGAGGTTCAGGCGATTGGCCAGCGGCCGCCGCGAGCGCGTCTTCATGCTGCCCAGGTGGCCTTCGTGCTCGGTCATGCCGATGTCGTCGGCACGGTCCGCCGCGGCGCGGGTCAGCTGGCGGTGTCTGCGCAGCTCGGCGCTGCTCATGCCGAACTCGGTCACGCACCCATCCATGATCGCGGCTGCGGTCTTCAGGTCGCCGTGGGCATTGGCAATCTCCGCGAGCTGCCAGAGGAGCGGACCGTCGGCAGGCAGCCACAGGGCGAGCTGCTGCACGATGGCCGCTGCCCCCGTGGGCATCTTCTTGCGCTGCTCCTCGGCCAGCTTGCCGGGTTGATAGTCGCCCTTGGCGCTGACGTACTTGACGCCGAACAGGTCGTCCAGTGCCTGTGCGTCGCGCTGGGCCTGGCGCAGGCGCACGAGCTTCAGCTGAAACTCCTCCGCCTTCTGGTACTTGCCGGGGGCAAGCTTCACCGCTTGCTGAAGTGCCAGCGCCGCTTGGGCCAGGTCGCCCTGGAGCTGCCAGGCGGTGCCCAGGTTGGCTGCGATGCGGAAGTGGTTCGTGTGCTCGCGCTCGGCGGCGCGGAGCGTTTCCAGCGCCTTGCTCACCTCGCCCAGGCGAACGTAGAGGGCGCCCAGGTCGGCGAGTTCGTCGGCCGTGAGCTTGCGGTCCTTTGCGGTCTTCTCCAGCTTGGCTGCGGCCTGCTCGTACTCGGTGCGCAGCGGGCTGGCGGAAACGCCGTTGGCCGGCTTGGCTGCAATCATGCGTAGCGCCCGCTGATCGAGCAGGAAGCCGCGCCACTGCGAGGGCAGGTCGGCGATGGTCTCGCCCGAGTAGTACAGACCGGCGCGGGCACCGGAGGTCAGCAGCAGCACCGCGACGACGGCGAACCAGGAACGCATGCGGGCACCATCCTTTGCATCGGATCGGCAACGATCACCGCTTCATTTTATCACTGCGGTAAAAAGGGCGAAAAGGGGAATCTGCCCAGCGAGCCGGCGACCAAAGCATTTCGGCGAGCCGGGAGCGTGAGCGACCGGAGTTCTTCAAATACCGGAGTTCTTCAAAAAGCGTCAAGATTTGGGAGAACTCCGGTCGCTGACGCTCCCGGCTCGCCTGATTTGTAGGGTGCGTCAAGCGTACTCGCGCGGACGCACCGGAATGCAGACGCGTCCGAATGTCGTCCTGCAAGGGTCGGTTGCGGTGCGTCCGCGCGAGTACGCTTGACGCACCCTACGCGTTGCCGGCTCGCCGGTTGCCAGGTGATCTTGACGGCTGCGGTCCCCGTTCATATAAGCCGCCGACCATGAACACTCCTATTCGTGCCGCCCTGTGCGCCCTGGCGCTAATCGTGCCGGGCGCGGTCTGCCTCCACGCCGCGGAACCGCCAAGGACGGGTCATGTCCTTGTGCTGGAGAATGCGCGGATCCTGGAAGGCGATATCGAGCGCGTCGGCGCTCAGTATCGCGTCCGCCGCACCATCGGCGAGACATGGATACCCGGCGACAAGGTGCAGGCCCTGTGCGCCAGCATGGAAGAAGCGTACGCGTTCCTGCGCGGCCAGGCCAACCTGCGCGATCCGGACGAGCACCTGCGCCTGGCACGCTGGTGTCAGCTGCACGGATTGCGCTCGCAGGCAGTGGCCGAGGCCGCGGCGGCCGTCGAGTTGCGGCCCAATCACGAGGAGAGCAAGCGCTTCCTGACAGGACTTCAGCGGACGGAGACGGTGACGCCGGCGCCGGCCAGGCCGCACAGCGAGAATGCGGACACGGGACCATTGCCGGTGCCCGATTTCAATGCCGATTCGCTCGGCATGTTTGTCTCCCGCGTGCAGCCGATCCTGATGAACGCCTGTGCGAGCTGCCACGCCGGCGATCGCAGTGGTTCGTTCAAGCTGACGCGCACCTACGAGGGCCAGTTGACCAATCGCAAGGCGACGCAGCAGAACCTGGCGGCCGTGCTGTCGCAGGTGAATCAAGAACGGCCACAGAGCAGTCGCCTGCTGGTGCGTGCCGTCACAGCCCACGGCGGCGCCGGCGATCAGGCGCCGCTCAAAAGCCGGCAGGCGCCGGCCTATCGTCTCATGGAAGACTGGGTGCAGTTCGCGCTGCGGAACGTGCCGGCGCGGGAAAACGTGATTGCGACCAGCCCAGTGGCTGTTGCGGAGCCGAAGACCGCTTCGGAACCGGCCCCAAGCAAGCCCGTGGCAGCGCCGACGCCCGTGCCGCAGAGCGTCCCGTTCGCAACGATGACAGCCCCAGCGGCCGCGCCTTCCGTCCCGACCACGCCAGCACCGGCAACCCCGGCGGAGGGGCCGAGCGATCCCTTCGACCCGGCGATCTTCAACCAGCAACACTCCGGGAACGCGCCGGCGAACGGCGACAAGAAGTAGCTGGCAGCTGCCGCGCGCGTATCATGAAACCACGGAGGTCTCCGCCGTGAAAAAACAGAAGAAGGACGTCGGCTTCCTGGCAACACTCGTTCTTGTGGTGCTCGCCGTCCTGGTGCTATGGGCGGTTGACCGGCTCGTCGGCTTCAAGTCCCTCTTCCGGAGGTGAACCGCTGCCTCTAATCCTCTGCTCCCGTCCGCAGCGCCTCCAGCTGCTTCGTGCTCAGCGAGTGGACGAAGCACCCGCCCAGCAGCCAGGCGCCGCCGCGTGGCTGCGGCAGTCGTGTTACCACCAGCAGCTTGTTGAGCGGCGTCCCAGCGCGGGGCTCAATGCGCACCGCCAGGATGGTGCCGCGCTCGAACGGTAATCGCGCGATCAGGCTCGCGCCCTCTTCCGACAGACTGACCACTTTCGCGGTGCAGCGAAGACAGGATGGCCCGGCGACGGCATGGCACCTGGCTCGAAGGTTACTACATTGCGCCGGGCGACGACACGCGATCGAACTTCTCCCCTTCTCCGTGCCCTGGAAGATCGGCATGGGCTTCGGCATGGTCCACCGTGGAATGATTGGCGGACGGGGCCAAGCGTGAAGGACCGAGGGGAGGTCCGTTAGTCTCTCCAGACCAAACTTAGCACGGTTTCGTGGCCAGGGCGAAAATTCCGCTCCGATAATAACGCACAGCTTACGGCCCACGCAGCCTCTGCGCTTGGATTGTTCGGTTACCCATCGTCGAGCAGCACGGCGTCCAGCTTGGCCGCAACAAAACAGCGCTCGGTCGAATGGCATTTACTTAAGGCGAGCGGGGCGGGTAAAACCCCCCGTTGTTAGACCAAAAACCGGGCGGTTTAACCCCCCCCGCGCCATAAATTTAAGGTTT
>JAIEMG010000013.1 GCA_019752375.1 Gemmataceae bacterium | reverse complement strand
CATGGTCCAGGCCGTCGCCGCCGAGCGCCGGCGAGCACGGAAAATCGTGTAGAATGTTAAGGCTTCAGCCTGCGGAGGGAATGTGCCGCCGCTGCGTCGCCCTTTCGCAGGCTGAAGCCTGCGGCTACAGGAGTGGGAGCATCCACCGGATCGGCCTCAGTCTTTCTTGCCGCCGCCAAACATCTTCGGCGTGAACGGATTGCTGGAGCCGCCGCCGCTGCTGGATTGGGCCAGGCCGATGACGACGCGCGTGGTTTCGTTCAGGTCGCCGTTGACGATCTCGGTGTTGGCGCCGTCATTCAGCCCCGTCTGCACCTTGATCGGCCGCACGAACCCGTTGTCTTCCACCCAAACGGTGCCGCGATTGAGCTGTTCGGCCTCGCTCTTGTCGTTCTGCATGCGCTTCTGTGCGATAAAAGCGCCGCGCGCATCGGGCGCGATCTGGGCCGGCTGCGGCTTCCAGCGCAGGGCTGCATTGGGCACTTGCAGGACATTCTCATGCTTGTCGACCTGGAACTGGAGGTTCGCGGTCAGGTATGGCAGCAGCTTGGCCTTGGAGTTGTCGGTGTTGACGACGACGGTGTAAGTGACGACGTTCTGCGTCATCGTCGCGTTGAGGCGAATCTGGGCGACGGTGCCGTCGAAGACGTCGTTCGGGTGGGCATCGACGCTGAACTTCACTTGCTGGCCCGGCCGGATCTGGCCGATGTCCGCTTCATTGACCGAGGCCCAGATTTGCAGGCGACGCAGGTCCTTGGCGATGAGGAACAGGCTTGGCGCGTTCAGGCTGCTGACGACGGTCTGGCCCACGTTCACCCGGCGGTCGACGATCACGCCCTTCACCGGCGAGCGGATCGTGCAGTAGTCGAGGTTGGTCTCCGCCTGCTTGAGGGCTGCTTTCGCCTGGGCGACCATGGCGTCGCCCACAGCCAGGGCCGACTTGGCCGTCTCGTACGCCGCGAGGGTGTTGTCGTAATCCAGCCCGGAGATGACGCCCTTGTTGGGCCCAAGGACTTGCGCGCGCCGCCAGTCCCGTTCCGTCTGCACGATCCGGGCCTTCATCTGAATCAGGTCGGCCTCGGCCCGCTGGACGTTGGCCTTCGCCTGCTCCATCTGCGCCCGATAGAGGGAATCGTCGATCTGGGCAAGGATGGTGTCTTTCTCGACTTCACTGCGATAGTCGATGAACTTGGTGCTGTCGCGGATGTCCGGACCGAACGTCTTGATCATACCCGCGACCTGGGCGCCGACGTCCACGACCTCTTCGGGTTCAATGGTGCCCGTGGCACTGATGGTCGCCGACAGGTTGGCGCGTTCGACCACCGCCGTGCGGAAGCTCGGCCCCTTGGGGCTCGAGGCCTGGACGTACCAGTAGCCCAGCCCGCAGCCCGCCAATGCAACCACTACGACCAAGCTCAACCACCACTTCATCGCAGCACCCCTTGAGCCAGAGCCAACCGATGGGCGATGACTTTCGGTCATCCCACACGGATATTGCCCGGTGGAGGAGGAGACCTTACAGGGAGCGCGAGTTTTGTTTAAAATGTCGTTAGGCCGGGGTGCGGACAGGAGGGGTGCGACTCAACGGATTGTGACAAAACAAGTAAGGATCGGGCGATCGACAATGGGCGTACAAGCGAACCGCTTGTACGCCCGATTGCAGTAACATCACGGCGCCACTGATCCGAACTTGCTCAGGTCCCAGAGCTTGCCCAGGCGACTCTCGCCGCCGGTCGCCAGCGTTTGCCCGTCGGGGCTAAAAGCCAGAGTCATCACGTTGCCCTGGTGCGGCAAGGTTGCGAGCGGCTCGGCGGTGGCCACGTCCCATACGCGAACGACGCCGTCGCGGGCGCTCGTTGCCAGCAGCCGGCCGTCGGGGGAGAATGCCAGCGCCAGTACTCCGTTCTCATGACCGGGCAGCGTGTGGATCAGTTCATGAGAGGCGGTGCGCCACAACTTGACGTCTCGGTCGGCACTGCCGGCCGATGCAAGCATCTGTCCATTCGGTGCGAACGCCAGCGCGCGGATGCCCAGCGAATCGCCGACAAATCCGCCTCGCTCCCGGCCGGTACTGGGGTCCCAGAACTTGATGTTGCCGCTCGAATCGCCCGTGGCGAGTGTCTGTCCGTCGCCGGAGAGCGCGATCGGCAAGATGGTGCTGTGCAGCCCCGGCAGGGCCTTCCGCGCCGGCGAACCCGCGCGGTCCCACAGCTCCACGCCCTGGCCGCTGATGCTGACAACCACGGTCTGCTCGTCCGGCGTCAGCAGGATCCGGCGGACGCTGCCGGCGTGGCTGAGCTTCGAAGCTTCCTTAAGCGTGGCGATGTTCCAGAAATGAACGACGCCATCGCCGCCGCCGGAGGCCACCAGCGGGGCTGATCGGTCGAATGCCACACTGAAGACCGCACCATTGTGGCCGGAGAGCGCCCCCGTCTCCTGACCGCTGACGGCATCCCAGAGGCGCACGCTGCCGTCTTCGCTACCCGTGGCCAGCAGTTTGCCGTCCGGCGAGAACGCCATGGACCAGATCTGTCCCTGGTGCCCGGTCAGCGTGGCGCGCGCCGGAGGCGGACCGGGCTCACGACGCCCCCAAGGCGTCAGCTGGGTCCAGCGCATGGTCTCGCTGGTTGCCAATCCAACCACGGCGACGGCCAGGACAAGAGCCGCGAGTGTCAGTTTGCGCGCACGTCGTGTTCCAGCGCGGCGAGGCGGTAACGGTGCCGGACGGTCGGGATGCTCCAGGTTGTAGCGCAACAGTTCGGCAACCTCGGCAGCGCTGCCGAGGCGATCTTCCGGCCGCTTCGCCTGCAAGCGATCGATGATCTCGCACAACCAGATGGGGATCGACGGATTGGCGTTCCGGATCGGCGCCGGCATCGCCTCGCAGACCTGGCGCAGCACCGCCATCGGCGTGCCCCCGTCAAACGGCTCCTTGCCTGTACTCAGGGCATACAGGACGCTGCCGAGGCTGAACAGATCCGAGCGACCGTCGACCTCTTCGCTCTGCGCTTGCTCGGGCGACATGTACATCGGTGTGCCGGTCACGATGCCGGTCTGGGTCAGACGGGACTCGTCAGCCGCGCGGGCAAGCCCGAAATCGACGATCTTGGCAGAGTCGAGAGCGGAGAGCGGAGAGTCGAGAGACGAGAGTCGAGAGCCCAGCGCCGGAAGTCGGTCTCGCGGCCAGGAATTCCTGCCGCTCGGCTCTGTGCTCTGAGCTCTCGACTCTCCACTCTCTTTTGGCTCTCGACTCTCGTCTCTCCGCTCTCGACTTGTATTCGTCAGCAAGATGTTCGACGGCTTGATGTCGCGATGGACCAGGCCGCGTGCGTGCGCTGCCGCCAGACCGGACGCAACCTGCATGCCGAGCCGGGCGATTGACCTCCAGTCGGGTGGACCGTGCTCATTCAGGTAGTCCTGCAGCGAGCCGCCGTCCACGTGTTCCATGACGAGGAAGGGCAAGCCGTTGGTCTCGCGGACGGCATGGATGGTAATGATGTGCTCGTGATGCACCGCGGCGGCGGCACGGGCCTCGCGGGCAAAACGCTCCCGGGACACCGCATCGGTGGCCAGGTGTGGGGCCAGCACCTTGATCGCCACCCAGCGCCGCAGGGCCGGGTCGAACGCCTTCAACACCAGCCCCATGCCGCCCTGGCCGATCAGCTCCGTTACCTCGTAGTTCTCGAGCTCGCCCAGCGACTCCGTTGATTGCGGTGGTTTGAGAAACGAGCGCACCCATGCGGTCTGATTGCCGGCTCGCCCCGGCAGCGTGAGCTGGACCTGGGTCCGTAGATCATCGAGCACGCGTCGCAAGGCGCCGTCGGTTTCCTGTCCCGTGGTCCGCAGCACGTGACTGGCGGCGCTGACCAGGGCGCCGTCAGCGCCGGCCAGTTCCTCCAGGGCTTGCTGACAGGCAGCGCAGTGGTCCAGATGGGCAATCAACGCGCCTTGCTCGCGGTCGGACAGCTCGGTGCCGAGCAGCTCGCGGAGGCGTTCCTTCGGCGGACACGATGATGCCGGAGTCATGCCGGTCTCCCCGTTCACTCTTGCTGCAACTGCTTTACCTGTTCCGCCAGCCGGGCCAGCACCCGGCTCTTGGCCACGTAGACTGCGCCGACGGACATGCCCAGCGTTGCAGCGACGGCGGGTGGGCCATTGCCTTCCACCGCGGTCTGCCAGAAGGCCTGCCAGGTGGCGGGGGCGAAGCTATCGCGAATGGCATCGGCCGCGACGCGGAAGAGGTGCTGCTGGTACTCCTGCTCCCAGGCCGTCTCGCCGTCGGCATCCGGGTCCGGCTGCTGCCCGAGCTGCTCGTAAGCGCCGGTGTCGCCGCTGCCGATGACCTGCCGCTTGCGTCGTTCGAGAAAGCGGGCCAGCTTGTGACGTGTGATGCCGTACAACCAGCCGCGAAACGTCCCCTGAGCCGGATCGTACTGCCAGCGACCAGCCGCCTGGGCCACGGCCTGGAAGACGTCCTGGGTCAGGTCCGCCGCATCGGCGTCTTGCAAGCCGCGTTGCCGGGCGAACCCGTAAACCAGCGTGCCGTACAACTCGACGAACTGCTGCCATGCGGCGCGGTCTTCCGGATCGCGCAAGCGCAACAGCAAGCTGGCACGGGTGAGTAAGGCATCGGCCATTCAGTCGGCCCAGCGACCGGGGTGGGAAAGGACGACTCCTATGAATGCCATTAACTTAAGGCGAGCGGGGCGTGTAAACGCCCCGGTTTTGGTCTCTCAACCGGGGCGTTTACACGCCCCGCTCGCCTTAAGTTAATGGCATTCACGACTCCTATCTTAACCGCGCACGCATGCTGACGGCTACCGCGCCGTTTCCGCCGCCAATTCCTACTCCCCCGCACGACCGCTGCGGTCGACGATCGTGCGGCGATTCCGCGTCGGTAGATCGCGCGACCGCGGTTGCTCACCTTTGCGAATTTCGGTAGATTGCCCGCATGACGCAGATCACCGACGCTCCGCAACGCAAACGATTCCCCATTGCCCGTGCCGCCATTCGGTTCGCGAAGAAGGCGCTGCGCAACTGGCGCGACCGTCACCAGCTTTCGTTCAACTTCTACATCCACCTCATTGGCATTCCGATGGCCCTGGCAGGATTAGTCCTGCTCTTCATGGAGCCCTGGTACTGGGGCCTGTCCTTGTTCGTGATGGGCTACGTGCTCCAGTACATTGGCCATCAAGCCGAGGGCAACGACGTGGGCGAGTGGGCCGGCATCAAGCGACTGCTCGGCTTGCCCACCGTCGGCATCTCGCCGCGCTGGCAGCAGTCTCGCTCCGACAGCACCCATCCCCCAGCCTGAGCGGTAGGGTCGAATCGCGGCTTTATCCGTTCGCACACATTTCATCCTTCTTGCGCCGTCGTTCTTACCTGACCGTCACGGCCGGCAGGACCGTCAAAGTTTTCCTACATGCTCTCCCGGGAAGTGCCGATATAGGCAGTAGACTTTGCGGATTCCGCCGCGCGGTCATTGCGCCAGTTGGGCGCGACTGCCGCCGGGACGGCTCGCAAGGCCGCACATCTCACTCGCCGACGTGCCGGGACCATTCGTTTCATCGGGGTGGAACGCTATGCGTTGGATCATCACGCTGCTCTCCTTCGGGCTGGCCTTCGCCGGACTCATCGGCTGCAAGCAGCAGTGCTACGTCCGCGAGTGCGACCTGGATCATTACCGAACCATCGGCCTCACTCCGGAGCTCGAGTGTACACCGGGCACCGCGATCGCGCCGGAGGCCGGAAATGTGCGTGCGCCAGCGACGGTGCTCGACCCCGACCGACCGCCGCGGTTTATCTCGCTGGCCGAGTGCATTGCACTGGCCCTCGAACAGGGCTCGATCAATAACTTGCGCCGCAGCAGCATTCTTGGAATCCAGGCCCAAAACATTCTGAATGGCTTCGCGGACGACGAACTCGTCCAGTTCACCGGGCGAGGCATCACCGGCGACCAAAATATCCGCGTGCTGGCCATGGATCCAGCCATCCAGGAAACGGACATCGAGGCCTCGTTGGCGAAGTTCGATGCACGCTGGCAGACCAGTGTGAACTGGACCAACACGGACCGTCCTGTCGGCACCGCCCTCGACACGTTCCAGGCGGCGCGCACCAACGTGCGAGGCATTCAGTTGCAAGACGCCACCTTTTCGACGCAGCTCATCAAGCCGTTGCCGACCGGTGGTGTGAGCGGCATCACCTTCCGCACCGACTATGAGCTCTCAAACCTGAACCCCCGCGTCAATCCGGCGTGGCGCCCGGCCTTGCAGTTCGCGTTTGAGCAGCCATTGCTTCAGGGCTTCGGCGTGGAAATCAATCAGTTGCGCTCGACGCATCCCGGCAGCTTGCTGACGCCGTTCTCGGTCGCCGGCCGCGTCGAAGGCATCTTGTTGACCCGCATCCGCTTCGACCAGGCCCGCGCCGATTTCGAGCGCAACGTCAACCTGATGCTCATCAACGTGGAGTATGCGTACTGGTATCTCTACGGCGCGTACTGGGAACTTTACAGCCGGGAACAGGCGTTGCGACAAGCCTACGAGGCGTGGCGCATCAACAAGGCACGCTACGAGGCGGGACGCATACCGATCCAGGACTTCGCCCAGTCGCGCGGTCAGTACGAGACGTTCCGCGACCAGCGGATCACGTCTCTGGGAAAGGTGCTCGAAAACGAGCGTGCGTTGCGGGTCGCCCTCGGTTTGCCGGTCGAGGATGGCACGCGTTTGGTCCCCTCCGATGAGCCGACTCTGACGCCGTATGTGCCCGACTGGAACACCGCGCTGAACGAGGCAGAGAACCTGGTTCCCGAACTCGTGTTAGCCCGCCAGGAACTCAAAGCTCGGCAGCTCGATCTGATTAACCAGAAGAACCAGCTGCTGCCCGACCTGCGCTTCACTTCAACGTACGACATCAACGCACTCGGCAGCCGGCTGGACGGCAACTCGGCACTAGGCGCCATGCACAACCTGGGCCAGGACAAGTTCAACAACTGGAGCCTGGGCCTGCGACTCGACGTTCCCATCGGCTTCCGCGACGCCCACGCGGCCGTGCGTGCCTCCCGGTTGCAGCTGGCTCGAAGCTACAATGTCATGCGCGATCAGGAGCTGAAGGTGCAACGCTTCCTCGGCCTGACGTATCGGCGTATGTTCGAGCTGTACCAGAACATCGAGGCTCGGCGAGCGCAGCGCGAGGCCTATGCGGAACAACTCCAGGCACGCTTTCGCGAATTTCTGGCGGGCCGCGGTACGCTCGACTTCCTGCTGGAAGCGCAGCGCAACTGGGCGGACGCACTGCAGAACGAGTACATCGCCATTTCCCAGTACAACGTCTCCATCGCCGGTTTCCAGTATGCCAAGGGCACCATTCAACAGTACGACAACGTGACCATCGCCGAAGGGCCGCTGCCGGGCTGCGCCCAGGTGCGGGCGGTCGAACATGCTCGCGAGCGCAACAATGCGTTGGTGTTGGCGCAGCACGCCATCCCACAGCAGCCGTTGTGCTGCAAACAGGGTGGCGAGTGCGATCCACTCATGAAGATGCTCGGTATGCCCAAGTCGCCGGTGGGCGGCGCCAACCCGACCATTCCGGTGCTGCCGGAAGGATCGGCGCCGTCGCTGCCGAGCCTGTACAAGGACGCGAGCCCGCTGCCGGAAATTCGTGAACCGCTGCCGCGTCCGCGGCCGTCCGGTCCGCAAAGCTCGCGGCCGATGCCGCAGATGCCGGACCTGGGCAATGACGCCATGATGTTGACGGGCGGCTCTGTTCCGCCGCTGATGGGTGCTCCCGCAGCGCCGGGCTCGCTCCCGCCGAGCGTGACGGGCGGAAACCGGTAAC
>JAIEMG010000021.1 GCA_019752375.1 Gemmataceae bacterium | reverse complement strand
GTCACGCAACCCCTTCGGGGTAAAGAAATACGCCGTGAAATTCAACAAGCGGATCAAACAATTGCGCAACTTCAAAACGCGCAAGCAAGGGTCGGCAGGCTGCCCTTGCTTGCGCGTCGGGCTCGCGGGCAGCGTCGGTAGATTTCCTGCCGCTCGCCTGAGCGCGGTCATGGACGCTCGTTACCGGGCTCTCTGCCCAGTAACGAGGACGGGACGCACGGAAACGGGTTTGGTTTTCGCCTGCTCGCCAACGCTCCAGTCCCTGCTTCTCGAGCCGAAAATTGCATCGCCAGCCTCTTGCGGCACGTGCGCCGATATGCGAAGGTTCGTGCATCCCTGCCTCGTCTCTCCCTCTTGCGAATTCAGGAAGGAAAATCGATGAGCTACACCAGTCGCATGAATCGTCGTCGCTTTCTCCAGAAAAGCGCGGCCCTCGCCGGCGCGGCGGCCGCGACGCCCGCTCTTGGTCTGCCCAATGTCTGGTCGGCCGGAGCACCCAATGCCAAGCTCGGCATCGCCGTCATCGGCTGCGGCGGGCAAGGTTCGGGCAATCCGGGCCTGGCGGCGGGCGAACGGCTGGTTGCCCTGGTGGACGTCGACGAAAAGAAGATCGCCGAATCGATGAAGAAGCTGGGCGACAAGGTCCCGGAGCCCAAGGTCTATCACGACTATCGCAAGATGTTCGACGAATGCCACAAGGAGCTCGACCTGGTGCTGATCGCCACGCCGGACCATCATCACGCGCCGGCCGCCATTCGTGCCATTCAACTGGACAAGTCGGTCTTCTGCGAGAAACCGCTGACGTGGTGCCTGTACGAGGCGCGCAAGCTGACCGAGGCGGCCCGCAAGCACAAGGTCCATACGCAGATGGGCAACCAGGGGCACAGCGGCGAGGGGTATCGCCGGCTCTGCGAGTACATCTGGGCCGGCGCCATCGGCAACGTGACCGAGACGCACAGCCTGATGAGCCGCAGCTTTGGCGGTTCGGGTGATCGGCCCAAGGGCAAACCGGTCCCGGCCGGCCTGCACTGGGACGAGTGGCTGGGGCCCGCCGGCATGCGCGACTACCACGACGGCCTGCATGCATTCGGCTGGCGATCCTGGTGCGAGTTCGGGACCGGCACGCTGGGCGACATGGGCTGCCATAACCTCGACGGCGTCTTCTGGGCCCTCAAGCTCGGCGAGGCGAAGAAGTTCGCCATCGAGTGTCTGGAGCAGAAGAACGGCAGCAAGGAGATGTTCCCGCAACACAACATCATCCGCTGGGAGTTCGGCGCCCGCGGCGACATGCCGGCGGTCAAGATCAACTCCCACGACGACAAGTGGCCCGAATCCGTGCTGGAGCTGCAGCAGAAATACGGCGAGAAGTTCAATGGCGGCACGATCTACATCGGCGACAAGGGCGTCATGTACACCGGCACCTACGGCGAGAACCCGCGCATCCTCGATAAGGAGAAGCACGCCGCGTT
The DNA here is from genome assembly GCA_019752375.1 of Gemmataceae bacterium. Lineage (GTDB taxonomy): Bacteria > Planctomycetota > Planctomycetia > Gemmatales > Gemmataceae > JAIEMG01. The sequence goes on along the minus strand of JAIEMG010000021.1, from coordinate 6,467 downwards.
CGGCAAGCCGCCGGAGAAAATCGCTCGCTCGAAGCACGGCAACAAGGGCGATCTCATCGCTGCTTGCAAGGGCGGTGAAGAACCCAGCGCCAGCTTCAACTACGGCGGTCCCTTCACCGAATTCGTGCTCACCGGCGTGCTGGCCAGCCGCGCCGGCGCGGGCAAGAAGCTCGAATGGGACGTCGAAAAGCTGACCTGCACCAACAATGCCGACGTCAACCAGTGGGTGAAGCGCGACTATCGCAAGGGATGGGAAGTCTAGTAACCTGGATGAGCGGCGTTGCCTTGCCTACATCCTGTAGCCGCAGGCTTCAGCCTGCGGACGGCTCCACGCACTGCGAGGGCGCCGTGCCTCCGCAGGCTGAAGCCTGCGGCTACAGGATGGAAACGCACACCTCCGTCGACCACGCGCCAGGACCACCGTCGGCCCGGGCCGATTCCACGGTCACAGTCGCGGCGGCGCGGGCTTGAAGGGTTCCTGAAAGGCGTTGGCGCCTTTCACCTTTAGCTTCCGCTTGTAGACCTTGTCGCCGGCGGCAATGTAGATCGTGTCGAAGTTTTCGCCGCCGAAGCAGAGGTTGGCGATCTTGCCGTTCGGCGTCGGGATGATGCAGTTGACGCGGCCGGCCTGGTCGCAGACCTGCACACCCATGCGCGTGGCGACGTACAGCCGGCCGTCGCGGTCGACACGCATACCATCGGCGCCGCTGTCGTCGGCGTTGTCCGGCACGTGCAGGTGGTAGTAGCGTTGCTTGTGGGCCAGCGAGCCGTCGGGCTGGATCTGGTAGCTGTACACCCAGTGGCTGCGGCTGTCGTCCACGTAGAGCAGCGATTGGTCGGGCGAGACCGTGATGCCGTTGGAGAATTTCAGCCCGGTATCGACGACCTTCTTTTCCCCCTTGGGACTGATGTACCAGACCTTGCTCGGCTCCTTGCCGTCCCAGCCCGGGTGGGTAACGTACATGCTGCCGTCGTGGCGGACAACGATGTCGTTGCCGCGGAAGCCCTCGGCCAGCACGGTCGGCTTGCCCTCGGCGTCATAGGCGATGATCTGGTTGGTGCCGCCGGCGACGGAGTAGAGCCGGCCGTCGGGGCCAAACGCCTGGCCGTCGCCCTTTTTCGTGTCGCCGAGGAACACCGTCATCTTGCCGTCCAGGCCGACCTTGTATGTCCTGCTCTCGGGCACATCGTTGAAGAAGACCTCGCCCTTGGCGTTGACCGCGGTGCCTTCGGTGAACTTGTAGCCTTCGCCGACCAGCTTCCAGTCTTCGCCGGGCACCAGGATTTCCTTCAACTGCGGGGAACCGAGGCCCGCCTTGACCGGCGCGGGGTAGTCCTTCCAGAGCCAGCGCATGGCATCCGGGAAGATCTGCGTGGCGTGCTTGCCGTCGTGGCCGCCGTCGCCCCAGGCGTGGTTGACTTCGTAGCCGGCAAAGCTCAGGGCGCGTTCCATCTCCTGATTGGCCATCCACCAGTCTCCGCCGTAGATGTTCAGGTCGTTCTTGCCGTCCTGAAGGTAGACGCGGATCGGCTTCGGTTCGAGCTTGCGGATCAGCGTGGGATAGTTGTTGCCGCCGCGCAGGCCGACGTAGGTGCCGATCGCGCTGAATACCCGGCGGAAGGCGTCGGGGCGCTCCCAGGCGGCGGTGAAGGCGCAGATGGCTCCGCTGCTGGAGCCGCCGATGCCGCGGTCGTTGGGGTCCTTGGAGAGCTTGATGGCCCGGCCGTCGGCCGCCTGCTTCTTCTCGACGTCCGGCAGCAGCTCGTCGAGGAGGAAGCGGGCGTAGTTGTCGCCCAGGCCGTCATATTCGTAACTGCGATTGAAACGGTCGAGCGCCTTGTCGGAGGGCGCCTTGGCCCGACCGTGCATGATGAAGACCCCAATGGTAACCGGCATTTCCTTCTTGTGGATCAGCTCGTCGAAGACGGCCGGTGCATTGAATTGAATGCCGTCCTGGTTGACGTACACGCAGGCCGGCTTGGCCGGGTCGTACTGCTTCGGCACGTAGACCCAGTAATCGCGCGTGGTGCCGGGGAAGACCTTGCTCTGGTCGAAGGTGTACTTCTTGACTTCGCCCTTGGGAATGTCGGCCTTGGCATCGTCGGCGGGAAACCCGGACGCTGGCAGGAGCGTGAACAGTGCCAGACAGCAACCAAACAAGCGAGCCGCGGAGCGTTTCATGGAGAGCGTCCTGTAAGTGGAGAGCAGCAGAGATCATCCATGCGAGCGGGACACAACTGGGCTCCAGTGTTGGCACATGCGAGCGGAAATTCAAGATGGGGCGGCCGGTGAATTCCATTTCGGCACAAGCCGGGGCCTTGAGAATCGTGCCTGACTCCAGGCGGCTTGACTCTGAACGTCAGTTCAGATAGAAACTCATCGATGATGTGGCCGCAGTTCGCCGAGGATCTGCCTCATTTGATCTCCGGCCTGGTAACAGGATCCTGCCGTGAAGTCCCAAGCGGCGAGAAAAATGCCAAGGCTGACTTCGGACAGTCAAGGTCCGATGTCTGTCTACCTTCCGCTGGAACTACGTTCCCTCGAAGGCGCCCAAGCGGACATTCCCGCCATCGCCAAGGACAAGGTCCTTCTCGCCCGCATCGAAGCATCCATCCAGCAAATCCCGACGCGACACGACCTCTACCACCACGACGCCCGCGCCATGCACGATTTGGCGCCCGGAAGCGTCCACCTCGTCCTCACGTCGCCACCCTACTGGACGCTGAAAGAGTATCGCAAGAGCGAGGGGCAACTTGGTTACATCGCCGACTACGAGCAGTTTCTTGCCGAACTGGACAAGGTCTGGAAGCGGTGCTTCGACATCTTGGTTCCCGGTGGACGGCTCGTCTGCGTCGTCGGCGACGTGTGCCTGTCGCGCCGCAAGAATGATGGGCGGCACACCGTCGTCCCGCTGCACGCCTCGATCCAGGAGCATTGCCGGGCTATCGGGTTCGACAACCTGGCGCCAATCATCTGGCATAAGATTGCCAACGCCCAGTTCGAGGCGGAGGGCAATGGGTCCAGTTTCCTCGGCAAGCCGTATGAGCCCAACGCCGTCATCAAGAACGATATCGAATTCATCCTGATGGAGCGAAAGCCGGGCGGCTATCGTCAGCCCGACTGGCCGACCCGTGTGCTCAGCGTCATTGGCGACACTCACCACAAGGCGTGGTTTCAGCAAATCTGGACCGGCCTGACCGGCGCTTCGACACGGCACCACCCGGCTCCGTACCCCTCTGAACTGGCCGCACGACTGATCCGCATGTTCTCGTTCGTCGGTGACACGGTACTCGACCCGTTCCTCGGCACCGGAACCACGACGGTAGCCGCGGCCCAATGCGGCCGGAACAGTATCGGCTACGAGATTGACGGCACTTACCTGGAGCGTGCCCATCAGCGGATTAAGAACGCGACCGCAGGGCTTTTTTCGACCACGCAGGTGACGCTGCACCCGCAGGAGTGAGGGCATGAGCGCGTTCAGCGCAAACATGGAAAAACACCTACGGAAGGCGATCCGACACTTCTGGAGCGCTCGCCTTCAGCAAGCCAGCAAACAAGGCGGAGAACTTGCGGCGGCCAAGGATCGTGGCGAACGTGGGGCGGTTACGGGCGGCAAGCAGATGGATGGCTTCCTGTTCTTGGTCCACGGCCTGCTCGTCGAAGCTGGGCTCACGTCCGCGACGGTGTTCTGCCGCGGCCACCCGCATTCGACCGCCGGATTGAAGAATCGGCCCAAAGTGATTTGCGACCCAGATGCGCCGAGCTGCACGCAGACGGAACTGCCCGGCTGGTTCCGTGCCGAGAAGGATTGGGACCTCCTCGTCGTGCATCAAAAGCGTCTGATTGCAGCCATCGAGTTCAAGTCTCAGGTCGGTCCATCGTTTGGCAACAACTTCAACAACCGAACGGAGGAGGCCCTGGGCAATGCCACCGACCTGTGGGCTGCCTACCGCGAAGGCGCTTTCAGTCCGTCAGACCGTCCCTGGCTCGGCTACCTGATGCTGTTGGAAGAAACGCACAACTCGACCAGACCGGTCCGCGTCAGTGGCCGTCACTTCAAGGTATTTCCGGAGTTCAAAGACGCATCGTACGCTCAGCGTTATGAAATCCTTCTGACCAAGCTCGTCCGCGAGCGACTGTACGATTCCAGCTGTTTCCTGATGTCCACGCGAGAGAAGGGTTCACGCGGCGGATATCGGGAGCCCAATTCCGAACTCGGCTTTCAAACATTCACGACCTCTCTCCTTGCTCGCGCCATCGCGGCGGCGAAGACTCTGTAGCGGGACGAAGAGAAAAGCGTCGGGAGTGGCCGCTGGCTGGACGTCGATCTTTTGAACTCTCCTTTCACGATTGCAGGCGTTACACTGGCGTCCGCGACATGGACCAGGCAGTGCGTCCCGGGCGGCCTGCCGCAGCCTGTCGTTTTTCACCCACCGCCACCGTTTCCGAGGCGCACCATGACGTCCCGACTCATCATCTTCGCTTCCGCATGGGCATTCGCGGCCCTGGCGTTCGTCCCGAGCGGCGCGCGGGAGCGGACGGCTCCCAAGCTGGCCTTCAAGGCGTTACCCGGCGAGGAAACCGGCCTCAAGGCAATCATGGAGCAGTGGAAGGCCGACGAAATCAAGCGACAGGGCAAAGACAAGCTCAGCTGGTGGCCGTGGGGCCTGGTGGCGTTCGATTACGACAACGACGGTTGCCTCGACCTCATCCTTCAGCAACACGCGACGCCTGGCTGTCTCGTCCTGCGCGGCCAAGTCAAGGACAAGGGCAAGGTCGGCTTCGTCAACGTGACGGAAGAACTCGGCCTGGGCGACGCGGCGCTGACCGGCGCCTTTCGGCCGCGCATCTGGGACATCGACGGTGACGGCACGCTCGACATTGTCGGCCTGTCGGCATCGGCCAATGCCTGCTTCTTCAACCAGCAGGGCAAGAAGTTTGTGCCGCTGAAGTTTTCGCCCGGCACCATTTATTCCCTGGAGCCGAGAAACGACGTCGTGGACCTGAACGACGACGGCTACCTCGATTTTCACAGCGAGGATGCGAAGTTCCTCTATGATCCGAAGGCGCGCACGTTTCAGCGCTCGGCGTATCAGCCACCCCGCCATGCCAAGCCGCCGGAGGCCATCGCGGCGCTGGTGGAAGAGAAGAAGAAGACGCGCTTCTTTCACGTGCACTATGTCGAGGTCGACCTCAATGGCGACGGCATTGCGGACCTGATCGCCGGCGGCTTCGCGTCCTATTCGCGCGATTCCTTCACGCGCGCCCTGATCAGCGACAAAGCAGGCAAGCTCAGCGACCAGACCGCCGCCATGGGCTTGCCGCTCGACGGCACCCCAATCCTGGTCGCGGACCTGACGGGCGACGGTCTTCCGGACATCCTGATTTCCGGCGGCGCCCGCGCTGGACTCTATCGGAACGACGGCAAGGGTAAGTTCACCCTGCGTGAAGGCGAAGTGACTTCGTTCCTGGCCAAGCAAGGCCCGTATGCCCACACGGCCTTCCCGGCGCACCTCAAGAACGACGGCAACGTCGATCTGGTATTGTGCAACCCGCGCGGCGGCCAGTCGGAGATTTACGAAAACCTGGGTGGCGGCAATTTCAAGCGCGTCGTCCAGGCCGGGAGCTGGGAAGAACCTGTCGCCATCGGCGATTTCAACAATGACGGACTGCTCGACGTCGCCATCGGCGGGCCCAAGGACTCCGTCACCATCTACGTCAACCAGACGACCAACCCGGGCAACTCCTGCCAGATCTTCCCGCGCATGGACAAGCCGAATCTCTATGCCGTGGGAGCGCGCGTGGAAGTATTCCGCGCGGGCGAGCTGGACAAGCCGGGCGCCCGGCCGTTCTGGTCCGAGAAGGCCCATCCGGATGCCACGCCGGTCCACGTCGGCCTCGGTTCGGCAACGCACTTTGACCTGCGTGTGACGTTTCCCGGCAAAGAGCCGAAGTCCGTGACGCACAAGAACGTGGAGGCCAGGAAGAAGCTGATCGCCAGCTCCGACGGCCGGTTGGAAGCGCCAAAATGACCGGCGCGAGTCGTCGGCTTCCACCGGGAACGCCTTGAACCGCCCTTGGTAGAGATGTCCGGTGCCGGCCATGTGATGGTGGGCGTGCCAACGCATGGTATGCGTGTGCGTCAGCCAACGTAAGAAGGCCGGCAGTTCGCCTTCGCGACGCGGCCAGAGGACCATGTGCCAATGGTTGGGCATGAGGCAATAGGCCAGCAGGCGTGTGGGATGTTCCTGCAAGACGAGAGCCAGGACTCGTTCGAAGGCTTCGTAGTCGCCGTCCTTCTGAAACAGCGGAAGACGGGCGACGGCCCGGTTAAGGGCGTGGTAGACGAGGCCGCCAGGAGCGTCGCGGGCTGTTCGGGGCATGAGGCGAAGTTATACTTCGCGCGGTAGAGAATGGTTGTGTTCGGTGGGCCAGACACTCTTGTCTGGCCGGCCAGACAAGAGTG
>JAIEMG010000238.1 GCA_019752375.1 Gemmataceae bacterium | reverse complement strand
GTCCCAGGAATCTGTTGCCATTGGCGTGCGGAAAAAAGGGCAGAAAAGCCAACGGCCATCGCTTATTTGAGGACTAGAGACCTCGTGGCTCGCCTGCTTCGGCCGGCAGAAATTACTGGAATGATCCGATCCCAAGGATCGCAGGTCCCTGACAGCGCCGATAGCGCCCAGCTAGCCGACAGCCTTCTTGGTGCTCTTGGATGGCATGAAACGAAGGACGCGTTAGAGAGACCATTGGCAGGCTGCATTGAAAAGGCTGGGGATGGCACATTGCGGCTATCCGGCGCATTGTCTGGCAATGACGTGCGCATCACGCTGGAAAGCTTCTGTAAGGACATAATCGACCTGATTACTTCTCATCTTGGATATAGTTCCAGACAGATTTGGGATGCGATTGAAGAAATGGTCCCCACTTTCCAACCCCGGAATCGACGAAAAGACTGGGCCGAGGAGGTGGCACATTTGACTGTTGGCGCAGCAGTAATGCTTCTACCCGGGTTGGGGGCCCTTGCGTTTCCGATGCGGGGCGAGGTGAACACGCTTACGAGCACTCTGAACAAATTGTCAAACTTTCTGAATGCTGCCAGCCATCACCGGGAAGGGCAAGGTTCACCATCTACAAAAGTGGACGATGCCGCTGATTTAATTTACCAGGTTCTTGAGGCGGCGAAAGATCTCATTGGAGAGCTTCCATGGCATCTAAATGCGACTTCGGTCTACGGGGAGCAACCACAGGTTATAAGCGGGGAGGCATGGAGCCATGGGAGTTCTACACCCCGCTTTCTAAAGGTAATCCTGTGGACAGGTAAGCCAGTCCGTCGTCAAGTATTCCTCTGGAACAAGACACGCAGAAACCCAATCATCACGGATCCAGTCTTTATTGAGCGACCGGGTAGGAACACTCGCTTGGAGACATGAGAGGGGCTCACTCGTGGCGCGTCTTATACCCAGTGATGAGGTCGGCCTTCTTGGCGGCACCCTTGATGCGGCGGAAGTAGATGTAGGAAATGTAGGAATGGGTTCGGATGCGTGGCAGAATCGACAGGAACCGGGGGGCCGGAGCTGCTCCAAGGTCGAGGCAGCGGGAATCGTAGTCAGTCTCCTTCATTCGATGGCGTCCGAAGGAGAGCCGCCGAATGATCGGGCGGCTTTTGGTTGCAAGGAACCGAAGGACCGTTCGGCGACGCACCGAGACGGATTGGTCCTGAAGCACGATGGCTTCACGGCTAGCAGAGCTAGCCGGAAGCCATCATTAATACTGCCAGGCAATCAGACAAAGTGCAGTGTGGGATTTCCCCCTTTATATAATTCGGCGATCAAGAACGACTGCCTGTGGTTACCAGGTGCTTTTGACTCAGGTTTGAGCCACATGTGAAACTGATGTTTCACACACCACGGGCTTGAGGATCCCAGACAAATTTGTGCAATTGGAGTTGCAGTCGCACCTGGAGACCGGACTTGAGCAGCCAATCGGCTAAGTCGGGTAGCCGTATCTCTCCGAAGACTGCGCTGAGAAGCACGTTGAATCGTTGATCCAACTGCCTTGAACGAGTGATCTCGGCGGCCCAGTCAAAATCACGATGTGAGGCATTCACGAATTTAATCTGGTCGGTCGGCTTGAGCCTATCCAGGTTCGCCCAGAGATTTCCTGCGCACTCGCCGCTATCAGGACACTTCAAGTCCATTATTATATTCACTCTTGGATCAACCGGGGTGATATCATGAGCGCCGCTCGTCTCCAGAAGCACTGTAAGTCCACGATCCGCAAGGCGAGCCATCAAGGGGAGTGCTTCGGCCTGCAGCAGTGGTTCACCTCCGGTGATCTCGACAAGTGGACAAGAAAGCGCCTCGACTTGGTCTACCACATCTTCCAGTTTGTACGCTCTACCCTGTGTGAAAGCATGCGGTGTGTCGCACCAGACACACCGCGAGTCGCACACCGCCAATCGTACAAAAATACAAGGCAGTCCAGCGAAGGTCGATTCGCCTTGGATACTGCGGTAAATCTCGTGGACCAGTAACGCGCCGGGCGGCTTGTCTTGGAGCAGGGCAACCCGGTGCAATGTGGACAGATGTAAATTCGTCATTATATAAGCATCACCGGGTAGCGAAGGTCGGGAAGGCGATCGCCATGGTTGTCTTCGCCCTCCAATGTCAAACGTAGTCTGCCGGCCGTCTGAGCAGACGAAACGGATTCATGCGCGTCACAGTCGCCCCCTTGTACTTTCGCTCCGCCGCTTCCTTCGCCTTGCGATAAACGGCATTCAGGTCCGTCCACAAAGGATGGCAGAGAAGGTGGATCCGTTGCCGGCCGTTGTGGACGAACCCGGTCAATCCCTCAAACGGCTCCGATGTCGGATACCGTCCGGTACAAAAAGGTTGTCCGGCGCAAGGCGGGTGGCGGTAAGGTGGTCGGTTCCCGGACACGAGCTGGTCTTGTCCGAGGAATGGCGGAGTTACAGAAGGCGCGGAACGGACCGTGGCGGGGCGCAACTGGCCGCGGGCGCACCCTGGGCGCTGACGGGTGTGTGCGAAGCAAGGATCGCGCTCAAGCGGCGCGGCGATGGTAGTGTTTCAGGAGGCCGCCGAGTCGCTCGTCGCAGGCGATGTCCTCGCCTTTGAAGGCGGACACAGGCGGCGGGCCAGCACCCGTCAGCGGTACGTTGTCTTTCGCTTGGTGCGGGCGGCAGGTGTGATACCAGGTGACGTACTCGGTCAGCAGGTAACGCAGATGGGCCTCCCCGAAGACGACGAAATGGTCCAGGCACTCCTGCTTGACCGTCTGCACCCACCGCTCGGCGTAGGCATTCAGGTTGGGTGCCAGCGGCCCCACCTTCTTCACCTCCACGCCTTCGCTTTCCAGGATCTGGTCGAACTCGGGTGGGAACTTCCCATCATGGTCGCGCAAGAGCAGCGTCGGCTTGTCCGGCTGCTCGGCGAAATGCAGGGCCATGTTGCGGGCCTGCTGCATCGTCCAGGCCTGGTCCGGCTGGGCCGTCATTCCCGACACGAAGACCCGCCGCGAGCCGACGTGGATCACGAACAGGATGAAGAACTCCACCAAGCCGCCGGTGGTCCAGACCTTCTTCGAGAAGAAGTCGGTGGCCCACAAGGTCTTGGCGTGCCGGGTGACGAAGTCGCTCCAGGTGCCCTCGCCGCGCTTCGGACCGGGGTCGAGGTCGTTCTCTTTGAGGATATTGACGACCGTCGAGCGGGCGATCGTGCGGACGCCGAGTTTCTTCAACTCACCCAGAATCCGGGTGTAGCCCCAACCGTTCTCGCGGGCCAGACGGACCACCAGGTCACGGATCTCCACTTCCGTCTTGGGCCGCCCGGGCTTGGACGGCTTTCGCGCAATCGGCTTGCCGGCGGTGAGCCAGCGGGTGAAAGTTCGCGGCGAGACGATGGAGATCAACTCCTTGAGGGCGGCGCCCAGTGGCTTGCCGAGCCCGATCAACCGTTGTTTCTCCGCCGGGGTGATCGCGATCCGTTGCGGCAGCTTGCCGCGCAGGATGCGGTTCTCGGCGCGGAGGTATTCGACCTGGCGGGCAAGCTCACGATCGGTGGAGGTGGCGAGGAGGACGAGAAAGGCGCGAAACAGTCCATTCACGGTGGGCTTTCCATAACTGGTTGCGGCGTCAGGGATGTCAGACTTTTTGTACAGCGCTGCGAGACCAAGGACGAGCGGCCTCCGGCCGTTTTGCCGCCGCATGTGAAGATGGGTAAAATTTTTGACGTGCGAACTCGAAGAGCTTCAGTTAACACCTCACGGGCTTCCCTTGGTTCGAGGAGAGTTGCGTTCGGGCGCTCGGTCGAGACTCGAACTTCGACGCTTCATTTTCGCGGCTCGCTCTGAGCCACACCGAACCATAAGCAACGAGACGACTTAGCGGGTTAACAGCGGGAGAGGTGCGCGCGACATCGAGCGAGGTGGTTCGAAGAGAGTCTCACACGGGGAGCCAGAGGACGAGCATCTTGCGACGGACGTGCAGAAGCGGATGCGAGTACCGTTCGGAAGCGACGATCGCTTGTTCGGACTCCGAGAGTTGAATCGGAATGCGTGGCATCCTTGACCCTCCTTGGCGGAACGGGGTTGCCTTCGACACGCAACTTACCCAAACTCCAGCTGCAAGGAAAGGCCTCATTCAGGGCCGTGAAGGGTATAAAATCAAGGACTTCGTCCCGGTCATAAACGTCCTTGCGGAGCAGTATGCACACTGTTCCGGCCACGTTCACCTGGAGGACGTGGAACTGGGCGCGACGAGCGGAGCGGTTTAGTTCATCCTTGGTTACTGCTCCGTTCCGCCGCATCGATCTGCCGCCTTGGCGCCGTCGACCAGGGCGACGGCACCGTCATTTGCAAGAGAAATGCGTCAGACGAGATACTGGCTGAGTTGCCGCGCGAGGACTTCCGCCTGTTCGGTGCAGTCGTTGAGCGCGACCCCGTGATACGCATTCCCGCCCAGGAACAGGCCCTTGTGCAGTGCCGCACGCTCCTCGATGTCCGCGACGCGTTGCTGATGGCCGACATGATACTGGGGAATCGCCCGATCCCAACGGACAACGTGCTGATAACACGGCACCGCCTCGACGCGCATGGCCAACCGCAGCTCAGCGCGGACGGCGCGGATCAAGCGGTCATCGTCCCAGCCGACGACTTCGGCCCGATGCCAGCCGCCGCACAGTGCCCGGAAGAGAACGCGTCCTTCGGGTGCCCGTTCGGGAAAGATCGACGAGCACCACTGGACGCCGAGCAGGTCGCGACGATCCCGTTGCGGGGCGATGTAGCCAAAGCCGTCCAACGGCATGCGTACATCGTCGCGGCGAAATCCCAGGGCGACGACGGCGATGCGGTTGTACGCGATGCGGCCGAGCTGGTCGGCAAGCTCGCGGTCGACGTCTTGAACGATGGCGGCTTGCTGGTACGCGGGGCACGTCAGCAGCACGGCGTCGGCGGACCAGCGATCGTTGCCGTCGCCTTGCACTATCCAGGTGCCATCTGCTTGCTTCTCGATGCGACAGACGGCGACGCCCGCGAGCGGCGGCCGCGACAGCCGGTTGCGCAGGGTCTCCATCAGCAAACGCAGTCCTTCGCGAAACGACCACATCCTACCGGGACGCGGAGGAGCCTCGCCGCGAGCTTTGGCGTCGGCGCGGCGCTGGCGGGCCGAGGCTGCGAGGCCTTTCATCACGCTGCCGAATTGTTTTTCGAGAGTGGCAATGCGTGGAAAGGCGGCACGGATACTGAGCAACGCCGGATCGCCGCCGTGGATGCCGGTCACCAGCGCGTCGGCGAAGACCTCGGCCACCTCGCGGCCGGCGCGCCGCCGTGCAAAGGCATCGACGGATTCATCGCGATCCGGACCCCGGCCACGGAAGCGCTCCATGAGGAAGTTCAGCTTGCCGCGCCAGCTCAGCAGGTCGCTGGTCACGAATGCCTTGAAGCTGCCGGGCAACGCGCGAAGCCGGCCGTCGACGAACAGGTAGCGGTTGCGCCCGGCTGCCTCGGTCGCGGCAATCAGGCGTTCGCCCAGGCCAAGATCGCGGCACAGGGCCATCGTCGTCGGCTTGTTGTCGAGGAAGCCATTGGGGCCGATCTCGACCTGGAAGCCCTCGCGCCGCGCCGTCCAGGCATTGCCGCCGACGCGTTCGCGCTGCTCCAGGACCGTGATTTCGATGGTAGGTGCGATCTGCTGAAGTCGAAAGGCGGCCGCGAGCCCGCTGATGCCGGCGCCAACGATGACAAGTCGCTTCATGCCCGTGATTTCACCACAGGAACGCGGCTTTGGGCAGGGTCATTTCGTGCGCTGGGAAGAAAACCGTGCCGTGCCGTCCTCCAGGACCAGCAGCTCGCCGGGTTGAAAACTCCGCCAGCCCTTGCTGCTCAGCGGTTGCGTCGCGACCACGAAGCCGTGATTGACGGACTCTCGCTCCTCCAGGTCCACGCCCAGCTGAGCGTCCGCCAGGCGCTGCCCTTTCTCGCGTATCCAGAAGTTGCAGAAGTGCAAGCCCTTCCAACCCTGGATGTCGTGATAGCAGAAGAGCCGCTTGCCGTCGGACAACAGGCAGTTGACGCGTCCCTGCCGGTTGAGCGCGCGGAGCTTGCCGTGCAGCCAGCGCCAGTCGTCTTCCGTCGCCAGCGAAGCGCCGCGCTGCGCGACTTCTTCCAGGACGTGACAGAACACGTGTTCGGAGTCGGTCCTGCCAATGGGTTTGAAGCGGCCCAGCGGCAGCTCCCAGAACGGACCAACGATCGTGCCGTTGTGTGCGAAGCAGTAGTCCAAACCGTTCAACTCGCGGGAGAACGGATGCGTGTCGGCGTGCGTGGGCGGACCGCCCGTGGTGCCATGGCGAACATGCGCGATCGTGATCGATGATTGATGCGTGTAGTTTTCCAAAAAGCCGGTATAGGCGCTCGCTCGCCACTTCACCGGCTCCTTGACGATCGCCAGGGACTGGTCGGGATACCAGGCCAGGCCCCAACCATCGGCATTCTCTTCACCGCGCAGCGCGAACTCCCGGATGGAGAAGTTGACTGCAATCGGCTTGGCGAAACTCATGCCCATCAGTTCGCACATGGCGGTCGGTTCACCTCGATCGTGAAGTTGCAAAGGAGAGCATTGAGGAGGAATGCCGAATGTCGAAGCCCGAATGACGAATCAATGAACAAGGTCGAAACTCGAATGATAGGAGCATTGATGCAGGCGTTTGGTCATTGGGTATTGGGATTTGATTCGGCATTCGGGCTTCGACATCCGGCATTCCCACAGGGCATTCGTTAGCTGGCGGCGACCACCTCAGGCCAGGTCCTCCGCCAAGCTCCGCGTCAGGTCCGCGACGACTGCCTTGCCGTCGCCTGTCTCGCGGAACAGGCGCCGTTGCCGCGCCGCGCCGGTCTCGTATGCGTCGAGCGACTGGAACGGCGACAGGAACCGCCGCTCGCCCATCTCGTCCGCGAGGGGCAGCAAGCGCTCGATCAGGCTGGCGGTGTCCTGGCGGAGCTGGCCGCGCTTGCCGCTGGGCGTGCGGATGTTCATGCCCTCCAGACCATAGCGCGTGGCCAGCCACTTGTTCTCGGTGGCGATCCAGAGTCGGCGCACGTCGCCGCGGCGCATCTGCGGACGTTCGGCTTGCAGCCGCAAGCTACTCTCGACCAGGCAACGGGTCAAGGCAACGAGTGCCAGCACGGTCGTCAGGTTGGCCGGCATGTCGCAGACGCGGAATTCGATGGTGCCCAGGTCCGGCCGCGGCCGAATGTCCCAGTAGATGTCTTTGAACGAACGGATCGCCTTGCAATCGCTCATCACCTGGACGTAGGAGCGAAATTCCTTCCAGCGGCTGAAGTACTCGGGCACGCCGGCCTGGGGCAGCAAGCGATAGAGGGCCGCCCGGCACGACTGCAAGCCCGTGTCCACGCCTTGCCAGAACGGCGAGCTGGCCGACAGTGCGAGCAAGTGCGGCAAGTATTGCACCAGCTGATTGATGGCGCCCAGCGCCTGGTCGCCGCCCGGCACGCCGACATGAACGTGCAGGCCAAAGACGACCCGTTGATACGTCAGCCACGCCAGCCGATCCATGATCCGCTCGTAGCGCTCCGCCGGGTAGACGACGCTGTTGCTGGTGCGGTGAAACGGATGCGTGCCGGACATGGCGAGGTCGTAACCCAGCGAGCCGGCAATATTGCGGACCTTGCGCAGCGCCGGCAGCAGCTGGTCGCGGACTTCGGTGACGTTCTGGCACACGCCTGTCTTGATTTCGATCATCGACTGCATCAGTTCCGCGGTCACTTCGCGGATGCCCTCTTGGGCGCACGCCTTCAGGAGCGGGACGGCGCCCGGGACCAGGTCGCCGGTCTCGCGATCGAGGATTTGCAATGGGTGCAACTGCTGATTCTACCGGTGTTTTCCAGAGATTTTGAGCGAAAAGGGGCGTTTTTCGATGAATTAATG
>JAIEMG010000345.1 GCA_019752375.1 Gemmataceae bacterium | reverse complement strand
ATTCACTTTGGCGAGCAGCAGCATGAAATTCTCCGTGGCACGGACATTTCTGCCCGTGCGGTCGGAAAATTGCACGGACAGAAATGTCCGTGCCACGGAGATCTCGCTTAAGTTAATGGCATTCGTGCTTGACCCCTTTCCGGACAGACTCTCACCTAACCGGCGGTATGCGGTATCCGCCCATTTCCCGGACAATCTGTCTCCCCAAGTGCCGTGGCACGAACGGCAGGCGGGAGTGGATCATTGCCAGTGGGGGACCGCTGTGAGCGAGGTGGATGCCGCCACGCGTACCGCCAGGAAGAAAAAGGACTCCCGACCTCCCGGCCCCTTTTTATCACTATTCACTGTGCCAATCATTCTCGGCGTGCTGGTTGGGGCTATATCTGCGCGATACGCGGGGCGGCGGGCTTGGCAGAACAGGGAACTGGTGCATCTGCCTTGTCTGCGACAGCTCTGCGCAGGCCAGAGAAGTTGAGGAATCGCCGCGTCCCGCGAGGGGCGTGGAGAAGGCTCGAGCCGTATGACGCGAAAGTGTCACGTACGGTTCTTAGGGGGCGGGGAGACAGCAATGTCTCCCTGCTACCCTGCGGTGGACAGGGCTGCCAGAACGGCAGGGGGCGAGGTAGACATGGACCTCTGGCACATCCCCGCGATCGATCAGCATGCGCATCCCGTGCTGAAGCCCGACGCGACGATGCCCTTCGCGGCCGCGTTTACCGAGGGGCACGATCCGATCCTCGTCGAGCGCTTCGCCCGGCAGACGTTGTTTTATCGCCGCAGCCTGCACGACCTGGCGATGCTGCTGGAATGCGATGCCACGGAAGAAGCGATTGTCGCGCGCCGGGGCGAACTCGGGCCGGAGACGCTGACCGAACGCTGTCTCGGTGCGGCCAGGCTGGAGACCATGCTGCTCGACGACGGTTACCTGGCGGAGCAGAGTCAGCCGCTGGCGTGGCATCGGCGCTTCGTGCCGGTGCGGCGCCTGCTGCGGCTGGAGACGCTGGCGGAAGACTTGCTGGCGACGTCCGAGCGGTTTCAGGATTTCGACGATCGGCTTCGGGCGGCACTGGATCCGCCGCCTGCGGACGTGGTGGCGTTCAAGAGCATCGCGGCCTATCGCTGCGGGCTGCGCGACGCGGTGACGGCGTCGACCGAGCATGTGGAATGCTGGTTCAACAGGATTCCGCGGCAAAATCGTTTGCGGCTGACCGATGCGGGGGTGATTCACCATGTCCTCCGACACGCGCTGGAAGCCGCGGCCAGGCACGGGCTGCCCATTCAGTTTCATGCGGGCTTCGGCGATGCGGACCTGGACTTGCGCGATGCCAACCCCCTGCACTTGCGGCCGCTGCTGGAGCTGCCCGCGTGTCGTCAGGTGCCGATCGTCCTGCTTCACAACTACCCGTTTGTTCGCGAAGCGGGCTACCTGGCGTCGGTCTATCCGCGGGTGTATGCCGACTTTGGCCTGGCGGTGCCGTTTCTGAGTGTCGGCGGCATGAAATCCGTTGTCGCGCAGCTGCTGGAGCTGGCGCCAACCGGGAAGGTCCTCTACTCGTCGGATGCCCACTTCATTCCGGAGCTTTTCTACCTCGGCGCGAAATGGGGACGCCTGATACTCGGCGAAACGCTGGAAAATGCGGTGGATGACGGCGACCTGACCGCACGGGAAGCCGACCAGGTGGCCGCGGCGATCCTGTGCGACAACGCGCGAGTGCTGTATCGGCTCTAGTCCGAAAACGCCCACCACGGATTGCACGGAATAACACGGATTCAAAGGGGCACCGAATACTCTGCGAACCTTCAAACCCAAGTTCCGTCGCGTCGGACGGGGTTTTCCATTTGGTCTTATCCGTGTTATCCGTGCAATCCGTGGTTCTTGTGGGTGCAATCCGGGTTAGACCTGCTCTTGCCGCCCGTCATCTCTCGGGTAATTGTCGACACGACTCGCGACCGATAGACGTTCGATCACTGTCGGGCGCTTTTTCGGGTTTTTTCATTTATTCCCCTGTCGGGTGCCTCTATAGAAGTGGAGACTGGGGAAGTCTTCCGGAGAGCCGGGTAAGCATGGCGACCGAACCAATGACCTGCGTCCTGCGACACGTGCGTAAGCTCATCGGCTTGCCGCGCGATCGCGATCTCACCGACGACGAACTGCTCGAGAGCTTCGTGGTCCGCCATGACGAGTCGGCATTTGAGGCCCTCGTCCAGCGGCACGGTCCGCTCGTGCTTCGCGTCTGCCGGCGCGTGCTCGGCAACACGCACGATGCGGAGGACGCGTTCCAGGCTGCTTTCCTGGTGCTGGCGCGCAAGGCCCCGACCATTCGGCAGCGCGGTTCGATCGCCGGCTGGCTGTACGGGGTGGCCTACCACCTGGCGCTGCGAGCCCGTTCCACCTCCGCCCGCCGTCGCGCTCACGAAAGCCGGACCGCCGACATGCATTCCTACCAACCCGCCGACGCCCCCGATGGCCAGGAAGTGCACGACCTCCTCGACGAGGAGTTGCACCGCCTGCCGGAGAAGTATCGGACCCCGCTCGTCCTGTGTTACCTGGAAGGCAAGACCAACGAACAGGCGGCGCGCGAGATCGGTTGCCCGTCCGGCTCGATGTCGAGCCGGCTGGCGCGCGCCCGCGAAGTCCTCCGCGACCGGCTGTCCGGCCGCGGCGTGGCCCTGTCGTCGGTCGGGCTGACCGCGTTGTTGACGCATGGCGCGGCGCCGAACCTGTCGGCCGCGCTCGTGGATACCACCGTCCGGGCCGCGATGCTGTTCGCGGCCGGCAAGACCACCGCGGCCGCCTCCATCGCGGCCTCGGCGGTCACACTCGCAGAGGGAGCACTCAGCACCATGTTGACCAAGATCAAGCTCGCCGCGGCCCTCGTGGTCGCTTTAGGACTGATCGGCACCGGGAGCCGCTGGTTCGCCCAGCAAGGCGCCCTGGCCCAGGCACCCGCCCAGGCCAAGCCCGCCGAGGCGCCATCCGCGGACTCCAAGGAAGCCAAGGCCGATGCCTTTGGCGATGCACTGCCCCCCGGCGCCCTGGCCCGCCTCGGTACGCTGCGCTGGCGGCACGGCGCCGCGGTCTTCTTTGTCTCCTACTCCAAGGACGACAAGGAACTGATCACGGCCAGCCATGACGGCGTCATCCGCGTGTGGGACGTGGAGACCGGCAAGGAACTGCGCCGCTGCGGCAAGGCCGTTCAACAACCCGGCAACGGCGGCATTGGCGGCATCGGCGTGGCGCCTGCCGGCAAGGTCGCGATCCAGGCGATGCCCTTCAACGGCGCCGTCTCCAACTTGACCGGCGCGGCCATCTCCCACGACCGCAAAGTCCTGGTCACCTCCTCCGGCGACGGCACCTTTACCTTCTGGGACCTGGTCGCCGCCAAGGAAATCCGCAACTGGAAGCCCAATCCACAGATCTACACCTCCGGCATGCTCTTCGCGCCGGACGGCAAGTCCCTCTTCACCAAGGGCAACGACCCGATCCTGCGCCAGTTCGACGTGGAGAACGGCAAGGAGATCCGCAAGTTCGGCCAGCAGCCCAATAACAACAACCGGGTCGTCTTCTTCGGCGGCAACGGCAGCAACACCATGGGCATCACGCCTGACGGCAAGACGCTGTACTCCGGCGCCATGCTCTTCGAAAACAACATGGTCACCGGCCTGATCAAGCGCTTCGACATCGAAAGCGGCAAGGAAGGCGAGCCGATCAAGTCCGGACAGAACGGCTTCCAGTCGATGGCCCTGTCCGCCGACGGCAAGCAAGTGGCCTGGGGCGCCAACGACGGCACCATCCATGTCTGGGACATCGAAGCCAACAAGGAAAAGCACACGTTCGGCAACGCTCAGAACGGTTATGCAGCCAGCCTGGTCTTCTCCCCGGATGGCAAGGTCCTGGCCACGCGCGGCTACGACCAGGTCGTCCGCCTGTGGGACATGACCAACGGCAAGGAGCTGCGCCAGCTCGGCTCGGCCGAAGTGCAGAACGTCAATGGCATCGTGATCCGAAGCATCGGCGGCGGCATCAACAATGTCGCTTTCAGCCACGACGGCAAGCGCCTGGCCGCCGGCACCAACGGCAGCACGATTCGCCAGTGGGAAGTCGAGAGCGGTAAGGAAGTCGCCCAGACGGCCGGCCATCACGGCACCGTCGCCACGCTCGGCGTCTCGCCCGACGGCAAGACGGTCGCCACCCGCGGCGGCGACAACACCGTCCACATCTGGGACATCGCCAAGGGGCAGGAAGTACGCAAGTTCGAGTTGCCGGCCGGTTCAACCTTCGCCGTCTTTTCCGCCGATGGCCAGACGATGGCGCTGTCCGGCAATGACGGCTCCATCCGCACCTTCGACGTCAAGAACGGCAAGGAGATCAAGGACTGGAAGGCTGCTGGCCAGGGGAACAACGCCGGCTTCGGTCGCGTCGGCGCCAGCAGCGTGGCGATCTCGGCCGACGGCAAGAAGGTCGCCGTCCGCGGCACCGATTGGCTCATCCGCGTCTACGAAGCCACCACGGGCAAGGAACTGCGTCAAATGGGCGAAGCGCCCCCGCCGAACCCCAACGGCGGCATCTTCTTCGTCGGCGGCGGCTACAGCAACCCGATGGTCTTCTCGCCCGACGGCACGGCCCTCGCCACCCTCGGCGCCGGACAGCAGATGTTCAATGGCCGGGCAGCCGCTGTTCCGGCCCGTCCCGTTGGCTCCATCGAGGTCTACGACGTCTCGACCGGCAAGCTGATGCGCAAGATCGACACCGGCGCTCGCGGCGCCACCAACCTGGCCTTTTCGCCCAACGGCCGATCCATCGCCACCGTGAACAACGACGGCACCATCTCGCTGTGGGAAGCGGCCTCCGCCAAGGAGCGCTTCAATTTCAAGACCAACACCCAGCCCTTCGTGGTGCTGGCCTACTCGCCCGATGGCCGCACCCTGATCGGCGCCGGCCACGATCAAGTCGTCCACTGTTTCAGCGTGCGGACCGGCAAGGAACTGGCCCAGTTCAGGGGACACCAAGGCCCGATCAGCGGCCTGGCGCTGGCGACGGACGGCAAGACCCTGGTCTCCGGCAGCAGCGACACCACTGCCCTGGTCTGGAACGTCGCGGACGTCAACAAGGAAGAGAAGCCGGCCCCGGTGGAGCTGGACGCCAATCGCACCGAGACGCTGTGGAAGGACCTGTCCGCCGATGACGCCAAGGTCGCCGACGCCGCCATCCGGGCGCTGAGCGCTGCACCGAAGTCGGTGACGTTCCTGGCCGAACGCGTCAAGGCCGTCACCCCGCCGAATGCCGAGCAGGTCAAGCAGCTCATCCTGGATCTGGAAGGCGACAAGCCGTTTGCCGTCCGCCAGAAGGCGACCGACGAACTGGAAAAGCTCGGCGAGCTGGCTGCCGACGCTCTGCAAAAGGTGCTGGACGAGAAGCCGGGCCTGGAAACGCAGATGCGGATCGAACGCCTGCTGGCCCGGCTGGTGAACGCCGCAGCGCCGCCTCCGGACCTGCTCCGTTCGCTGCGTGCCCTGGAAGTGCTCGAAGACCTCGGCACTCCGGAAGCTCGCCAGCTCGTGGAAACGATCGCCAAGGGCGCCGGCGGCGCTCAGCTGACCCGCCAGGCACGCGAAACCCTCAATCGCATGCCGAAGTAAAGGTAGGACGAAGCAAACCGAATCGCACAGGGGCGAAGGAATGAAATTCCTTCGCCCCGTTTCATGCGCTGTGCCACACCCGTTAGCCCGACGCGCGAGCGAGGGAGAATTTGTCCCTCGCCGGCGCGTCGGGCTATAACACTGAAATGTAGTGTCGCGTGATCCCACTTGTTGCAGTTAGTAGTTCTACAGCGCTGCATTCCGTGGAAGGATCCGCGCAACGTCTGTAGCCACAGGCTTTCGCCTGCGGAAGGGCGTCGCAGGTACGGTACACTTCACTCCGCAGGCTGAAGCCTGCGGCTACAGACGGTTCCCGTCAAAGGGGGATATGGCGGCATGCTTCGCCTGGCGGTCTTTGGCGTGGATGAACCCTGTCATCAGGAGATTGCGCCCCGGCTGCGCGGAGCGGAACTCTGCTCGGAACGCGCCCATGCGGTGGACGCCCTCCTCTCGACATGTGATGCGGCGGTGTTCTTCGGATCCCCCATTCGCGATGATTCGCCCCTGGACCGTTTTCTGCTCGCTGGCCGGCCCGTGCTTCTCGCCGCCGAGTGTTTGTCCAAGCAGCGCTTGCAGGCGCTCCACGTCCGTGCGATCAGCGACGGCGCCTGCCTTGCCATGGTCAACCTCCAGCGCTATTTGCCTTCCCGGCAACTGATCCAGCAGCAGCTGGACGCTGGAAAGCTCGGCGAACCCGGCCTGGTTCGCGTGCATCGCTGGGCCGACTCCCTGGACATGCGAAACGCGCCCTTGGGCGACCTGGAGCTGGTGAACGGATACTTCGGCCGGCCGCCAAACCTTGTCTACGCCGTCGAGCAGGGACCGGGAACCTTGCACCTGCATCTGGGGTTTGCCGGCGGCGGCATGGCGCTGCTCGATTACGCCGGCGGGATCGGCGAGAGCTATGGATCGCTTTCCGTCATCGGCTCGCGTGGGGCAGCCTATGCGGATGACCATGCGAACATGCAGATGCTCTTGCGGGACCGTTCTGCACGGGCGGTCCGTGCCGAGGAGGGCGTAATCCCCTGGTGCCTGGCCATCCAGGAGTTCATCGACGCGCTGAACCAGGGCCGCGACCTGTCGATGGATCGGACGGCGTGGCGCCAGGTGTTTGCGGTTTGGGATGCGGTCGAGTTGTCACTTCGGACGCGGCAAGCCGTCGTGCCGGAAGAGGTGCGGTGATATGGGCTCGCCTCGTACATTTCGCGCCGCCGTCCTGAGCGCGGTCAAACACGACTACGTCGCACGCGGCATGGCGTCCCATCCGCGCTTCGAGCTGGTCGTGGTGGCGGACGATCCGCATGTGCCGGCCTGGGCGCACGAACGCAATCAACAATTTGCCGACGCGAACCACATCCCTTACGTCCGCGACGTGGAGCGCGCCCTGCACGACTTCGGGGCCGAGGTGGCGATCGTGAGTCCGGAAGCGAAGCGGCACGTGGACCTCAGCGTGCGTGCCGCCCTAGCCGGCAAGCATGTCGTGCAGGACAAGCCGCTGTCGACCTCCCGGAGCGAGGCGGAGCGACTGGTGGAAGCGATCGCACGCACGCGGGTGAAGTTCCTGATGTGGAACCGCAACTTCGTGCCCGCCGTGCGCCAGGCGCGTCGGCAAATCGAGTCCGGTGCGGTGGGCCAGGTCCGCGCAGTCCACATCGATTTCTACTTCGCCAAGGATGCGGGCGTTCCGAAGGGTTCGCGTGCGCCGGGTTATCCGCCGCTCGACTGGCACGCCCACCAGATCGCCGCCCACGTGGACGGAGCCGACGGCGGACTGGGGAAAGAACCGATGGGCGAGCTGGCCATCGAGGGCATCTATCCGCTCGGCTATCTCGACATGCTCACGGGAGCAGCGGTACGGCGAGTGTTCGCCCGCGCGACGGCACACTTCCATCAACTCTATGCCGACAACGGCATCGAGGACCTGGCCAGCCTGACGCTCGAAATGGAGGGCGGCGTGCTCGGATCGGTGGCGCTGGGCCGCATTGGGCTGGCAAGTCATCCCAGCGGGGGGCAGATCAAGGTCCGTGTGCTGGGAAGCGAAGGCGCGATGGTGCTGAACGAATCGTGCCCCGAGGTGGGCATCTACTATCGCAATCAGCCGGCCCCGGAAGCCCGCCAGCGCCGCGTTGCGAACGACAATGACTTTTGCCTGGCCGAGAACTTCGCGCAGGCCATCGATTGCGACGGCGATACCATCATGAACGCGCGCACTAGCCTCGCGATCTTCGCCACGGTCGAAGCCGCGCTGGAGTCGAGCCGTTGCGGCCAGCCGGTTTCGGTGCGTTGAGCGTCTTCCCAATGGGGTCGGGCATGCTTTGTAGAAAACCGCACTTTCGTGGCGAGCCGGGAGCGTGAGCGACCGGAGTTCTTCAAGGTCTCGAAGAACTCCGGTCGCTCA
>JAIEMG010000005.1 GCA_019752375.1 Gemmataceae bacterium | reverse complement strand
TGTTAACGCCCCGGTTGTATCGCCAACCCGGGGCTTACCCACGCCCCGCTCGCCAGCCTGCCCCCTTTTGGAACGGCGAACCTATTCTTCAGGCTCTTCCCAGGTACGGACCACGTTGCCGACCCGGTTATAAATTTCGATCTTGAAGATACGGCCCTCCGGCAGCGGCCGCGATCCGGTCTTGCGCTCGAACATCTGCATCTCGCAATACAGCCGTACCTTGGGAAACTGCTCGAACAGCGCCTCCTCCTTCTGAATGTCTCGGACCATTTGATCGCTCGCCGAGAAGAAGAGGCTGCCCAGTGGCACGCGCGAGAAATACTTGCCGCGCGAGCTGGTGACGCCCAGGGTGTAGCGGTTGATGTCCTTCACCTTGTCGATGGCGCTGAACTTCAAGCGCACGTCGTCGAAGTACAACCGTTTGCCGTTGAACTTGTCCGGTGCGGTGTCCACTTCTTCCAGCGATGCGGCCAGCTTGGGATTGCGCTTCTCGAACAGCAGCCGGGCTGCCTCCTCCTTGGCGAGCTTCTCCTTCCGCTCCTTTTCCTCGCGTGCCAGCTGCTCGTGGCGTTCGCGCTCCTTCTTCTCTTCCAGGGCGCGGCGCTCTTCTTCCTTGCGGGCGCGTTCGGCGGCTTCCTTTGCCAGCCGGTCCGCTTCCTTTTTCTTCAGGTCTTCTTCCTTCTTTTTGGCCGGGTCTTCCTGCGATCTCGTGTCGAACGCCGTGGGCTCGTCATTGCTCTTCTTCGACACCACCTTTGCGACCGGTTTCGGCTCGTCCGGCTTTTCCGGAGGCTTTTCGTCTACCAGAAAGACGAAATAGGAAGCCGTCGCAATACCGACGAATGCCACCGCGATTCCGATTGCCAGGCCGATCGGGCGTCGCCGAGGCAGTACCTTGGGCTTCTGTTCCAGCTTGGGAAGTGGAAGCGACTTCGAAGGCTGCGACGACGGTACGCCGCAGATGAAAGCGCAGCGAGGACATTTGACGGGCTTGCCCTGGTACGTCTCGGGCACTTCACGGCTCAAGCCGCAACGGGGACAAGTAATCGCGATCATGGAGGGGGACCCTACTCTTACAACGCTACTTCGCTCTCCCGCGTTGGGAGCAATGACGAATGACGAAGCCCGAATGACGAATCAATGACCAATCCCCAAGGACCAAAACACGCGGTGCCGTACCTCGTTGGGGCTTCGTCATTCGGGCTTCGTCATTCGTCATTTCACGGCAACTCCAACTGCAAAGGAGCGTTGTCGATTTACGGAGTTCCGGTTTCGTCGTATTCGGCTACGGCAATCGTTGCCAGTACGTCATCTCCATGCCGGCCACGCCGACGAGCAGCACGAAGGACAGCAGCGCCGTCCAGGAGAACAGCTCAAAGTGACGGTGGCGTTGAAAGCTCAGAATGCGCTCGCGTTCCATGCGATCGATCTTGCGGCAGACGTCGAGCAGGCTGCGCGTGTCGCGCGCCTGGAAATAATGGCCGCCGGTGATCTTTGCTACCTCTTGCAGCGTCTTGATGCCGGCCTCGCGGTTGACCGCTGCGTCCTTGGACGCCGGCTCCAGGGAACTGCTGGTCGTCTCGCCGCCCGCGTCGATCGTGTAGGCCGGAATGTGCAGGTTGGCGCCGAGTTGGGCGGCCTGGCGAGGCGTCATGCCGGAACGGGGGTCGGGAACATTGTGTTCACCGTCCGAAAGCAGTACGAGGACCCTGCGCTTCGACGGTGCGCCGCGGAGCCGTTCCAGGCTGACGACCAGTGCGTCGCTGATGTTGGTTTCGCACTCGCCCGGAATACTGCGCGGCTTCTCGCGGTCCAGCAGGCGCAACAGCACGGAGTGGCTGAGCGTCAACGGACAGGAACCCTCGGGGCGGGCCGCAAACGCCTGCATCCCGATCAGGTCGTCGGGCCGGCCTTCCAGGCGCTGGCCATCCGGGCCTTCGCCGCCGGAGACGAAGAGCCGAAAGGCACGCTTGACCGCTTCAAGCCGTGCGATGCGTTCGCCCTGCCATTCGAAGTCCGTCTCCGCCATGCTGCCGCTGACGTCCACGACCAGCTCGATGGCGATTCCCTCGGTCGGGATGCGTCGACGATCGTCCGGCAGCCGGGGGCCAGCCAGGGCGATGACCAATGCGGCCAACGCGCCGGCCCGCATGCCGATGCCGGCCCAGTGCGCCCACTTGCTGCGCCCGGAGGGCAACGTGGCGAGCAGGGCCGTATCTGGATAGCGCAACGCGGGGCGCGACAGTTGCATCCAGCGTCGCACCACCAGCGGCACGAGCAGCAACAGAAGCAGATACCACGGCTGCGTAAAACTCGGCATGGGCTCCCCGATCGCGAAACCGGCTTCAGCTACCATAACACGCCCAGTGATGGCTTGCCAGAACGAGAAAGCAAAGTTCGTGCCACCCGAAGCCGGCGCCGGAACTGCTATTTTCCAGAGAACTTGTGAACATCAGCTTCACGGCCCCATCCTTCGCTCTGCATACCCATTAGTCACGACTGGCGACGGCGTCGCCAGTGGGCGGATGTCGCTCGTGGCATGTGCGACAGCAAGGGACGAGTGCGCCGTAGGTCGGTTTTCGACGACCGTTGTCCCCAGCACCGCGGCACGCCGAAACTGATTGTCCCCGTCGCAAACGCTGGCTATACTGCATTCATTCGCCAATCTGGTCAGACCAGTTCCTCTTCTGCCGCAGGCCGTTGGCATGCTTGCTTTCGCAGGCCGAGAAACGGTTGCACTGGTGCTCCTCTGCGCGATCGGCTTGGGCTGCGCCTCGGCTCCGTCCACGGTGGAGCCGGATACCCGCGGCCAGAACCTGGCACGGATTGCCCGCGCCTACGCTCAGGCCACGAAGTCGCTGGGACACCCGCCGCGCAGTGACGACGAGTTACTGCCGTACCTGAAAAGCCAGGGCGACGCCGAAGCGCTGCGCCGCTCGCCCGTGGATGGCCAGCCTTACGTCATTCTCTGGAACGTGGACATGGAAGCGGGTACGCCGGGGTCCACGCAGCCCGTCGTCATCGCCTACGAGAAGCAAGGGGAAAAGGGAACTCGGCTGGTCCTGACCGCCGTCGGTGTCCGGCGAATAACGGAAAAGGAATTCCGCGAGGCGAACTTTCCGAACGGTCACCAGCCGGGGGGCTTGTGACGGATGCAATCGCTCGAGGTGGTTTGCATTTCCATCGAGGAGGCGTCATGATTCGTTCCTCGCACCGGCGAGCCGCGTTCTCGCTGATCGAGCTGTTGGTGGTCATCGCCATCATCGCCATTCTGATCGCGCTGCTGATGACGGCGGTGCAGAAGGCGCGCGAGGCGGCCAACCGCATCTCGTGCATCAACAACCTCAAGCAGATTGGCCTGGCCTTCCACGTCCACCACGACGCCCTGGGCGGTCTGGCGACCGCCGGCGACACGTGGATGTCGTCGCGGACCATGATCAACGGCGCGCCCGCGGTTGCGCCCCAGCAAGAATGGGGCTGGGGCTACCAGATCCTGCCCTTCCTCGAGCAGCAAAACCTCTGGAGCGGCACGGACGACGTGGCGGTCCGGGCCACGCCGGTCCCGCTCCTGTTCTGCCCGTCGCGGCGCGGGCCGATGGTCATCAACGGCAGCGAAGGCCTGCGTGCCATGACCGATTACGCCGCCAATGGCGGCACCGAAGGCAACTTCCCCAGCCCCATCGGCAACTGTCTCAACGGCGCCGTCATTCGCTTCGGCAACGGCCTGCTCAACATCGGCAGCGACTTCCCGGATGGCACGTCGGTGACGATGATGGTCGGCGAAAAGCGCCTCGACATCGGCCAGCTCGGCCAGCAGCAAGCGGACGACAACTCGGGCTTCATCAGCGGCGTCGATTGGGACTGCATGCGCTGGGCCTACCAGGAGCCCATGAAGGACCGCAAAGGCGACTTCGGCGACCGGCGCTTCGGCTCCTCGCACGACCTGAGCTTCAACGCGGTCTTCGTGGACGGCGCCGTGCATCGCATTCGCTATACGATCACCTTGCCGGTCTTTCAGAACATCTGTGTGCGCAACGACGGCAACGTGGTCGATCCTGGTGCCTTCTGATCGTCTCACACCTTTGAGTTCACGCCTCGCCCCCGGCACGCAGCCGTCGCACGACGTCCGCGATGCGCCGCCCCGCTGACACGATTTCTGCGTCCGTCAGCAGGCAGCTGAGGCTGAAACGCACCGCCGACCGCAGGGCCTCCACCGGGACGCCCATGGCCTGTAGCACCGGCGACGGCAGCAGGGAGCCGCTCGAACAGGCTGAACCGGTGGAACAGGCAACGCCGGCCAGGTCGAGGTTCATCAGCAGCGACTCCGAGAGACAGCCGGGAAACGCGAGGTTCAGCGTATGCGGCACCCCGCCCTCGGCGGGACCGTTCAGGATGATCGGTGCCGCGGCTTGCAACTGCTCCAGGAACAGCCGGCGAAGACGCTGCACGCGATCGCGCCGTGTGTCCGCTTCCCGATGCGCCAGTTCCAGTGCCCGGGCGAGTCCGACGGCCAGCGCTACGGGTTCCGTACCGGGACGCCGGCCTTGCTGCTGATGGCCTCCTCGAAACATTGGCCTTAGCTTGACGCCACGTTTGATGAGCAGTGCACCGATGCCCTTCGGCCCATGAAATTTATGAGCGCTGATGACCAGCGTCGTGACGCCCAGTTCGTGAAAGCGCACCGGGAGCTTGCCGGCGGCCTGAACCGCGTCGCAGTGAAAGGCAATCCACGGCAACGACCCGGCCAGTGGCCGGATTGGCTGCACAGCGCCGGTTTCGTGGTTGGCCAGCTGGATGGCGATCAAGCGCGTATCCGCACGCACTCGCGGATGGAGCGACTCCGCGCTGACGATGCCGGTGGCGTCCACATCCAGCCAGTCGACGGCGCATCCCAACGAAGCCAGGTGACGCACCGGCTCGGCCACGGAGGGATGCTCGATCGGGCTGGCAATGACGTGCCCCGGCGGATCGCCCGTCAGGCCGAGCAGGGCCGTGTTGTTCGCCTCGGTCGCGCCGCTGGTGAAAACGACTTCGTCGGCATGCGCGTCGAGTCTTTCGGCAACGCATTCGCGTGCATCTTCAAGCGCTTGCCGTGCTTTTCGGCCAAATGCATGAGGGCTGGCCGGGTTGCCGTGGACCTGCGTGAAGTAAGGCGTCATCGCCTCCCAGACCGTGGGCAACAGCGGCGTGGTGGCGTTGTTGTCGAGATTGATGGGTTCCATGACCGATTCATTCTACCACCAACGCCAACTTCGGAGTGACAGCCCTGCGACAGGGGCCATCGTTCCAGCGGCGCCTTGCGGTAAAAATCGGAAAGTTCTACGTTTGACCCCATGAAGATATCCGCTACACTTGCCCGTGATGTTGGCCTTGATGGTCCGGGCCACAGATTGTCGTCTAGACGAAGCCGGGGAACGAAAGGTAAACGATCATGAAACAATGGATGTTGGCGCTTGCGGGATTGGTGCTGTCCGCCTCACCGAGCCTGGCCCAAACACACGAGATGCTGCCGGGGCCCGCACAACAGGTCTTCGTGACGAATTGGGACGTTGTTTTTGCGAACTACGACCGCTATCTCTACATCATCATCGGGTTGCTGGCAGTGAATGCCATGCTGATTGGCCTGGCCTGCTCGCAGCTCGGCGCGATCCGAACCGCCCTCGAGAAGCAGGGCAAGTAGAATCGAATCATCGTGTCAGCCGCGGGGCGTGAATCCATCCACATTTCTCGATAGACTCACGCCCCGCCTCGCATCACTTCCCTTGCTTTTCATTTCCTAGAGCGCCGCCACCACTGCGTCTGCCACCTCGCTCGTCGTTGCGTTGCCTCCGAGGTCGGGCGTGCGCGGTTTGCCGGCCTTCAGGACCGACGCCACGGCACGCCGCAGAGCATCTGCACTCGTCGCCAATTTCAGATGATCGAACAACAGCCCGACGGAAAGTATGGCCGCCAGCGGGTTCGCCATTCGTTTCCCGGCAATGTCTGGGGCACTGCCGTGAACGGGTTCGAACATGCTCGGCGCGGTGCGGTCGGGATTGATGTTGCCGCTGGCCGCCAACCCCATGCTGCCCGTGATGATGGCGCTCAAGTCGGTGAGAATGTCGCCGAACAGGTTGCTGGCGACCACCACGTCGAACGCTTCCGGCTTGCGCACGAAATCCATCGCCGCCGCATCCACCAGAAGCGAATTGCTCTGCACATCGGGATAGTCCTTGGCAACGGCGCGGAACACATCGTCCCAGAGCACCATGCTGAACCCCATTGCATTCGATTTGGTGATGGACGTGACCTTGCGGCGGCGCGTGCGAGCACCCTCGAACGCGGCACGCATGATGCGCTCGCAGCCGCGGCGCGTGAAGACGCTGGTCTGCACGGCGACGTCGTTGGCGGCTCCTTCGTACAGCCGGCCGCCAATGGGGGCATATTCGCCTTCCGTGTTTTCCCGGTAGACGAGCATGTCGATCGATCCGGGCTTCTTCGGACGCAAGGCCCCAGTCTGGGGATCGTGGTCGCAAAGCGGACAGGGCACGCCATCGAAGAGGTAAGCCGGCCGCAGGTTGACGTACTGATCGAACTTCCGTCGCATCGGCAAGATCAGGCCCTGGACCGTCACCGTATCCGGCAAATCCGGCGTGCCGACGGCGCCGAAAAGGACCGCGTCGTGCTTGCGCAGCAAGTCCCAGCCGTCGGGCGGGACCATGGTGCCGTGCTGCTTGTAGAAAGCGGAGCTCCACGGCAAGCGGTTCCACTCAACAGGCGCCTTGTCGTGGCGCAAGGCAGCATCGGCCACGCGAATAGCCTGCTCGATGACCTCCGGTCCAATGCCGTCTCCGCCGATGACTGCGATGCGAAAAGCTGCCATTGCAAGTTCCCCGCGCCTGCGCTATACACCTGCCGCCGGTCAGTAAACCGCTCACTTTATTGGCCGCGGAAGGTAGGTCAAGATGTTCATGCAGAGTCCAGACGGCAAAATGGGCAAGAGGAGACAAGCAAACGGCTGGTTTCGGCCGTTGATTCCATTGATCTCTTCGCCCTTCGTCGCTGTTGTCTTGATCGGTTGCGCCCACAACGACCGCCGGCCGGGCGACGCACGTTCCGGCGACCCCCTGGTGGGTGGTCCTGCCGCTCCCGCTGCGGGTGGCAGCATCCTGGCGCCGCCGGTGCCGGTGGACAAGGTCCCGCCGATTCCCGTCGCCAGTTCGACGGCGGGCAACGCGGCTTTGGCGGGCGGCCCTCCCAAGCCGCTGACCGGTGGCAACGACCTTCGCATCACCACAGGAGCGGTGGGCACGGTTTCGACGCCGCCAACCCTTTCCCCACCGATCGCGCGTCCCGCGGAGTCAGCAACGGTTGTGCCGGTGGCTCGCGGCGTCTCGGGCGCCAGCCCGCGCGTGGGCAGTTACGAGCAAGCGCTGGCTCAGCTCTCGGCACGGGGGGTGAAGTGGCGACGGTTGGAAACGATCGGCGAGAACGGCGAAACGAAGTTCAGCTGCTCCATTCCCAATCCAAAGAACCAGTACATCAGCCGAACCTATGAAGCGCGAGCGCAAGGGGACTTGGCCGCCATTCAGGCCGTTCTCGACCAGATCGAACGCGAGGGACCGGGCGGCAACGGCTTCTGAGCGGCTGCCTCAGCGGAAGTAAATGGATCCAATGGTAAAGTAAGCCGTCAGCACGATGACCACGACTAACCCCGCCAGGATCGCGTAGTCCACCTTGGACAGCCCGGACTCGCCGGCCAGAAAACGAATCAACGCTCGCCACAACCTTCGCATCGCTGGACGGTCCTCTGCATCGACCCTATCGTGGGCTGCAAGATCGAACCACGGCCGGCAGCCGGCCCCACAGGCCCAAGTTTTTGTAGGGCCGGCTGTGCCGGCCGCAACCGTACGGTGCCCGAAGCGTGGCTTTCTACAGAGCATGTCTGACCAGCTTTGTAGAGAACCCTGGTTGGACGGAGGTCCCTCGTTACCGGGCTCTGAGGAGAAGGCTGAAAAAGTCCTACGGGCTCCCACTTTGGCCATCAAAACGGCCAGATAGTGGGCAAAAAACGGGAATCACCCCG